>DASRYA010000120.1:0-31063 GCA_035687305.1 Hyphomicrobium sp. | reverse complement strand
AATTAGAACGACCGCATCCTGATAGGCGCGCTCGCAGCCCAATACCACTTCGACCGCGGTGCACCCTTCTCTACCGATGGTCCCGACGTCGGCCTGTTCCCGGCGCACCGAGCGCGCGACCACCGAGACGAGCCCGCCTTCGGGGAAATAGATGTATTCCGGTCTGCACCTGCGCCGCATCAATTGCTGGCGATAGGACATCAGCACGAAATCCATGTTTCGGTAGATCAGCTCCTGATGTTCAGGTGCGAGTGTATTCAGCAGAAGATTTCCAGTCCCCATTGCACGCCCCCTGAGCTTGCAAAATGGAAAACACTTTCAAACTCAACCCTACAAAACCGAATGTACGGAAATGCACCGCGCAATGGTCAACGTTCGCGGATCGATATCGTACAAACGGAATTATCGAACTTTGATAAGTTGAGACTGAGCGAGTATTTTCATTTTCATATTAAAGAATGCGGCCCTCACATATGAAGACATCATTCCTGGCACCCACACGGCAAGGGTAATCGGGCCGACAAATCGACCACGAAACAGCTCTTCTATTTCTTTGAGACCGCAAATTTCAGCCTGCGCAGCCCATGCCACAGACTGGATTCGGCATTCCCCATCGCGGCGGCCGACAAAAGGCCGCCCGTCTTCTTGGTTCTTGAAATTTGTGAGTACGTAGGGCCGCTGTTCAGCAGCCAATCAGTGTGCGGTTGCCAGCCCAAATCGGCGCGGGAAACCACTCATCTCCATATTGCGACAACACAATACGACTTCCGTCAGCCGTTTAACTTCTGCCCAAAGATGGCAATTCGCAAGGAAAGTTTTGTTACGATTTGTGCACTGACGGACGGAAGTCATCAAGCACGCTCCACCTTTCCGGCGTACACATAGCCAACTGCCCGTACACTCTTGATCATTTGCGGCAAGTCGCCAGTCAACTCGATCTTCTTGCGAAGTTGCGCCACGTGCTTGTCGAGCGTTCGCTCCAATGGCGACCACGCTCTACCTTTCAGGCGGCGCATGATTTCATCGCGGGAAAGAATGCGGCTCGGCTGACGAACGAAAATAGTCAGCAAATCGAGCTCAGCGGCCGTCACCCCCATCAAATCACCACCGAGCGATCGCAGCTCGCGCCGCGCGACATCGAGAATGCCAAAATCCAATCGGTAGCGCTCATTCACTACCGGTGTAGTTAGAATATTGTAACGGTTGAGGATCTTGCGGATGCGCAAAATGACCTCGCGCCGGTCGAATGGCTTGGTGATGTAATCGTCGGCGCCATTCTCGAGACCATGGACGCGATCGTCCGCGGCTACCCTCCCGGTGATGATCACGATGGGTGTGTCCCGCGTTTCGCGCAGAAGACGGGCCACCTCCAGTCCATCATCTCCCGACAAGCTGATGTCGAGAGTGATCAGGTCGATCGCGTATTCATCCAGGCACCGCATGAGCGCCACTCGGCTTTCGGCCACCGTGACGAGAAACCCGTCTTCCGAAAAGATCCGCTCCAAAAGCGCGCACGCTTCTTTGTCATTATCGACGACGAGGATGTGGCGATTTTCCTGCATAAGCGCGGGTTACGACACCGTCTCTCGATGCTCACCATTGGCGGCTGGTCACCAGTCCTCCCTAAATATTTCGCTAACCGATCTTCGACAAGGGGTAAGTACGCGCATGATTGCGGCGCGAGCTATTCGGCAGCTGCATAGTACGATGGGTGAGCGGAGCGCAGCGGACGCCGCAGACTGTCGTGTAAGACCCTGTCAGCTATGCATTTCATTCTGTCGACCGCCGGCAGGCGCACCTTCTTCAGCGCACCGGGCATGGCCGTTTCCGAATTCTCGTTCAGTAAATAGAGACCCTTCCATCCGGCGACGGGATGCCTATCCGCCAGGATCCGCAGATACGAACCGCTCGGCGGAAGGCACTTCTTCGACAGTGCCGCCTGGCGGAAGATCTCATTCCACAGGTGCAGCATCACACTGTTCGCCGTCGACGCCGCGATTTCCATCGTTTTGCGAGGGTCGAGGAGGTCGAGCGCGGCGCTCCAGTGAACAGGGTAGCAGGTGGCGGAGTCCTGCGCCTCCCATCCGCGGTTGAGCTCATGCACCTTTTGGGTAATGAGCCTCGGCCCGATCTGCCCCCATGTCACGTCGCGTCCCATCTTCAGCGCATCGCGAAGACACTCTTCGATCAGCCGGTCGCCCGGCTCGAAATAGAGCACCGCGCCATTGATGAACTCGGCATCCTCGTGGGCAAAGAAGCTGTAGTAGAACGGAATGCGATCGCTGAGGCAGATGACGTCGGTGTCGACCCACCATCCCCCAAACCGTTGCAGCAGCAGATAGCGAAACAAATTCGAGCACGCCGAGAACGACCCGGTGCCAAACCCGGTGCTATAGGCAAAGCAGCGATCCTTCGGTAGAATGGAGGATGCATCGCGCCGCTCTACGCCTTTCGGCACCTTGAGCCTGTCGGAATAGCAATAGAGAACGAACCGGTGCCCGTGGTCGAGAAACGAGCGCATGCACAGCGCCTCGTAAGGCGAAAGGCGTTCTCCGATCCAGAACGATTGAAACGTGTGCCGCATCGTGGCTCTCCCCATCCCGTGCATCCGCGTCGATGCGCTCTATCCTCGCGGTCATTGCAATTTTACGCTCCGGCCACGGCCTCTTGCTCGCTGCCGGTCATGGTTCGGTAGGAGCGAATGAACCGCCCCGGACCGAGCGCCACCGCGCGCAGCAGCGCCCGGGCACTCAATGTGTCGAACTCCCGGTGGCGCACGGCGTCGATGAGCGCACGTTGCACGTGGCGCTGCTGGCGACGATTGATAGCGGTGGAAAGTAGCTCCTGAAGCGGTGCTGCTCCGGGGCGGGTGCGCACCGTCTCGAGCACCGCATAGAGCGCGGCCGACGGAACCAGCGCTTTCATCACGGGATGATCGTAGGCGGGCGCATCCAGCAAGCCTACCGTCGGATCGGCCTTACCGGCGAGGCGAAGCGCGTGCGTCGCCCGCGCGAGATCGGCCGATGCCATCTGGCGGATCGCATGCCGGTGCGAAACGCTCTGCTCGTGGACACGATAGTCGATACCGACCTCTTCCGTATTATCGACCTTGCCCACTTCGACAGCACGCAGGAGCATGTCGTAGTCCTCCGCGTGCTCGTAACATTTGCGATAGCCGCCCGCGGCGATGATTGCCGTCCTGCGGAGCATGGTGGAGGGTTGCGATATCGCCGCACCCCGAAACAGCGCGTTGCGGACGTTCTGGGCGCCCGTCGGACGGGACATGTGCCCTCGAACGTGGCCGCTTCGATCGATGATGCGGAGCTGCGTTCCCAGCACCACGAGATCATTGTCGCCCTTCATACGCACCAACTGATCCGCCAGGCGCGTCGGCAGCGAAATGTCGTCGGCGTCCGCGCAGGCAACGAGGTCCGTCTGCGCCCGGTGCAACAGCTCGTTACGCGTCTCGACCTGCCCCATTCGACCGCGCCTGATAAGCTCGATGCGATCATCGGTGCTTGCCAGCTCCTGCAAAAGAGCCGCGGACCCATCGTCCGATCCGTCGTCGATGACGAGCAGTTTCAGATTGCCGAGCGTCTGCGAGAGGATGCTCGCGACGGCGGCGCGCAGATACGGTCTGGCGTTATGGACCGGCATCATCACAGTGACTTCCGGGTTCACGCTCGCCTCCTGTCGATGACTATGCCGTTGCCTGCAACAGCTCCGGCCCCATGGCGTTTGAAAACTGCGCTTTGTAGAGGTGAGCGTAGAGCCCGCCCGCCGCAATCAGCTCCCTATGGGTGCCGTTCTCAGCGACGCTCCCATCGGCAAGAACGAAGATGCGGTCCGCCGTCGCGACGGTCGAGAGCCGGTGAGCGATGACGATCGTGGTGCGGCCCTTCATCAGGCCGGCAAGCGCCGTCTGAATACGCTGCTCGGAATGACCATCGAGAGCGGACGTCGGCTCGTCGAGCAGGATGATGCGCGCGTCCTTCAGGAAAGCGCGGGCGATCGAAATTCTCTGGCGTTGCCCGCCGGAAAGCATCGCGCCAAGCTCCCCGACCGGTGTGTCATAGCCATCCGGGAGGCTTTCGATGAACGTGTCGATATGGGCTGCGCGCGCAGCCGCCTTGATGGCGGCATCGGAATGGTCCTTGGACCCAGCGGCAATATTCTCTCTGATCGATCCCTCGAACAGGAAGACATCCTGGCTGACGAGCGAAATCTGGCTGCGTAACGATAGCGTCGACACCTCGGCGATCGACTGGCCATCGATCGCGATGGTGCCGGAGTCGGGGCGCCACATTTTTTGAATGAGGTTGAGGACGGTCGTTTTACCGCTTCCCGAAAGACCGACGATGGCGGTGACTTTTCCACCCTGCGCCGTGAAGCTGAGATTTTTCAGCACCGGCTCGTCGGCAAAATAGCCGAACGAGACCTGATCGAACGATACGCTGCCCTTATCCATCACCAGCGCCGGCGTGGGATTTTTCGATTCCTGCGCCGGCGTGTCGATAATCGCGTACAGCGTCTTCGCGCCGATCGCCGCCGAAGCGAGTTGCAGTTGCATGCGGGACAGGCGGCGCAGCGGATCGGCCGCCATCAGCAACGCCGTCAGGAAGGCGAACAGCTCGCCGGGCGTCTGACCATAGGCGACGCTGCGCCAGCCCGCATAGGCTACGACCGCTGCGACCGCGATGCCGCCCGCGGCTTCGATCAGCGGATTGGTCAGAGACTGGATCTTCGTCAGCTTGTTGTTTATCCGCTCCACCGCACCGATGGCATCACCCATGCGGCGTTCCATTATCGGTTCGAGCTGGAAGGATTTTACGATCCTGATCCCCTGCGAAGCCTCGCGCATCGTCGCGATGACCGTGGTCATGGACTGATACTCGCTGTCGGCGGCTTTGCGGACGCGCTTGGTGAGACGCCGCAGCCCCACTGCGATTGCGGGCCCTGCCACCACGGCCATCGCCGTCATCAGCACGTCTTGCGACAGCATCACCGCCAATAGGCTGAGCAGTGTGAAGAGGTCTCTACCAACGCCGAGCGCGAGAATGTTCAACACGTCGCGTACCGCGCCCGCGCGCTGGCTCATGCACGTGACGAGCTCGGCGGAGGACTGGCGCAGGAAGAAGCTCGCATCCATCTGCAGCACGTGCGCGAAAAGACGGCGCTGCGTGTCTGCCACGATCCGGTTGCCGATATGCGCGAGAGAAATCTCCTGGAAGTAGGCGGCGAAGCCTTTGGCCAGGAAAAGGCCGCAGATCGCGATCGGAAGCCAGACCATCGCCGCCCGGTCCTGAGCGACGAAGATGCGGTTCACCACGTCCTTCATCAGCCACGCCGTGAGCGCGGTGCAACCGGCGAACACCGCCATGAGCACGAATGCGAACGCATACCGTGGCGCGTAGACCCAGAAATGCTCGAGCGTGAGGCGTCGCACGATTTCAATCGTCGACGCATCGAGGTGGATGCCGCTTACCTGAAACGGAAGCCCCCTCTTTTGCGGCTGGCTTTTCATCGCAGGGACCGCGACAGGTGGCGCATGATGCGCACGGCCGCGCGCTGCCTGAAATTCAGCGGAAGGCCGGCGCGCGAGAATGACGAAACCCGCGTCGCGATTTTGCTGAGATCCTTGTATCGGTTCCCGCCGAGGTGCTGGTCGAAGAAGGATTCGCCGAGATACATGTATTCGCCGACGAACTCCCAGACGTGCGGTGGAATGCTGCCGCCCCCGGCCGACCCGAGTATCCGCGCGTTCGCCCTCGCCGTTCCCAGTGACATCGCTTCGGACCACCGCGCGGAAAGCGCATGCTGATGGCGCCGATAGCGCCAAAGCACCTCGGGGATGATGCGCACCTGCCAGCCCTGGCGGAAGTAGCGGAGCCAGAACTCCCAGTCCTCCGCCTCCCCCGCCATCAACTCGGCGTCGTAGCCGAGGTCGCGAAACACCTCGGTCACACCCAGAACCGTATTCTTGAGATCGTTCCACAGCGCATGGGAGAAGTGCTGGTAGATGACGGGCCCGCGCACGCCGCTCTGCGTGCCGAACAGCTCGTACCAGCCCTGAACGCAGCGCACGCCGTCGTCGAAGTTGGCGCTCAGGTATTCGCGGCTGCGCCCGATGAAGTCAGGATTGAGCAGATCGTCGGCATCGACGAATGCGAAGAGCGGCGTACGGCATTCCCGCAACAGCCGGTTGCGCGTTTCGGCCAGCCCGCGCCAGGGAAAATGGACGACGCGAACGCCGGGACGCTCCGCGGCAGCTCGAAGAACGGCCTGCGCGGCTTCCGATCTGCTGCCGTCGTCACCCACCACGATTTCAGCCGCTTCGACGGTCTGCGCATGCACCGAGTCAATCACGTCCAGCAGGTAGTGCTCCGGCTCGTGGGCGGGAATGAGCACCGACGCCGGCGCCTGCGCCCACCGCCCCCCGACGATGAACGCAGCGCGCGGCGTGCCCCCGGCCAATTGCTCATAGGCGTCGCAGTACGCGGACGGCCGCGTCAGGTGCCGCGCATGGTTGCGAATTTCGCCCGCGTGACGCTCCCAGGCATTGCCGAACGCTTCGGGATCGAACCGCTCGACGTCCGCCGCCGTCGCACCGACCGAGAACTCGGGGCGCAACGCATCGGGGATGAACTCCGCTTGCGCTGAGGCGGCGAGCGCGAGAGGACGGGCGCCGCTCAGTATACCCTCCACGAATGCGTAGCAGAACGTTTCGCGCTTCGACATGTTGACGAGCGTGTGATGCGCGCCGATACGCCCGAGCGCCTCATTGCGCGGCAGCGCCCCGATGATGCGCACCTTCTCCGGTGCCATCACGAGCGATTGCCGTATCTCTTCGGCAAATGCCTTCGGTGGCCTGCCTTTACCGTGCAGCGGCCCGATGAAATCCACATGCCAGCCGGGGCTGTGCATCTCAAATCCGTTTGCGATCCGGATGAAGTCGCGCAACCCCTTGGAGACGGCGACGCTGCCGTAATAGAGGAGGCTCTTATCCGCCGTTCCCGCCGTTCGCTCGGACACGGGCTCTGAATCAAAGTCGAGCGGCTCCGGCACCACGGCAATGCGATCGCGTGGAACGGAATGGATCTCCGTCAGCGCCCGCGCCGCGGCGTAAGAGGGGCAGACAACGGTGTCCGCGAGATGCAGGCACTGATATTCGAGGTTGATACGCTGGAACGTCGAGCGCGGCGTGAACGTGCCCTCATGGCGGGATATCGCGTACGTCAGGCCGTGATTGAAAACCGTGATCCGGCAATCGGCGATTTCCGCTTCGACATTCCGCCGCTGCAGAAGGCAATAGAGGGGCGCCTTCCAATCGGTGCCTTCGATGATGTCGAAGCGCAGGCGGCGTTGCAGGTCGATAACCCAATCGGCAACCGCCGCCGATATCCGCAGGTCCGGGTCGACGCCGCCAAGGTGACCACCATCGAACAGAGGATTTGGATACTGATGCAGCCGATAATGCTGCCTGTTCTTGACACGGGGCTGCTCGACTTCCTCGTCCCAGGTCAGGACGTGGCACTCGTGCCCGCGCGCCGATAGCGCGGCGGTCGCCTGATCGATGTACGTGGCGATGCCAGCACCGCCATTGTCTGGCGTTTCCGGACTGACATAAAGTATCCGCATTGAGCGACCCACCCCATAAGCGAAAAACTACAACGGCTGCTGGCTCGTCTCGCGCGGCGTAACGATCGGCACGGCGCCGAACATCCAGCGGCTCAGCCGGCGGCTCACATTCGCCGCGAGACATCGCGTCCATGCGATTGGGCCGAGCTGCATGATGTTGAACGCCGCGCTCGCGAGCGTGTGGAACGGGCTTCCGACCGGATAGCGCAGCGTTGGCCTATGCACGCCGCGCCGGCGCCGCGAGCGTTCGCCGTATTCGAGGACCGCCGACTTCAGCACGCCGCTGTGCCCGATCAGCTTCGGCATGACACCGAAAACGTTCGTACCGAATACCCACGGCTGCCTGATATCGGTGTCGACGGGCCACTCGCGCGTGTAGCGGGCGAGAAATTTTCGCGCGCCCTGCGCGCTCATCAGGTAGCCCACAGCCCCGCCGGGGATGCGCGAATACCGGATGATGTCGCGGCCCTGGCGGAGGCCCGTTATGGGCTTGAATGCGTGGGTCGGATCGGCGCAGAGCTGGACGATGTCCCAGTCGATCGGGAGCGCATCGAGGATTTCCCGCAGGTCACGGCGCAGCGAGGCCGGAAGCGTAGCGTCATCCTCCACGATCAGGGCATACGGCAGGCCGCGTGCCAATATATGCTGGGCAGCGAGAAGATGGCTTGCATAGCAGCCGATTTCGCCAGCGCTCAGCTTGGACGTGAGCTCGCCTTTCTCGAGAAAGTAGTGACGCAGCGCCGGCGGCACGTCGCGTCCATCGACGGCCCTGATCCGCTCCGCCGGCAAACCGCAAGCAGCCAGTTGCGCCTCGATGAAGCTGCGGCGCTCTCGGTCCCGCTCACGGTTGATGAAAAACGCAGGTACACATTCGACGGCATTCGGCAACAGCCGATGTGCGCTGTAATTCATTTCGCGTACTCCGCGTGAATTCAAACAGCAGTTACACGGATGCTACTGTTCGCTACGGGTACGCAGAAATTCACGATGCTTCGTTGCACAATCGAACGACGCCGCATCTGTCATGTTCGTAAATCGGTGTACGCAATCGCGTCAAAACGCATTGATGTACAAAAGCGCACCCATCGGACCGGCACGTGCGCTTGCGTACGAAAAATTAGGGTTTTTGCCTTCGACGCCGTTGCAGCTCGCGCGCAAACAATTCGTCGTTCTTGCAAGCGGCACTTCGCACACATACCGCAATGCTTCCGTGCAGCCACGGCCGTGCCGTGCACCTTGCGTGTGCGATCCCATCGCTCCCCACCGCGACGCTGGTCACAGCTAAATCCGTGCGAGAGCGCACAGAGCCCCGCCGCGCACTTCAACGGTGGCGGTACGTGTCGCTAGGGTGAACGCTTCACGGCCCGTTCGGGTCGAGCAGGAGTGGTGACAGGATGGGGCACGAGTTGATCACGGTCGTCATTCCGATCTTCAACGAAGCGCAAAATCTCGAGCGGCTATTCCACCGCTTGCTGCCCGTACTCGAGCGCATCGGCATGCGATGGGAGCTTCTCTGCGTCGACGACGGATCCGCCGACGAAAGCCTTGCCAAGCTCAGGGAGCTGAATGGCCGCGACAGGCGCGTCCGGGCGATCTCGCTGAGCCGTAACTTCGGGCAGGAAATCGCGCTTGCTGCCGGGCTCAAATATGCGCGGGGCGATGCGGTCATCCTCATGGATGCCGATCTCCAGCATCCGCCGGAGCTTCTCGAAACGTTCGTCAGGGAGTGGCGCAACGGATGGCAGATCGTCTTCGGCCAGCGCATCGACGCTATTGCCGGCCGGCCGATGTCACGGCGCTATTCATCGAAGCTCTACTACGGCCTGTTCAACGCGCTGGCCAAGGTCAGGCTACCGGAGGGATCGGGAGACTTCCGCCTCCTCGACAGGCGCGCCGTCGATGCGATGAACCGGCTCGGCGAATCGGCACGTTTCAGCAAAGGGCTGTATTCCTGGATCGGATTTCGTACGCTCGGCATTCCCTACACGGTCTCGGAGCGCGCGGACGGCGCATCGCGCTGGAAGCTGCGCCGGCTTGCGCGGCTTGCGATCGACGGCATTACGTCCTTCTCAACGGTCCCGCTGCGGGTCTGGTCACTGCTCGGGATGGTGATTTCCGCGGCGGCTTTCATCTATGGTCTCGTGGTGCTGTTCCAGACGCTCGCGTTCGGGCGCGACTCTCCCGGCTTCGCGACGCTGATCATCTCGATTTTGTTCCTCGCCGGCATTCAACTGATCTCGCTGGGCGTCGTCGGCGAATATCTCGGCCGTGTGTTCGAGGAGGTTAAGGGGCGCCCGCTCTTCATCGTTGCCGACGAGGTCGGTATCGCGCCCGCTCACCAGGCTGACGACCGGCTGATAGCGATCGGGAGTGAGCACCATGCTCAACTCTGATTGCAGCGTTCCACCCATACTTTGCGCGGACGACTTTGGCATCAGCCCGGGCGTCGGCTCCGGAATCGAGACGCTCGCTGAAGCGAACCGCATCTCCGCGACCACCGCGATCGTTACGCTTCCCACGTGGGGCCGCGAGGGTGCGCGCCTGTCGGCGTTGCGCGCGCGCATCGCCATCGGATTGCACGTCAATCTGACGCTCGGCGCACCGCTCGGCCCGGCACCGGATCTCGCTCCCTCCGGAATGCTGCCGAGCCTGAAGGCCCTCGTTGCGCAGTGCCTCTTCGGCCGGGCGCCAAATGCTAGCGAGGTCGCGCTGGAAGTAGGGCGCCAGATCGACCGTTTCGCGGACGTGGTGGGGTATCTTCCCGACTTCATCGACGGCCACCAGCACGTGCACGTGCTCCCGGGAATCCGCGGGGGGTTCCTTCGCGCGCTCAGTTCGCGCTTTTCCGATCACCGTCCGCTGGTGCGCGACCCGGGCGACCAGATCGGTGCAATTGCCGCCCGCGGGTGCGCCGTTTCGAAAGCGCTCAGCGTTGCCGCACTGGGTTACGGTTTCGGCGCCGCGTTGCGCCGCGCAGGCTTCCCTGCCAACAGCGGCTTTTCCGGTTTTTCCAGCTTCGATGCACGGATCAGCTATGCTGACGAGCTGGAAAGATCATTTCGTTTCGCAGGCCCCCGTCACCTCATCATGTGCCATCCCGGCTATGTCGACGCGGAGCTGATCCGTCTCGACCCGGTCGTCACGCGCCGCCGGGAAGAGCTCCGCTGTCTTCTGTCAGCGCCGCATCTGGACACCCGCATCTGGCATATGGGGCCGCGCTGCGAGCACCGCCTGCAATCGTGGACCGCCGGGGGGCGCCTGCCGGACACCGGTTATCCGACCGGCGGTGCGCAGCTCAAATGTTAGGAGCGACCCGATGAGCGCAACCGCGCGTCGCATCTCCCCCGCACTTTTCTTGATTGCCGCCCTGGCTTTCGGACTGATCTTCAGCGGCGTCGGCAACGGCAATACGGTGCCGCGCATCGCTATGACGCTCGCCATTGTCGAGCACGGATCGCTGTACATCGATGCGTTCGCGCCGTTCACCGAAGATAAGGGCGCCGCCCGCGGACACTACATCTCCGATAAAGCGCCCGGCATGAGCTTGCTTGCATTGCCTGCAACCGCCGCTGCCGTCAAAGCCCTGCATTGGTTCAAACCCGAATCACGCTGGATCGAGATCGATACCGGCGGCGGCAATCCCGTGCTCACTACGGACTTGCATTGGGTGCAATGGGTTGCAACGCTTTCGACGTCGGGGCTCCTCACAGCGCTCGCTGTCGTCGTATTATTCCGCACCGCGTTGCTTCTCGGCGTGTCGGAGAAAGGATCGCTCTTTGCAGCGATGATATACGGCTTCTCCACGCCGACATGGGGTTGGGCGACGACATTCTTCTCGCACGCGCCATGCGGTGCTTTTCTCGTTTTCGGCCTCGGCGCGATCATCGCGGCAACGACGCCCGGCGGCGCGGGGAAGGAATGGACGAGGCTGAAGTCATGGTGCGCGGGCCTTGGATCGGGCGTCTTGCTGGGGGCGGCAATTCTTCTCGAATTGACATCCGCGCCAGCCGTGCTCTGCGTCGCCCTTTACGGCCTTTGGCGATCATCGCGCCTGACACCGCTGCGGACCATGCCCATGGCGGCGGGCGCCGTTCTCGGCGGATTGATCGCCGGCGCGCCATTCATGTTGCACAATCTGGTGCTGTTCGGCGATCCGTTCTCTGTCGGCTACAGTCACACCATCGCGCCACCGGGATACGAGGCCATCGCCTTCACGGTGCCGAGCCTGACCGTTGCCCTTGAGCTGCTCTTCGGCGGTGGACGGGGCTTGCTCTGGCTGTCGCCAATTCTACTGCTGGCGCCGTTGAGCTGGCAGGCGATGTGGCGCGCGGACGGCCGATCAACCGCTGTCCTTTGTATCGCGGTTTTCCTGGTGTTCCTCCTCGTCAACGCGGCGTATGTCAACTGGTATGCCGGCGCCAGCACCGGCCCGCGGTATATCGTTCCTGCCCTGCCCTTCGTGGCGCTGCCGTTCGGTTGGCTGTGGGATCAAAGCCGCGGCGCCATGCGGCGCGTCATCGGTGGCATCGCGATCATGAGCGGCGTGCTCTGTTTCGCGATGGCGAGCATCCAGATGTTCTCCCCGTGGGACTACCAGCGGCAAAGCTCGCGCGTGGACAACGTCGTCACCGGTACGCTGCTGCCGCAGCTGATACGCCAGGACCTTCCAAATCTCGTCGTGCGGCAGCTCGGTGCCAAGCGCCGCGCCGCATTTATTTCATATGCGCTTGTGGTGGGTGGTGGATTGCTGCTGCTGTGGCTTTCCGCCGGCGCCTCCAGCCTCCCGGCAGGCAACGGCCGAACGCCACAGCCCGCATGCGAAACCTAGCGCTCCGCGAGAAAGCAGCGTTCGTGCTGATCGGTGCTTCCGCGTCGCTGGGGTACATCGTCATCGCAAAGCTGCTGACGTGGGGCGGACTCACCCCCACGGCTGCTTCCGCCGTCTCGTATCTGTTGTGCATCCCTCTCGCCTACGCCGGCCAGCGGCGCATAACGTTCCGCTCGTCGCGGCGACACCACATCGCTATGGTCCGCTACATCGCTACGCAGGCGTTGGGCCTGGCGATTGCGACGACGACCGTTCATCTCGCATCGTCCGCTGGCGTGCCGGCGCTGCTGGCATTCGCCCTCGCCGACCTGTTGGCCAGCGTGCAGACCTACACGCTACAGAAGCATTGGGTGTATTGACCTCGCCGGCGCGCGTACGCGCCTTTCACGGCGGCGCGCGATGTTCACGTCTCACATCAGATCGCCCGGCACATGAAATGCACCATCCAGTCGTCCGGCGGCGATGAGAAATCGAACGGTCGTCCTTTCAGATCCAGCACGTCGAGCGTGGCAAACCCCGCCGCGGCCAAATCGCGAAGCTGAACATGGGGATAAATATAGTGGGTGACGACGCGGTCCGCGTAGTCGACCAGGTGATACCACCCCTGCGCTGCCATGCGGTCCGCGTCCGCGTGCCTGTTCCGCGCCTGAATTACGGGATCGCGGAATGGATACGCGTGCAGCGAGTGGGTGGAGAACAGGAACAACCCGTCGCGCGCCAGGACGCGGCGCACCTCGCGCAAGGCTTTGCCGCGATCGTCGTGGCCGATGTAGTCGAGGCTATTCCCGCTCAACAATACGAACCGGTAGGCGCCATCGGCGTGGCCGGTGAGAGCGCGAACGTCGCCGACGGCGAACGTCTCGGGAGGGCACGCGACAAACCGCCTGTGGCACACGTCGATCATACCCGGTGCATAGTCGACTGCCCGGTAGGAGCGGCAATTCGCCAACAGGTGCAGCGTGGTCCTTCCGCCGCCGACGCCGATATCGAGCACGTCCGCGTTTTCGACCTCCAGGCGGTATTTCTCGAGGAGAACCGCTTCGGCCGGGTAGAGCGCCGACCGGTCGCCGAAATCCGATACGACACCGGTGAGGTTGTAAACCTGCAGATTGTGCTCGTCGAAATTATCGACGAACCCGCTGAGCTTTGTGTCCTGCATAGCCACTGCCCCCAGCATGCACCCATTGATCAGCGAGCGTAGGCGTTCAAAACGGTGAGGGTCAACGGACCGCCGAACGCAAAGCGCCATGACCCACATGCATCGAGGTACGCTAGAGCGCCGATCCCATTCCGCCCTCGGCATGCGCAGCCGCTATCGGCCATCAGCGCATGGCGACCGTCGGTACCGCATCGAGGAAGATCTGCTTCTTGTAGCCGCCGTAATTTCCGCTCACGCCGCAGTCGAACGACGTCGCACCCGCAGCGCAGAGACGCTTGATCTCCTCGACGGCCAGCATCACGCCATACCCGAAGCGGCTGCGACGCGCAGCGGCAATATTGATCCCCGAGTGCGACAGGTGATCCGAGACGGCCAGCTGCACGGCCTTGCATTCACCGCTATCGGTTTCGATGAGCGCCGAGACGGTGAACCAGCCTTGGGGAACACCGGGATTGTGCGCGATGGCGCCGCGCCAACATTCATCGCCGGTGTGCTTGTATCGGGCGTCCTTGAGCGCGTCGTACCAGCGCGCAAATCGCTCCTCGTTGCCATGAAGCTTCATGTGCTCGAGGTGGCATCCGAGCCGCGCTACGGCGCGCGGGTACGTGGCACGGGATGGAAAATGCTCACCCGGCCGGCTGCTCGCGGCGGAGCGCCGATCCAGGAAGTCTTCGAAGGTAGAAAGCCGCACGAACCAATAGGGCAACGGCTCCGGCTTGCCGGTGCGCAGCGGAACAGGATCGGGGCTGTCGGTGAAATGGGCGACCGGCGCCCACTCGTTGAGCGGTTTTGGCGCATAAACGTGCATGGCACCATCGATCGTCGCGAGCATCATCGTCTCGCAGAACCGTTCGATGTCCCAGGAGAAGTGCCAGACACCGCATGCGGGCTTGAGGTTGTTCAGCGCAATGATCCGCAACGCCTCTCGCACCGGGATCTCGCGTGCCCGCGGCCCGTTCCCCTCGCGCGCCGTTGCCGTGCGTGTGTTGAAGAGGCTCAGCCCCCCTGCACCCTGGATACGCTCGATGTGTGCGTTCGGCGAGGCGAGAAACCGGGTCAGATCTCGAAAGGCTCCCATGACGATCCCACTTTCCTCAGATCGCAGACCTAAGATCCGGCAGCGGTGATCTATCCGCCGCCAGATCCGCTTGCACGTGCTTACCAAGTGAGCTGAGCGCCGGCGCGTCCGCCGACCGTGTTGCTGGTGCCGCGGCCGGCATAGTCCTTCTCATGGACACTCACGCCGACTGCGCCGGCGACTGCGAGACGGTCTCCGGTACCGAGGAGATTGTAGCCAAGAACTCCGATGGCGCTGAAGCCGAGCGCCACGTTCTCCTCCCAGTAGGCGACGTTCGCGGCGATTCCGAATGTCTCCGCGCCGACGAGATCGGGATTCTCCAGCGCCATGGCAATGGCGACACCGCCGCCGAGCTCGCCGAGCGCGCTATAGATCTGCCCGCCATCGGTCGCGAGATGACCATTGGCGTCCGAGGTGACGATCTCGAGCGGTCCGGACTGACGCGACTTGCTGAGGTCGGACGTGATACCGGGCATGGTGTACGTCGCCGACCCGTTCTTCGCGCCGAGCGAGATCTCGTTGCTGAACTCCGACTGCGCGCCATAGCCAATCGCGGTCGAGTTGACGTGGTTCGCCGCGACCTGTGCGTTGGCGCCGATAGCTGTCGAGTTCTGCGCCGCGGCCCTCGCGTTCGTGCCCACCGACAGCGAATTCGACGCTGTGATGTTGTTGCCCGCATTGGTGCCGATGGCGATGTTGCTATCGCCGAACACGGCGTTGCCGGCATTTGCACCGCTCGACTGGTTGTCGAAGCCGGCGACGTTATTGCCGGACCCGATGCCGGACGCCTGGTTTCCAACACCATGCACGGAGTTGCCGGAGAGCGACCCCGTCGCCTGGTTCGCAAAGCCGGTCACCTTATTTCCAACGCCGATGCCCGAGGCCATGTTGCCTATTCCGGCGACATCGTTTCCGGAGAACGCCCCGGCGGCCTGGTTCGAGAAGCCGATCACGCTATTGCCTACGCCGAGGCCGCTCGCGCTGTTGTTGATGCCGGCGACCGCGTTGCCCGAACCCGTACCACTCGCCTGGTTTCCGACGCCAAGAACATCGTTGCCCACACCGAGACCATCGGCCTGATTGTTCACGCCGACGACATTGTTGCCGGAGAAGGCACCGGATGCCTGATTTGCAATACCCGCAACCACGTTGCCGACGTTGTTGCCGGAAGCCTGGTTGTCGGTGCCGAGTACGAAGTTGCCGCTTTCGTTGCCGGCGGCCTGATTGCCGGCTCCGGCGACGAAGTTTCCTGTCCGGTTGCCGCTCGCCTGGTTGTTCGCACCGACGACGAAGTTGCCGCTTTCGTTACCCGCGGCCTGGTTGTCGGCACCGGCGACGAAGTTACCCGTCCGGTTGCCGCTGGCCTGGTTGTTTGCACCGATGACGAAGTTGCCGCTCTCGGTGCCGAAGGCCTGATTACCCGATCCCGCGACCAGGTTGCCCGAGCGCGTGCCGAACGCGAGATTGCCCGACCCGAGAACGAAGTTTCCGCTCTCGGTTCCGCTCGCCTGGTTGCCCGAGCCGAGGACGAAGTTGCCGACGCTCTCGCCCGTCGCCTGGTTATTGAGACCGATGACGAAGTTGCCGGCTTGCACGCCGCTCGCGATGTTGCCGGCGCCGAGGACGAAGTTGCCGCTCCGTGTGCCGGCGGCCTGGTTGTCGCGGCCCAGCACGAAATTGCCGACCGTATCGCCGAATGCCTGATTGTTGATCCCGGCGACGAAGTTGCCGCTGTCCGTCCCGCTCGACTGATTGCCGGCGCCGATGACGAAGTTACCGACCCGCAGCCCGCTGCCCTGGTTGTTGTCGCCAATCACGACGTTTCCGGTTTCGGTGCCGCTCGCCTGGTTGCCGTCGCCGAACACGAGATTGCCGGAGCCAACGCCGGAGGATTGGTTGCCGTCACCGAAGACGAGATTGCCGCTCCGCGCACCGGCGGCCTGGTTGTCGCGGCCCAGCACGAAATTGCCAACCGTATCGCCGAACGCCTGATTGTTGATCCCGAACACGAGATTGCCGCTGTCCGTCCCGCTCGACTGATTGCCGGAGCCGACGACGACGTTACCGACCCGCAGCCCGCTGCCCTGGTTGTTGTCGCCGATCACGACGTTTCCGGTTTCGGTGCCGCTCGCCTGGTTGCCATCACCGAAGACGAGGTTGCCGGAACCAACGCCGGAGGATTGATTGCCGTCACCGAAGACGAGGTTGCCGGAACCCGTGCCGCTCGCCTGGTTGTCACTACCGACCACGATGTTACCCGACCCGTCGCCGTTCGCGGTGTTACGGTCGCCGACGACCACGTTGCCCGAAAGTGTGCCCGTCGCGTTATTGTCGTTGCCGACGACGATATTGCCGGAAAGGAACGAGTTGGCGCTGTTGCGATCACCGATCACGACGTTACCGGAGCCGTCGCCGAAGACCTTGTTGTTGTTGCCGACGACGACATTGCCCGAGCCGTCGCCTATGGCATTGTTTGAGTTGCCGTCGACGATGTTGCCCGTGAAGTTGCCGATCGCGATGTTGTTGTTGCCGAAGACGAGATTGCCCGAACCCACGCCCGAAGCCTGGTTGGCATCGCCGAAGACACCGTTACCGGAGAAGGCGCCGCTCGCCTGATTGTTGTCGCCGAAGACGCCGTTACCGGAAACGAGACCTGCGGCCTGGTTATTGTCGCCCTGCACGATATTGCCGACGCCGGTGCCAGAAGCCTGGTTGCCGTCACCCTCGACAAGATTTCCCGAGAATGCGCCCGCCGCCTGATTGAAATTGCCACTCACCAGGTTTCCCGTGACGAAACCGGACGCGTTGTTGCCGGTGCCGGTGACGCCGTTGCCGGAGAATGAACCGGCCGCGGTGTTGAAGTCCCCTGCGACGAGGTTGCCGCTGCCGAAGCCCGTCGCGCCGTTGCCGGTTCCGGTGACGCCATTACCCGAGAACGAACCGACGGCGGTGTTGAAGTCGCCTGCGACGACGTTGCCGACGCCGAAGCCCGTCGCGCCGTTGCCGGTCCCGGTGACGCCATTACCCGAGAACGAACCGACGGCGGTGTTGAAGTCCCCTGCGACGACGTTGCCGACGCCGAAGCCTGAGGCGCCGTTACCCGTGCCGGTGACGCCGTTGCCGGAGAACGACCCCGCCGCGGTGTTGAAGTCGCCTTCGACGAGGTTGCCGCTGAGGAAGCCGGACGCGCCGTTGCCCGTACCAGTGACGTCGTTGCCGGAGAACGACCCCGCCGCGGTGTTGAAATCCCCTGCGACGAGGTTGCCGACGCCGAAGCCCGTCGCGTTGTTGCCAGTTCCAGTGACGCCGTTACCCGAGAACGATCCCGCGGCGGTGTTGAAGTCGCCTGCGACGAGGTTGCCGACGCCGAAACCGGACGCGTTGTTGCCGGTTCCAGTGACGTCGTTGCCGGAGAACGAACCCGCCGCGGTGTTGAAATCCCCTGCGACGAGGTTGCCGACGCCGAAACCCGACGCGTTGTTACCCGTGCCGGTGACGCCGTTGCCGGCGCCGAAGCCCATAGCGGTGTTGCCGTTCCCGGTGACGAAGTTACCGGACAAGGAGCCGAACGCGCCGTTGCCCGAACCGTTGACGACGTTGCCCGACAGGTTGCCGACGACCGTGTTGTAGCTCGCGCCGTCGCCGTATCCATTGCCCGAGAAATCGCCGATGACGGTGTTGTTGGCGACGTTGTCACCACCGCCATTGCCAGAGGCGTTGCCGATGATGGTGTTGTCGTTGAAATCGGCGCCGTTCAGAGAGCCCGACCTGTTACCCATGATGGTGTTGTTGGCGAAGTTGTTGCCATTTCCGCTGCCGGACAGGTTTCCAAAGATCGTGTTGCCGGTCACATTGCCCTGATTGAGGCTGCCGGAACCGTCGCCGACGATAAAATTCTTCGACACGGTGGTAGCACCGCCGCCGATACCGTTCCCGCTCGCGGAGTTGTTACCGTAGACGACGTTGTCGGTGACCGTCGCGTTTCCGCCAGGTACGCCGTTGGCGCTGCCCGAGTTGTTGCCAAAAAGCAGGTTGTGCGTGACGGTTGCATTCCCGTTGCCGGCAGCATTTACACCGTTGCCGCTGCCGGACAGGTTGCCGTTGATCCAGTTGCCCGTGACCGTCGCGTTTCCGCTGCCCGTACCGGTGCCGTTCAGGCTGCCCGAGCCGTTGCCGGTGATGAAGTTGTTGCCGACCGCAGCGTTACCACTGCCGGCGACGCCCGTGCCATTTCCTGTGCCCGAATTGTCACCGGTGATGATGTTGTTGGTGACGGATGCGAGGCCGCCCAGGATGCCGGACCCGTTGCCGCTGCCGGAGCTGTTGCCGTTGATCGTATTACCGGTGACGGTTGCGCTCGAGGAACCACCGCCTGCGGTGCCGTTCATCGAACCGGAATTGTCGCCATTGATGGTGTTGTCCCACACCTTGGCGAAAGCGGTTCCGCCCGTGCCGACGGCGAGGGAGCCGTTGCCGGCGCCGGAGTTGTTGCCGTGAACGTCATTGTTCTGCAGGTTGGCCGTGGCGTTGCCTGCTCCGCTGAGCACCGAGCCGTTGTTGGCGCCAGCTCCCGCGCCGCTGAACTCGTTGTTCACGATGACGGCGTTGGCGTTGCCGGTGCCGAGGAAGACGCCGCCGTTGCCCGAGCCCGCGCCCGCGCCGTCGAAGAAATTATTGCGCAGCTCGGCGTTGGCGGTGCTGCCCGCGCCTACTCCGACAAATCCGTTGTTACTGCCGGCGCTGGCGCCGTAGATCGTGTTGTTGGTTAGGTTTGCTGTCGCGGTACCGGCGCCACCGAAGATGCTGCCATTACTGTTGAGCGCGCCGGCGCCCTCGACGTAGTTGTTGCGCATGGTCGCCGTGGCGTTGCCACCGCCGACCGTGATGCGCCCGTTGTTGGCGCCCGCACTGTCGCCAAGGAATGTGTTGTCGGTGAGCGTGCCATTGGCGTTACCGGCTATGGTATAACCGTTGCCGCTGCCCGCGCCGGTCCCGGTGATGAAGTTTCCGATGACGACGGCGTTGCCGTTGCCGAGGCCCAGAGAACGCCCGTTCTCGTCGCCCGCGTCGTTGCCGAGGATCGTGTTGCCGATGACCTGCGCGTTTCCGTTTCCGAAAGTCGCCGCGCCGTTGAAACGGCCGCTGTTGTTACCGGTGATGACGTTATTGGAGACGACCGCAGCGCCAGATCCGCTTCCGGACCCGTTGTTGCTGCCTGAGTTGGCGCCATTGATGATGTTGTTCGCCAGCGAAGCGTTGCCCGTGGTCCCACCGGTGCCATTGCTGCTGCCAGAGCCGCCGCCGTTGATGATGTTGTTGGCCAACAAAGCGTTGCCCGTGGTCCCGCCGGTACCATTGCTGCTGCCAGAGCCATTCCCGCTGATGATGTTATTGGTGACAGTGGCGCTGCCATTACCGAGTAGGCCCGTGCCATTCGAACTGCCTGAAGAGCTTCCCGTGATGACGTTGCCGAGCAGCGTGGCGCTACCCGACGCGGCGCCGTTACCATTGCCGTTCAGCGAACTCATACCGCCCGTGACGGTGTTGCCCTGAATGATCGCGGAACCCGTCGCATTTCCGAACAAATTCGTCGCAGTGCCATTTCCGCTCGCGTTGTTCGCGCCAGTTATGACGTTATCAACGATGATCCCAGTTGCGTTTGCGGTGCCGCCGATGGTCGCGCTCGCGTTTCCATTTCCGTTCCCTGCAGCCGCACCACTGATAGAGTTGTCAGTGCAGATAAAAGTGGATGATACGGTGCCAAAAGCAGCCGCTGCACTGGCATTGTTCGCACCCGCGCCAATGCCGCTGATGATGTTCGGTCCGTTCGGAAATGCGCCTGCGGTGCAGTTCGCGGCAATGACCTTTTCCGGCGCCAGGAAGCACAGCATCGACGCGAGGGCGATCACGCTGACAGTGGAAAAAAGCTTCGTTTTGGCATGCGGCATCCCGCCAAGAGCAGCGTGCATCGAAACCGTCCCCTGGTTTTGAAAATACTGGCAATTGCACGCTTGCCGACTGTGGAGTCCGCCAAAACGCCGTGGCCGAAGCGAAACAACTTAGCCGGCCTGAAACCACCACCGCTTTGTTCGTAATCGAACAAAACCCGAAAAAGGGGAACAACGGCTGCTTTAGCGATAAAACCGAGCCGACGATATTCGCGCGAAATCAACCCGCGCAATATGCGAGCGATCCGGAAGAACCCGCCAAGCAGAAATCGTAGATTCTGCGCAACAGCGTTACCCTTGGGCGCCGACGTCTAATACCTTGTTTTCAATCATTTATTTTTGATAAATTGAAGAACGGCTCTGACTTCATGGGGTATTCAAAGCTGCACTCTCACCAATAATCGAATGTACCCAATCGAACGAATAAACGTCGCTAATAGGTGCGAAATCGTACCCATAGAAACGGCGCGATATGCGGAGCAGAAATTCAGCCGAATCATGGACCAAGGCCTGCCTACTGGGACCGTCCGGAGAAATGCGGACGAACAGGCGCAGCAAACACCATTTCGCTGGAGGGTTCGCCGTCGGCGGGCATTCGCGCGCATTCCGCGCCGCCCTGACTGGCCGAGGTGAATGCGCCAAACTGGCCCTTCTCACGGGGCCATGTCCATTTTATCGCGTGGCGCGCACGGGATGGGAAATGCCGGCCCGGGCGGCTGCTCGCGGCAGTCGTTCGGGTCGTGTCCCATCGCCCGTCCATCCTTTGGGAGGCGCACGCATGTTCGAAGGTTCGGCTCCATGACCTCCCCGTCCGACGCGCCAGAACGCGTTGCATCGGTCGCCGCCAACCTCGCGCGTGTGCGCGCACAGATCGCCCACGCCGCTGCGCTTTCCGGGCGCCCGGCGGACGCGGTGCGCCTTCTCCTCGCCACCAAGACGCAACCGCCGGAGCGGATCCTGGAAGCGGTTGCGGCAGGACAACGGGACCTCGGCGAAAACCGTGTGCAGGAAGGACAGGCGAAAGCCGAGGCGCTCGCCGGCCATGGTATCCGCTGGAGCATGATCGGCCACCTGCAGACGAACAAAGTGAAGGACGTTGTGCGCTTCGCACACGAGGTGCAATCCCTCGACCGGCTGCCGCTGGCGGCGACACTCGAGCGCCATTTGCAACGGCTGGGGCGCGGCATCGACGTGCTGGTGCAGGTGAATACGTCCGGCGAGGCGACGAAGTATGGATTGCCGCCCGACGAAGTACCGTCCTTCCTGCGCGAGATCGCGGCGTTCGCATCGCTCAGGGTCCGCGGCTTCATGACCCTCGCGCGCTTCACATCCGACACGGCCGAGGTTCGGCGCTGCTTCCGCGCGCTGCGCCGGATACGCGATGGCGCGCCCAACGCTGCCGACCTGCCCGAGCTTTCGATGGGCATGTCGGGCGACTTCGAACTTGCGATTGCCGAGGGCGCTACGATCGTGCGTGTCGGGCAAGCGGTGTTCGGCCGGCGCGCGCTTCCCGACACGTTTTTCTGGCCGGGCGACAGCAAGGCCGCGCAGCGATAGACCGGTCCGGCGACGTTGATTTCAGGGCGTGCGCCGCGGGGGTTAAGGAGCGCGCTGCCGGCAACAGGGGGTGCTGCCGGCAGCAACGTCCACAGGTCCAGCGACGGGAACTGGACCGACCGAGAATGCGTACAGCGCTTGCGAAGAACGCCCGTAGCAATGCTGCTCGATTCGGCCGGGAGACGGTACGCCATCGATACGCGCGATACTTATACATGCCAGCGTGTGCGCTCCGCGCAACGGTCTGCATAAGGATGTTCTATAGATGAGCGGCCATCGCGGCCCGTAATGCTGGCGGCTCAGCACATGTCCACCTATCTGTGAATGATGCACGATATGTTTGCCACGCACCGGCCAGACTCCGCGGTGCCGGTGGCGGCATCGATCCGGTGCGGGTGTAACGGCAGTAAACGAGACGGCCTGCTCCAGCTTTCCGAATGGAGCCGACATCGAGAAAGGGGAGCCCCGGTATGGGAGCGCCGCAGCGCCTGCTACTCGCGACCGATCTCAGCTGCCGCTGCGACCGCGCGCTCGACCGCGCCGCTCTGCTGGCGGCGGAATGGCATGCGCATCTCACCGTGGTGCATGCCATGCCGGCAGATGCTGCGTCGAATGCCGATCAAGGTATCCCTGTTCCCGCGTGGCGGCGCACCGATCCGCGGATACTCGCCGAACGGCGCGTGCGTGCGGACATCGGCGATGTCGTGCCTCAGCCAGCTGTCGTCATTGGCACGGGCGAGCCCATCGACGCGATCCTCGCGGCGGCGAGCGCCAACGACTGCGATCTGATCGTCACGGGCCTTGCGCGCGATGAGCCACTGGGCCGGCTCGTGCTGGGGAGCACCGTCGACAAGCTGATGCGGCGCTCTCCGGTGCCGATCCTCGTTGTCCGCAACCGGGCGCGCGCCCCCTATCGCCGGATTGCCGTGGCGACGGACTTCTCCCAGCCGTCACGGGAGACGCTTGAAGCGGCGATGGGTGCCTTTCCGGAGGCGCAGTTCGATCTCGTGCACGCCTACGACGCGCCCATGTCCGGGCTGGCCAGCGATCAGAAAACCTACCGCGCCGAATTTCGCGCCATGGCGGAAGAGGATGCCGCGGCGTTCCTCGCATCGTACGAAGAGGCTTTTCCGCAGCGTGCGCGTCCGCGACTGGTTCTGCGGCGCGGCGATCCGGGTCATGAGCTCAGCACCTATGCCGATGAGGAAGATATCGAGCTTGTCGTCATGTCGACGCAGAAGCGCTCGGCGCTGATGGATGCGCTCATCGGCAGCCTGGCTGCGGAACTCATCCGGATCGTGCCCTGCGACGTGCTCGTCATGCGCGGCGAGCCCCGGTGGGGTGTCGCGACGTCATGATTGCGCGCGGTTCAGCCACGCGGGGCCGCTGACCCAAGGGCTGGAGCGTACGAAATAGCGCCAGGGCTGGTCTGCGTTGCGCGTGATGCCGATCCGTTTCGAACTCGCGATGTCGCCTGGCCTGAAGCCGTCATCGGCGAGCCAGATGCCGTTTTCCGGGGCATAGAGTTTCCCATCGAGCGCAAAGTCGATGTCGAACGCCTGCGCGAGACAGCCGGGGCCGCGCGCGAGACGCCGCACGTCGTCGACGCCGCGACGGGCATGCATGGCCGCTATCCCGCCGAGAGGCTCGGCAGCGCGGACGAGCACACCGGCGCCGGTGCCTTCCTCTTCGCTCGATATGTTGAGCATCATCGCGGACCCATAGGCGCGATACACATAGACGTGCCCGCGTGCCAGAAACAGCGAAGCGTTCCGCTGCGTGCGCCCGCTCCGTGCATGGCATGCATCGTCACCCGGCGGATAGGCCTCCGTCTCGACGATGCGTCCCGTCATCGGGCCGTCTGCGCCGTGACGCACCAACACCTTGCCGACGAGAAATTTCGCCAGGGCAATGGTTTCGAGCGGCAACGCGTCGTGGGCGAGCGGCTGCAGGGAGATAGCCTGGGGATTGTCGTTCGTGGAGCGTCGGGCCATGGGCGCCACCATAGCGCCGAATTGACGGGAAGGAAGTCCACGGCCCGTACGTCACATCCCTCTCATGCGGCGCGCGGAGCAACGAGGCGCTCGATGGCTGCCTGCAGCGGTCGCGCGCCCGCCGCGTAGTCTTTCCAAGGCTTGGTCTTGGCGAGCAGCGGAGCGGCCGTGCGGATATCGAAGCGCCCGGGATCGAGGCCCGTCCTCACCTGCGACCAGTTGAGCGGCATGGACACCGGTGCACCGGGACGCGCCCGCGGCGACAGCGGCGCGACCGCAGACGCAAAGAGGTCATTGCGCAAATAGTCGAGATAGATGCGGCCGGTGCGCAGGCGCTTTGTCATCTTCACGAGGTAGCGGTGCGGACTGTCGTCGGCCATCTGCGCACACACGGCGTGCGCGAACGTCTTCGCCTCCTCCCAGCCGAGTTGGCGTCCTTTCGATGGCTTCAGCGGGGTGACCACGTGCAGCCCTTTTCCTCCCGTCGTCTTGCAGAAGGCGACGAGCCCCAGGTCATCGAGCCGCGCGCGCAGCTCCTTCGCCGCCTCCACCACCGCATCGAACGCGACGTCCGGGGCCGGATCGAGATCGAATATCAGCCGTCCCGGCTCGTGGGGATCGAAAGGCACGCAGTTCCAGGGATGGAACTCCACCGCGGCCGCCTGCGCCAGGGCAATCAGGCCTTCCACGCGGTCGATCTCGATGTAAGGCTGGCGATCGCCTTCGACGCTGACGAGGTCGATCGTATCCGACATGCCGCGCATGGCGTGGCGCTGAAAAAAGCGCTCGCCATCGATGCCGTCGGGCGCGCGAACCAGGGAGCAGGGACGCCCCTCGATGTGATCGAGCATCCAGTCGCCGACCTCCTCGAGATAGCGCGCCAGGTCCAGCTTCGTAACGGGCGGTTTTTTGCCGTCGGCCGGCCACAGCGGCTTATCGGGCTTCGAGATCGTGATACCCAGCACGCGGTCCGGGTGTGCGTCGTCGCTCGCAGACTTCTTCGCCGACCGCTTCGTCGATCCCGCGCCCGACCTCGGCTTCGCTGTCCTGGCGCTCACCTTCGGCGCAGCAGCTTTTCCCGATGCGGCGGACTTGCTCGACGAGGCCCGGCTCCGGGCAGCGGTCCCCCTCGTCGATGTCGTGCGAGGCGCTGAGCGCTTTGCGGCGGGTGGCGGATCAGCTGCCCCGGCTTTGTTCGAATGCCAGATTGCGTCGGGCTTGAAGGCATGCCGGCCACCGGCCATGAATGGGGTCGGCGCCTTCCCCGTGCCCTTCGCGATCTGCGCCATGGTGCGGCCGGAGGCGACCGAACGGTCCTTTGCCAGGACCGCTTCGCCGTCCTTATCGGCCCATTCGTCCTTGTGCTTGATCAGCAGCCAGTTGTTGCGCTTGCCGCCGAAGCGGTCGCCCTTCATGCGCACGAGCACGAAGCCGCCTTTGAGCTTCTCTCCGGCAAGGACGAACTTCAACTCGCCCTTGGCCAGCGCCTCGTCGATGTTTTCGTCGCCCTCGGGCAGCCAATAGCCGCGGTCCCAGAGCATGACCGTGCCGCCGCCGTATTCGCCCTTCGGGATGGTGCCTTCGAAATCGCCGTAGTCGAGGGGATGGTCCTCGACCTCCACCGCGAGACGTTTGTCCTTGGGATTGAGCGATGGGCCCTTCGTCACTGCCCACGATTTGAATACGCCATCGTGCTCGAGCCGCAAATCGTAGTGGAGGCGCGTTGCGTCGTGCTTCTGGATCACGAAGCGCGGATACTCGGCGCCGCGCACCTTTGCCCGGCCGCTCGGCTCTGCGGTCTTCTCGAAGTCGCGCTTTTTGCGGTACTTGGCGAGGCTGCTTGGCATCGGACACCTGGGGCTGCTGCGTCACGCGGGCGCGGTGGCAGCAGGGCGCTGATGCACCGCACGTCCGCCATCCTGACGCCGGAGAGTGAACGTTTTACCCCTTCGCGATGCGCAGAATTTGCGTCAGCCGCGCTGCCAAGCGTAAAGAGCCTGTTAATCCGGCGGCTGGTGGGGCAACTTCTCGTCCACCTTGCGTTTCATCTCGTCACGGTAGGCGTGATGCGGGTCGTCCGTCGGCGCCGGGCCCACCTGCGATTTCTTCTTCTCGGTGTGACGCTCGGGGTTGAAGCCGCCGATTTCTTCCTCGTCCGGCCCGGGTTTTCGCTTTTTGCTCTCGGCCATGAGAACCTCCCTTTCGGATTCTATGGATCAATGGCCGCCGGCGTAGAACTGTTCCATGCTTTTGAGTTGGCTTTTATGCACGGGTGGATCGATCGGATCGGGTCGTGCCCGCCACGTTGCAAGTGCGTGCGCCGGAAAATAGTCGGATCATCAACGGGGGCGGACGATGCGCGTCACCATCTACCATAATCCCGGATGCGGTACGTCGCGCCAAACGCTGGCGATCATTCGCGAGGCAGGCCTCGAGCCGGCCATCATCGAATATCTGAAGACGCCGCCGTCGCGCGATGAGCTGAAGCGAATGCTCGCGGCGATGGGACAGACCGCACGGGACGTGATCCGCCGCAAGGAGGCGCTCTACGGCGAGCTGGGCCTCGACGATCCGGCATTGAGCGAAGATCAGCTCATCGACGCGATGGTCGATAATCCGCGCTTGATCGAGCGGCCCATCGTCGTGACGGATCGCGGCACCCGCCTGTGCCGTCCGGCCGAGCGGGTGCGCGAGATCCTATAGCGGATGTGAGGGCTGCCGGTCCTGCCGCCTCAGCTCAGGCGTAGCCCCAGCCGGTCACGTCGAGCACCTGGCCCGTCACGCCGAGGGCGCCATCGCCTGCGAGGAAGACGACGACATCGGCGATCTCCTCACGCTTTGCCCACTTGCTGGTATCGGACGGCTTCATCATCGCAACGTTCGACGCGGTGTCGACGAGGCCCGGCGCGACGGCATTGACACGGATGTGCGCGTCCTTGCCTTCGAGGGCGAACGTGCGCGTGAGCGCGACCACACCGGCCTTGGCAACGTTGTATGGCAGCATGTTCGCCTGCGCGTTGCCGGCGCGGGCGAAGTTCACGATCGAGCCGCCGCCCGACTTGCCCATGTGCGGAAACACGGCGCGCGTGACGAGAAAGGCGCTCAGGACGTTGTTGTTCACCTCGCGGGTCCATTCATCGACGCTCACCTCCGCGGACGGCTTGTAGACGGAGAGCCCGCCCGCGAGATTGACGAGGATGTCGATACGGCCGAACGCGGATACCGTTTCCTCCGCCAGACGCTTCGCGTCCGCCTCGTCGGTCAGCGAAGCGACAACAGGGATGACATTCGCGCCGTCCGCTTTAAGCTCCGCTGCGCGGGCAACGACATTATCCTTCGTGCGTGCGCAGACGGCGAGAGAGACGCCCTGCGCGGCCAGCGCGCGGGCGACCGCCTGGCCCACCTGACCGTCGTGGCTGACGCCGGTGACGATGGCGACCTTGCCTTTGAGATTGGCTTGCATTTGATTTTCCTGTCTTGGCTGGGCGGTGAGTGGCACAGGCTATACGATGGCGCGGATGCCGAAATCATCGCTGCAATGGGAGCATGAGCGTAAAAATGAGCTGGAACCCTTCCGAGGATCCCGCGCCGGGTGATGTTCGCGCCTGTGACGCGCTGGAGCAAGTGATCGTACCCCGCGCCCATGATCTCGGCGGCTTTTCGGTTCGGCGCGCCTTGCCCGCGGCAGGCCGGCAGATGGTTGGCCCTTTCATCTTTTTCGATCAGATCGGCCCGGCGGAATTCCTCATCGGCAACGGCATCGACGTGCGCCCGCATCCGCATATCGGCCTTGCCACCGTCACCTATCTTTTCGACGGGGAGATCATGCATCGGGACAGTCTCGGCACGGCCGTCTCCATCCGTCCTGGCGAGTTGAATATCATGTCCGCCGGCGCAGGGATCGTCCACTCCGAGCGCACCGCGCCGGAGCAGCGCGCATCGGGCGCGCGCCTGTTCGGCATCCAGGCCTGGGCGGCGCTGCCGAAATCGCACGAGGAGAAGGCGCCCAGCTTCGCGCATTTCGATGCATCGAAACTGCCGCGCATAGCGGGCGAAGGGAAAACCGTGCGCCTCGTGATGGGGGAGATGTTCGGGCAGTCATCGCCCGCCGAGTTTCCCCACCCGAGCTTCTATGCGGAGGCCGTGCTGGCCCCCGGTGCCGTGCTGCCGCTCGATGCGGACTATGACGAGCGCGCCGTATACATCGTGTCGGGCGAGATCGACATCGCCGGCGACACGTTCGGCGCGGGACAATTGCTCGTTTTCCGGGCCGGTGACCGGATATCCATCCTCGCCACGGCGCAATCGCGCCTCATCCTCCTGGGCGGCGAGCCGATGGACGGCCCGCGGCACATCTGGTGGAACTTCGTCTCCTCGTCGAAGGATCGCATCGCGGCAGCCAAGGCCGATTGGAAGGCGCGGCGGTTTGCGCCCGTGCCGGGGGACCTCGAAGACTTCATCCCCCTTCCCGACCGGCCTTGAGCCATGGCCCGCGAAATGGTCAGCCCATTTTGTCTTTGGCTTTCGCCTGCGCCTTCTGCAGCCAGCCGCCGAGCTTGTCGAAAGCCGATCCGACGGATGGGCCCGGATCAATACCGGCGAGTGACTCGAGCAAGCGCTCCAGGGCCGGCGTGACCGGCGCGGCGGCAGAACTCGCGGCACGGGATACCGAGCGCTGGATGTTATCCGCCATATCGTAGAGGTCGGCCCTGGTGACGTGCGGCACCCAGCGCTCGAAACGCGAGGTGTGGCTGCGGCCGAAGCGCGGAACGACCAGAAGCGCGATGATCGCGCCGGCGGCGGCGGCTACGGCCATCGACAGCTCCGGCTGACGGCGGATCATACCGGAGAACTCATCGGCGCCCGCCCCCACCGCTTCGGAGGCCGCATTGCCGGCTGCCTTCACGCGGCGCTCCGCAATAGTTGCTACTTCCTTTGCAAGTGCGGCTACACTGTCACGAAGCTCCGCCAGCGCCTCAGCGCTCACGCCCTCGTGGGACTGGTCTTGCACACCGGCTTCCTTCGAGGGACCGGCTTCTTTCGCGGGACTGGCCATCTTTCCCCTTGCTCCATTACGCCTGTTCGGCAGCACTTTCGGCTATGCGCCACGAACGTTCCGGTCGATTGTTCGGTTCCTGGTTCAAATATCATGCTCGCGGCAGGCAAAACCGCGGAACCGGCATACTAGCGCCAACGTTTTGCGAAGGTCTTTCCATTATCTTTCGGCAAGCCCGAAATCGTCCGGCCAGTGGAGGTTGTTCATGCAGTTCTCGTCCAATCGCTCGTCCGACCAGCAGTCGGGTACCCGGTCCGCCGCGTCCGACGTGGGCGACAATGTTCAGTCACTGCGCGAGGACATCGCCAGCCTTGCAGAATCCGTGAAGCGGCTCGCCGCAGAGCAGCTCGGCTCCAACATGGAAGACGTGCAAGACAAGGCGAAGGAGAAAATCGGCGACATCGAATCCGCCATTCGCCGCAACCCGAGCCAAGCCGCGCTCATCGCAGCCGGGGTCGGCTTCGTCTTCGGTCTCATTCTGTCGCGCTGAATACGAACGAACGAAATAGAGCTGAACACAACGAGGTAGACACATGGGTTCCTATACGCAGGGCGGACAGTCGGCTTCCCAGACCGAGCGCCAGGTTCGCGAGGCCGCCGGTGCGGCACAGGAAAAGTTCAACGAGACGGTGGAACACGCCCAGGCACTTGCCCAGGAACAGTACGACAAGCTTGCCGCGAGCATCCGTCGTAACCCGCTGCAGGCCGCAGGCATCGCGGCGGGCGTCGGATTCGTGCTCGCGCTTCTCGCACGTCGATAAGCGCGAGTGAGCCATGATAGGGAACGCCGTCCTCTACGCCGCGAGCCGTGCGACGCACAATGCAGTTGAGAACGTGTCACGGCGCGTGACATGGACGGCGATTGGCGCGGCGTTCTTCATTGCCACGCTGGTACTCGTCCTCTTCGCAGCCTACCTGCTGCTGAGGCCGGGTCTCGGTGCGCTCGGCGCGGCCGCGGTGTTGGCTGGCGCGTGCTGTCTCATCGGCATCGTTGCGCTCTATGTGCCTCTGATGGTCGAAAAGGCAGAGGAGCGTAACCGCACCAGCGGAACGCCGATGGCCAACGCCGTTGCCGCTGTCGACGATGAAGCGCACGAAGCCGTCGACTATTTCGGCGCGTTGCGGATGGTCAGCGCTGCCTTCCTGTTCGGGCTCGGCGCGGCACGCCGTCTGCGGCGGTAGCTTGCCGGCCATTGCCGCGCAACGAAGCAATGGCGTGCATCCGCGCCATGAAAGGAGCCCGCGCAACCAAATTCCGATAGCCCGTTCCATAGCAGGATAGCGCCAATGGCCGACCGCCCTACCCGAGCGACGCTTCCCCTCGCTGCTCCAGCGATCCCCGCCTCGCCATTCGAGATGACGGTGATCGCCTTTCTTATCATTATCACGCTCTACTTCGGGCAGCCGGTGCTGGTCCCGCTGGCCCTCGCCGTCATTCTCGCGTTCGTGCTTTCACCCGCCGTGCGCGCGCTGCGCCGGCTCGGGCTGTCGAATTCACCCTCGGTGATCATTGTCGTCGCCGTCGCGTTCGCGGCGATGTTTGCCGTCGGCACCCTCATTACCCAACAGCTCGGCTCGCTCGTCAGCGAGCTGCCCCGCTATCAGATGACGCTGCGCGACAAGGTGAAAGCGCTCAAGGACGTCGCGGAAGGCAGCGGCGGCGCGTTCAAGCAGGCAAGTGAGACGCTGAAGGATCTGCAGCACGAGCTCGATGCGCCTGACCTGCCCGCGCCCGCAGACCAGTTTTCGAACAACACAGTCGCGCCTGCACCCAGCCAGAAGCCGGTTCCCGTCGAGCTGCACAA
>DASRYA010000119.1:0-61484 GCA_035687305.1 Hyphomicrobium sp. | reverse complement strand
GCCGCCGTCGCCGCCGCCACCGCCGACCGACTGGCCGAAAATGCCGATCGATCCGTTGCCGAGAGTCACGATCGAAGCGGAATTCTCCGCGTTGACGTCGCCGCCATCTCCACCGGCACCCGCAAAGCCGCCGACCGCAATGGCGAGCTGCTTGCCCGGCTTCACCTGGCTGCTCGCATCGTGCTGCAGAAGCGAGAAACCGCGGCTGTCGCCGCCATCGCCGCCGCCGCCGCCAACGCTTTGGGCGTAGACGCCATAGGCGCCGTGGGATGTAGTGATGATGTCGCCGGAGTTGATGACGGTAACGACGTCGGCGTCGCCACCCGCGCCGCCGAATCCGCCGAGCGCCAGCGAGTAGGTGCCCGAAAGCGCCGCGTTGAGTGCCGCGGTGGCGGCCGTGGAGATGCCACCTTTGCCGCCGCCGCCGCCGATCGACTGTGCCTGAATGGCGTGTCCGCCGGTACCGAACGTGGTGACGGTGCCGGCGTTGACCACGTCGACCGTGCTGCCGTCGCCACCCGCACCGCCGAACCCGCCGACGCTGAGCGCTAGGCTCGTCGCCTTGGGGCCTACGCCGCCAGCGAAGGCGCCGCTATCGCCACCCGCGCCGCCGCCGCCGCCGATCGACTGCGCGAGGATACCGACCGCATGCTCGCCATAGACGGCGATGTCGCCATTGTTGGTGACATCCACACGCCCGGCATCGTTGCCCGTGCCGCCAAAGCCGCCGACCGCCACGGACAGCATGTTGGAATTGGTTGCGCCGAAAGTGAGGGAGCCCGAAAAGCCACCCGCACCGCCGCCACCGCCGATCGATTGCGCGAGGATTCCGTGGGCATTCTGGCCTGCGTCCGTCTGCTCCGGATCGCCGGTGATGATCACGCCGTCATTGAGCACGGTGACGGCATCGCCGATCGACCCGCTGCCACCGGCGCCGCCGACCGCAACCGAGATGTTGATCGAATCTCCACCGCCGAGAGCCAGTCCCAGCGCGCCGCCGCCGTTACCGCCGTTGCCGCCAACGGACTGAGCCAGGATGCCGTAGGCGAAATCTCCCACGGTGCTGATGATTGCCGAGCTCGCGGTTGTTACGTTAACAGAGCCCGCACGCCCGCCGCCGCCACCCGTACCGCCGAGGGTGACGGATGGCGCCAGGCTGCGGCTGCCGGTCGAGGTGTTGACCGAGCCGTTGAGGTTTCCGGAAAAGCCGCCCGCGCCGCCGTTGCCGCCAATCGACTGCGCGACGATGGCCGCCGAGTGCTCGCCTCTCGTGACAAGGATGCCGTCCGCAGCGACGGTGACGTCTCCGGCCCTGCCGCCGTTGCCGCCTTCACCGCCCAACGAGATGCCGATGGAGCCACTCGTCGCACGGGTGACGCTGCCGGAAGCGTTGATCGAAAAGCCGCCCGCACCGCCATTGCCCGCCACCGATTGCGCAAGGATGCCGTAGGCCATGTCGCCGGTGGTCACGATGTTGCCAGCGCTGTCGACAGCGACGCGATTGGAGGCGCCGCCGTTGCCGCCGCTGCCACCGACCGAAGCGCCGGCCGCGCCTCCCGTCCCCGACGCGGTAAATGCGAAAGATAGATTGAGTGAAGCGCCGCCGGCACCACCACTGCCGCCAATCGACTGCGCGACGATGGCGTGCGAGCGGTCCGTGGTGGTGAAGATATTGCCGAGGTTGATGAGATCGACCGTGCCGCCGATGCCGCCGTCACCGCCGGAGCCCCCCACGGCGACACTGCCAGCCGCCGAGCCCGTGCCGCCGAGAGCAATCGCGGCCGAGCCGCCAAGGCCGCCGATACCGCCAGAGCCGCCAATCGATTGGGCGAGTACGCCGTAGGCGTCGGTGTTGATGCGCTCGCCGGTCGCGGCATCCTCCGCCAGGCCGACTGCGAAGATGTCGGCGTTGTTCGTCACGCTGACAGCACCGCCCTTGCCGCCGTTACCGCCCGAGCCGCCAAGCGAAACGGAAGCCGCGCCCGTGCGTCCGCCGCCCGAGACGCTCGGCGCCGCGCCCACCGAAAGACCTCCGGCGCCGCCATCGCCACCGATCGACTGGGCCGCGATGCCAACGGCGCGCGCGCCTTCCGTTACGATCGCAGCGTTGTTGACGACGTTGACCGCTCCGCCCCTGCCGCCGGCACCACCGGAACCGCCCAGGCTGACGCCGGCCGCGCCACCCGTGCCCGACGTGGCGTTGAGGGCACCGCCGACGGAAAGACCGCCGACGCCGCCACTTCCGCCAACCGACTGGGCGAGCACGCCATAGGCGTCTGCGCCCCGCGTGACAATGATGCCGTCATTTTCGACGGTCACAGCGCTGGCAGTGCCGCCGTCGCCGCCCGAGCCGCCGAGAGACACACCGGCGGAACCGCCGCTGCCGCCGGCGACGTTCAGCGCGCCTGCGATGGAAATGCCGGCAATACCGCCAGCACCGCCGAGCGATTGCGCGATGATGCCGGAGGCGCCGTCGCCTTCGGTCAAAAGAACGCCGCTGTTATTGAGGGTCACGGCACCCGCCGTGCCGCCGTCGCCACCGCTGCCGCCGAGGCCCACGCTGACGGCACCGCCACTGCCCAGGGAGGCATTCAGCGTGCCGGAAACCGCAAGGCCGCCCGCGCCGCCGCCGCCACCAACCGATTGAGCGATGAGCGCACTGGAACCAGCGCCTTGCGTTGCGACATTGCCCGTGTTGTCGAGGGCTACGGCACCACCTTTGCCGCCCCCGCCGCCGGAGCCGCCAAAACCGAGCGCGACGCTTCCCGCCGCCGTGCCGCCCGAACCGCTGGCCGCGATGGCATTGCCGCCCGCGCCGCCACCGCCGCCAACGCTCTGCGCTAAGACGCCGTAGGCCTGGGCGCCACGGGTGATGATGTTGCCCGCGTTGTCGACATCGACCGTGCCACCGTCGTTGCCGCTGCCGCCGCTGCCGCCAACTGAAACGCCAACCGTTGCGGTGGCGCTGAGACCAGCGGCCACCGACATGCCGCCTTCGCCACCGCCGCCGCCGACGCTCTGCGCCAAGATGCCGTACGAGCCCTCGCCGAGGGTCTCGATGGATGCAGCATTCGACACATCGACGGCGGCGCCCTTGCCGCCTTTGCCGCCATGTCCGCCCAGCGCGACGTTGAGACTACCGCCGATGCTGGCGCCCGCCGCAATGGAAAGCCCGCCCGAGCCGCCACCGCCGCCGACACTCTGGGCAAAGATGCCGTACGAGCTCGCGCCTTCGGTCAGTATGGAGCCGCTATCGACAGTGACGGTGACGCTGGATCCGGAACCACCATCACCGCCCGATCCGCCGATGCCGACATTGGCGCTGGCGCCGGTGCTGACGGAGCCGGCAACCGCCATGCCACCGCTACCGCCGCCACCGCCGATGGATTGTGCCGCGATGCCGCTCGAACGATCGCCCTCGGTGGCGATCTCGGCGGTGGAGGTGAGATCGACAACGCCGCCGTTGCCGCCATCACCGCCCGAGCCTCCAACCGCCACCGACGCGTTGACGCCATTGCCGACGCTGACGCCGGCCGCGATGGCACGCCCGCCGTTGCCGCCGCCGCCACCGACGGATTGGGCAAGGATCGCGTTGGCATCATCGCCAGCCGTCGTGAGAATGCCACCTGCGATGACGGTAACGGTGCCGCCATCGCCGCCAGGACCGCCCGAGCCGCCAACCGAAACGGCCTGCGACGGCGAAACCGACGTCGCATTGCCGCCGTTGCCGCCACCGCCACCGATCGATTGCGCAACGAGCGCTGCGGCGCGGTCTGCCGTCGTGGCGATACGGCCGTGGTTGGTCTGTGTAACCGCCACGGCAGCACCTTCGCCACCGGATCCCGCGCGTCCACCCGTAGAGAAAACACCACCCGAGCTGCCGCCGTCCCCGCCACCGCCACCGATCGACTGGGCGAGGATGCCGAACGATCCAGCGCCGGCCGTGACGATCGTCCCGCTGTTGGTGACGGTAACCGTGCCGCCGTCGGCTTCGCTGCCGCCGTTGCCGCCTATGGCGTAGACGCCGCCGGAATCCGAGCCATCGCCCGCGCCGGCGCCATAGCTGTGCGCAAAAATGCCGTACGAGGCGTCGCCACCGGTGGAGATGTTGCCGGCGTTTTTGACGGTAACCTCACCGCCCGTGCCGCCATTGCCGCCCTTGCTGCCGAGCGCGTAGCCGCCCTCCGACTTGCCGCCCGCGCCACCATCGCCGCCGCGGCTCTGGGCGAGCACGCCGTGGCTGTCGTTGCCCGTGGTCGTAATGTTCGAGGCGGCCCTGAGATCGACGTAGACCTCTCCGCCGTCGCCGCCGTTGCCGCCTGCACCAGGATCGGAGACAAGACCGCCGGCACCGCCGCCATTGCCGCCGTCTCCACCCTTGCTGTTGGCGAAGACGCCGTAGCGGCCATTACCGTTGACGACGATCTCGCCGGAGTTGGTGACGACGACAGAACCGCCATCGCTGCCGTTGCCGCCTTTCTTGCCCTTCGTATAGAGGCCGAGAACGGTCTTGGTGCCGCCCTTACCGCCTTTGCCCCCTTCCGCTTCCGCGTAGAGGCCATGGCCGTTGGCGGCGAAACTCGCGGCATTGCTCAGGTTGACGGCGCCGGCCGCCGTGGCGTTGCTGCCGTCGGGCGCATCCGAGTAGTCGATATTGTCCGCGATGCCGTCACCGTCGAAGTCGATGTCGGGAATGCCGTCGCCATCGGAATCGATCGGGTCGCCGTTCTCATCGACGAGCACCACGCCTGCGTTCTCGTCCTCGATCTCGATGCCGTCGTCGCCGAACTTGCCCTTCTGGCGAACGAAAATCCCGGTCGTCGACACGTTGACCGGGCCGCCGCTGGGAGCGTTCACGATGACGGAGCTGATGCCGGTGTCGTTATAGCTGATGCCGCCCGCCGGAACGCCGGAGCAGGTCGCTGTCGCGCCGCTGGCGCTGCAGGTTCCGTTAACGCCCTGCGCGAATGCCGGTGACGTTAGAGACGTGAGGGAAAGTACCGCCGCGGCTCCCGCGGCAAGAATAACGGTACGTTCTCGATATCGGCTGGAAACGAAGCCCAACAGCTTCGGGACAATTCCGAGAACGCAACACGACATAGGACGATCTACCGTACGCTGACACGAACTGCGTTGCTTCGGTAGCTTCGTGCTGCCCGAAGCGAGGCAACGCGACACCTCTCAGCGCTAAACCCAGCACTTGCCCCGCCCACCTACTATGGGTTTGTAATTGCCTGAGCATCGAATGTGAACAACGTCTACAAACGCTGTGCACAAAATTCGCCCCAGCCGGGCCGCTTGCCCCGCAAGCGTGGCATCTCGGGAACACCAGCGCGCGTTGACATGGCCGCGCGAGACGGCGAAACGAACGCGCCAGTCCCGTGCGCAGGAGTGAAAATGTCGAAAGCGGTTTCAGTTGCGGTGTTCCTGGTTCTCGCCCTCGTGCCGGTTGGAACGGCCAGTGCGCAGGAAAAGGGCCAGAAAGGAAATGCGACGCCCCCACCGACGGCGGTTGACAAAAGCGCAGCCGCAAAGGCTGCATCCCAGCAGCCCCTAACGCCCTGGCTCGTCAACTGCGCCTCCACGGGTACCGAGGTCGCCTGCGAAGCAAATCAGCGCCTCGTCGTTCAGAAGACTGGACAGCTTCTCCTCGCCGTGACCGTGCGCATTCCACCGCAATCCAAGACCGGCGCGATGATGTTGCATCTGCCCCACGGGCTGTTCCTGCCCGACGGCATATCGCTCGAGATCGACGGCAAGGCGGGCAAGCAGCAAGCGGTCCAGACGTGCGATCAGAAGGGCTGCTATGCCGGGCTGCCGATCGATGATGTGTACCTGAAGGATCTGCAGACCGGGAAGACGCTGACGGTCGCCTTCCGCAACCTGCAGAAAGAGGACATGCGCATCCCCGTCTCGCTCAGCGGCTTCAAGGAAGCCTACGCTAAGCTGCAGCAATAGAGTGCTTCCGGAAAAGTGGGCACCGGTTTTCCGATGAGAAGCACGGCCAAGAGTGAGTGCTTCCGGAAAAGTGGGCACCGGTTTTCCGATGAGAAGCACGATCAAATAATGATCTAGAGCCGTTCTGCGTTTTCACCTAGACCGGAACGGCTCCAGCGCTCGGGACCACACTCCCGGCCCGCGTCTCACCCGCCGTTGCGGTCGAGAGCTGGCACTTGCGTTGCCGACGAGTGCCCGTTGCCTAAGGCTCGGGGTCTACGCGCCGCATGAATTCCAAATAGAGGCGCACGGGCCCCTGGAGATGCACCTCGTGCGGCTCTTCGGACTTGACGATGCCCGGATGCCCCGGCGTCAGCACGGTCTCGCTCAACGGATCCAGTATCCGATAAAGCAGACTGCCTTCCAGCACGTGGATCACGGCCCAGGTGCCCGCTTTCGTACGGTGCCCGTTCTGCAACGAAGCGGGTAAAGTGTCCTGATTGAATTCCGGCGAACGGCTGTAGGGCGTCAGCCCCTGCGGTAGCTCATGCACTGTCGTCCCTCCCCGATTGGATTGTGGACAGCAAACCCTACCACAATCGAGGCGGCGATGGTTCCGAGCGCGCTGGCTTAGCGGTTCAGCGCGCCTCCGCCGCACGCCGATTGAATTGAAAACCGGCCGCAAGGGCGCCGAGCACCAAAAGCTGCGCCGCAACGGTCTGGACGGTCGGATAGACGCCGAACCAGGACAAGCGTGGTACGGAAACGAGCGGCGAAATTCCGACGATGCCAGCCTCCTGCAGCGAGGCAACACCCTTGCCGGCGAGAACGACAGCAAGGATCGCCATCAGCCATGAGCTGTAGCTGAAGAACTTTCCGATCGGCAGCCTGCGGGCGAAGCGCAGCATGGCCGCAGCAATCAGCGTCAGTGCGATGCAGGCGGCGACCGCGCCGGCGAGCATCGCCGTGCCGTTCCCCTGCGTCCAGATTGCCGCGTAAAAGAGGATCGTCTCGAAGACCTCACGGTAGACCGCGACGAACGCGAGACCGAACAATATCCAGGCCGAGCGCCCCGACAGCGCGTTTGACATCTTATCGCGGATATAGCGTTGCCATTGGTCGGCGTGGGACTTGTCGTGCATCCAGATGCCCACCGACAACAGCACCACCGCCGCGAAGACCGAGCCGAACCCTTCCGTAAGCTCGCGGCTGGCGCCGCTGATCCCGATAATCCAAGTCGCGGCCGCCCACGTGAGCAGACCCGCTACCAGCCCCGAGATCCATCCGGCATGGACATGCGGAAGAACGTCCGTTCGCTCCGCCTTGCGCAAGAAGGCGATCATGGCAACGACGATCAGCAACGCTTCCAAGCCTTCGCGCAGCAGGATGGTGGCCGCGCCGAGAAAAGTGCTCACGCTGCTTGCCGTGCTCGACGTCAGCACCGCTTCGGCATCGTCGAACAGAACGTTGAGAACCCGGAGATGGTCGGCGAGCACGTCGGGCTCCTCGCCACGCTCGATGGCTGCACGATATTCACCCAGCTTCCCCTCGATCTGTTCCATGAGGGTCGCATTGCGCGTGGCGATCGCCGGTTCGAGAGGCTCGAAGCCATCGAGATAGGCCGACAAGGCGAGTTCGCGCGCCTGATGGCGGTCTCCAGCCTGATAGGCCTTCAGACTTTGGCCGAGCCCGTTGCGCACCAGCGCAAGCGGACTCGCCTGTCGCTGAACCACCGCTTCGGGGTGCCGGCGCAGATAGCCCATGATGGCGTCTGCGTTGTCCTCACCGAGCCGGGCGGCCAGAGATGCCGGTGTCGTACCGGTCAAGCTCTTCAAATCGGGTAGGAGATCGTGCAGCGCGCTGTCAGCCTTCCAGAGCCGCTCGCCCTCGGTTGCCGCCTGTGCGGGAAAGGCAAAGTGCCCGGCATAAAATGCCAGCGCCCAGCGATCGCTGGCCGGCAGGCTATCGAAGCTCGGCATGGCCGTACCGTCGATACCCTGCGTGATCGCCTGATAGAGCGCGAAGATGCTCCGCTGCCGCGCCCGTTCGGCGTCCGTGAAGGCAATCGGCGGTGTGCTCAGTTCGGATGCACTCGGACCCTGTCCGTCACCGGCCGTTCCATGACAGGAGGCGCAGTTCTCTGCGTAAAGCGCGGCGCCGCGCTCGAAGGAGGGCGCTGTCGTTGGCGCGAGCGGTACGGGATAAGCCGCCAGCAAAGACGCTGCGAGCGCCCCGGCGATCTCGGCGACATCCTTGGGCTCGGATTTGGCGTCGATCGCTTCGCGCAGGCGCGCTGCCCCCGCAATCAACACCTCGCGCTGCGCCTTGGCAGGCAGCCCCGCGATCTTCGTCGCAACGGTTGCCGCGAACTCCTGTTGTTCGGCATATTCCGATGGACTTGTGATCTGGCCGTCCGCAACGGCACCCGAATAATCGACGGCGATGTAGTCGAGCAGCCGCCAAGCGGTTTGCACATCCCCGTCGTCGGCCCGTGCGATCGCCGGCAACGAGATGACCAGGAGGATAACGAGCGCCCGGATGAGGGTGCCGAGGTACCTGTGTGTCATCGCGATCCCTCCAGGCGCCGTTGGGAATCTTCCCCGTCATTGATGCGCGGCCGCTGACGGCATCCGCGCGCGATTTCCGCATCCCGCGGGCTGCTGGCTAAATTCGCAGACGTCGAGTATTCCGATAGCGGCATGCCGTCAACGGGGGCTTGGACGCCCCCCATCGCAGGTGGGTCCTTATCGTGCTGCGATGATTATGCTGGCGCGATGGCTATCCGCGATACCGGCGCAACCTTGGGGCGTGGACCGTTCGGCGGGCTCTTGACACGGGCGAAGCGATAGCCTGTCCCCATCACATGGCGACCCCGCCAGGCCCCGCCCCTCCAGCGGCCAGATCGCGCCGATGGCGATGCATTGCACCGCTTGCAACGCGCATGCAGCGGCAGGCAAAAAAAGAGCCGCCCCGCAGGGCGGCTCAAGTCGAAGAGCAGGTCGAGAGAGGTGCGTTCAGAACTGAATACGCGCGCCGCTGATGACCATGTCGAAGTCGTCGAGGCCGACCTTGGTGCCAGCTTTGTTGATGAAGTCACCTTCAGAGTGGCGATAGATCACGTAGAGATCCATTGCCGCCGCGTCGATGCTCTGCACGATGCCGCCGGCGTAGTGCGTCAGGTCGGCGCCCTGCGAGTTGAGCGTTGCCGTATTGCTGGTGCCGGAGAAAAGCGCGCCAGCATCGTCCTTGCGGTACTCACCGAAGATCGTCGTCTTGCCGATCGGATGCCATTTGCGCTCGATGCCCGGCTGGATGAACCAAGTCGTGCTCGTGTCGTCGAGGCTTCCGGGAAGCGACTCGATCTTCTGCTCGCCGTAACCCGCATAGAGGTAAAGGCCGGTCGGCGCGTGCATGACGGTGCCGGCAGCGCCCCACCACGTGCACTTGAAGCCCGAGGCAGGTCCGGTGCAGTTCGTAGCGGCCGGATCCGTGCTTTCGCCGTAGCCGATCCTGCCGACGATCTTGAAGTCGTGCAGCTCACCCTTGTAGCTCAGCGAGGTATCCCAAAGGTCATCCTCACCCCAAGACACCGACGCGACGAAGCCGCCGAACTCCGGCGAGTCGTACTTGACGATGTTGCGGCGTCCATCCTGGCCGGGCGTGCCATTGTTATAGCCCGCCATGATGTTGCCCCAGGTCAAATTGCCCGCCGCTGCAGCCGAGCCGCCCGAGCGCAGACCGAATGCGCCAAGAGCGACACGAGCCGCCTCTGCGTCGGAATAGTTCCGCGTGTTGGCACCGTCGGCATCATCGAGCAGATGGTAGGTCGACGTGCCGTCGAGACCGACCGTGAGCTTGCCGTACGTTTTGCTCTTCAGGTACCAGTTGCTCTTGCGCAGCGTTAGGCTGGTTGAGGTGCCGGTGCTGGACTGTGAGAACGTGCTCGATGCCGCACCCGCAACGCCGACCTCTAGGGTGTAACCGGCCGACCAGTCCTTATCGATCTTGGCCTCGCCGGCGAACTTGAAGCGGGACTGCTCCAGCGTGTTCGTACCGATGTAGACATTGCGCTCCGTGCCATCGTCCCAGAAAAACACGGCTTCGTTGACCCAGCCCGAAATCGCCAGGCTGACCTTGCGATTACCCTTCCTCGCCGTCGTCGCCTCGAGATCGGCGATACGCTCTTCCAGATCGCTGCAGCAATCGCCTCCCAGATCGGCTGCCTGAGCACTTACGCCGCCCAGCATCAGCCCGCTCACGGCCAGGGCGGAAAACCACCCGGCCTTTACTCCCCCACTCATACCAAACTCCTACGAAGTACGCTTCAACTAGGCCTTCGATCGACGCAACAGACACGACAATTACGCGACCACGCCGCCGAGCGAGATCCTGTTGAGATCTCGCTCAGCCACGGCAGCGATAGCTTGAGAAAAGGGAGAGCGTAAACAGCGATTCGGTATATGACAATTTATGACGATTCCGCCGCGAAGCTTTGCATCACTGCGACGTTTTATTTCCGCGGCCAGCGCCCGTTCAGCATGCGCCGAATAACTTCAGGATGAAACGGCTTTTCATTGCCGCCATTGAATCCCGCCGCGGAAAGCCGGGCGCTGATTTCGCGCAAGGTGATACGCTCGCCGCTCGCCCTGCTGGCCTGGAAGAGCCGCTTGGCCATGAGCGTTGCTTCCGGCTCCCGCTCGGCATACGTCTTTCGATGCGCGGGCCCCGTGCTCGCACGGCGTACTTTCGCCGTGAGCCGTGCCGCGGCACTATCTCGTGCAGCGTCGAATTGTGCCGCTTCTTCAAGGATTTGCCGAACCTCCGGATGCGCCTCGGACTCCGTCGCGAATGCATCCGGAGCATCGGCCGCAACAAGGTCGATGCCGCGCTCCCTCAGCCGCTCGTATCCGACGATGCGTTCGAGGCTCATCCCGGAAAAAAGACCGGCCGTGCTGACGATCACCGCGCGCGCGGCATTGAGATCGACGCGAACCAACAAATCGGTGAGATTGGCAAGCGTGAGGAGGGGCATTGCGCCCTCTTCGACGGCGGCGGCGAATTCCGCCACGATTTCGAATCCGGATCCGGCTGCAAAAGCCCGAATAGCGCTCAGTTGCGCCACGCCAAAACCACGGCGCAAAAACGCCAGAGCCGGTTTTAAATCCGTGCCGACTTTCTGGAGCATTCAAACGCTCGACGCTATCGAGACGCAATTCTCCCCCAAATGCCGAATTACCGCCATCCAAGATCGAGCGTCCCTCTTCGGCAGGGAAAGTGCATTGAGGAGCTTACCCCGTCCTTACCATTTTCTTACGGATCGGTAAGGTTCGCGCGGGCCCGTCACGAACCGTCGCAGGAAGCTGAGGCGTGTGCACGCCACATCGGCGAAAGGCGAGCCACGCGTGTCGGTCTCCCGGTTCCGCGTTTGAAGGTTCTGTGAAAGATCTGGAACTGTAGTCGCCGCGCCACAACGTGCCGGCCCCTACGCGGCTCAGCTACCTGTCGAACCGGCCTGGGCCCCGCCAAACTATGGCGCCTGCGACACGGACGGGACCCGCCAAGGAGAGGTCAAGGAAGCCGGTCCGGGACGTTCAGCTTGTCGAGCGTGATCGGGAGCTGGCGCACGCGTGTCCCCGTCGCGTGGTAGCAGGCATTCGCGATCGCCGCAGCCACGCCGACGATACCGATCTCGCCCACGCCCTTCATGCCGAGCGGATTGATGAGGTCGTCTCGCTCCTCCACGAAGATGACCTCCACATCGTGAATGTCGGCGTTCACCGGCACGTGGTACTCGGCGATATCGGCGTTCATGATCCGGCCGAATGTGTGGTCGACCAGCGTTTCCTCTTCCAGCGCCATGCCGACGCCACCCACGACTGCCCCCATGATCTGGCTGCCCGCCGTTTTCGTATTCAATATACGTCCCGCAGCGACAGCGTTCACGACACGCGTCGTGCGGATGACGCCCAGCTGGGCGTCGACCCTCACCTCGGCAAAGATGGCCGAATGGGTGTTGCTCGAGTAGCCTTTATGCTTCGTGGGCTGTGCCGTCGTCTGGCATTCGATATGGTCGTTGCCGCTGCGCCCCATGACATCGGCAATGGAAAGCCGGTCGCCCGCGTTACGCTTGCTCGTCAACGCCCCGTCGGCGAGAACGACATCGTCCGCCTTGGCGTCGGCGAATGGCGACCCTGGTGCTGATTTTGCGAGCGCGAGCAGCTCGTCTCTGATCGCGTCGCACGTGCTGCAAATCGCGGCCGCCACCGAGGTCGCTATCCACGACCCGCCTTGAACGGGAGACTGCGGCAGATCCGATTTCCCAAGCTCCACTGCAACCCGGTCTATGGGAAGGCCGAGACGGTCCGCCGCCACCTGCGCCATGATCGTGTAAGTCCCGGTGCCGATGTCGGTCGCCGCGCAGGCCACGCGAGCACGGCCATCCGGCATCAGCCTGATGCGGACGGCCATGGGCATCTGCAGCGCTTCCCATACGCCCGTTGCCATGCCCCAGCCTATGAGATCGTTCCCATCGCGCATCGAGCCCGGCTCGGGATTGCGCTTCTCCCAACCGAAAGCCTTCGCGCCCTGGCGGTAGCATTCACGCAGCGCTTTGCTGGTGTAGGGCCGGTTCTCGTTCTGATCGATCTCGGAGTAATTGCGCAGACGCAGCTCCAGCGGATCGATTCCGACGGAGACCGCGAGTTCATCCATCGCGCATTCGATCGCAAACACGCCCGTCGCGGCACTCGGCGCGCGCATATCGCACGGGGTCGCAAGGTCGAGCGGCGCGAGCTTGTGCACGAACTTGGCGTTGTCGCACGTGTAGAGGAGGCCGGACCAACCCGTCTCCTGACGATGAAAACTCTCGTAAGTGGACGTTATCGTCGTCGCCTCGTGAAGCATCGCGTCGAGCGATCCTGAGCTGTCCGCGCCCAGGGCAATGCGCTGCACCGTCGCCGGCCGGTAGCCAAGAACGTACATCTGCTGGCGCGTCAGCACGAGGCGAACCGACCGCTTCAATGCGAGCGCCGCCATCGTCGCGAGCACGACCTGAAACTGCGGCCGCAAGCCGGAGCCGAAGCCGCCGCCCATGTAGGGCGTCATGATCCGTACGTCGTCGGGATTGAGGCCGAGAACGCTGCAGATGTAGCGATGCACGTTCTGCACGCCCTGCGTTTTATCCCAGATCGTGAGCTTGCCTTCACCGTCCCACATTACCGTCGACGCATAGAGCTCCATCGGATTGTGGTTCTCGATTGGAACGAAGTATTCGGCCTCGTGACGCACATCTGCGGCGGCAAAGCCCTCCTGCAAAGATCCGCGCGGCTTTGGCGGCGTACCCTGCCCCGAGCCGGGAGCAACGTCTTTCTCGGGATAGCGCCTCTGGAGCAGGTCGGTCGAATAGGCCTCCTCCTGATACTTCGCCCGCACGAGCGAAGCTGCGAAGCGCGCGATCTCCGCCGTTTCAGCGATCACCAGCGCGATCGGCTGGCCGTTGAACCGGATACGACCGTCATAGAGAGGACGATAGGGAGAGCCCTCCGGAGCCGTCTCGTCGTGATAAGCCTTGTCTGTGCTCGCCATCGCCGGCCTGTTCCGATGACTGAGCACGTCGAGCACGCCGGCTACGCGCAGGGCCTCGGAGGCATCGATGTCGACGAGCTTCCCGCGTGGGATCGTCGCCGTCACGAGACTGGCATAGGCGAGCCCCTGCGCATTGGAATCTGCCGCATATTTCGCCCGCCCCGTAACCTTGGCGACGCCATCGATCCGCGAAGTAGCCTTTCCGATATAGAGCTGCATGGTGCCCTACCTGATCCACTTTTCGCTCTGGGACTGGGGCGTTCCCAGCGCAGCCTGGCGCAACGCCCGCACGATAGTCTTGCGCGCGAGATCGATCTTGAACCCGTTATGGGCAAAGCCCTTCGCATCCCGTAGCAGCAGCTCGGCAGCCATCTCGAACGTCGCCTCGTTCGCCGGCTGGCCGCGGATTTTCCACTCCGCCAACGGGTCTCGCCATGGCTTGTGCGCTACGCCACCGAGCGCAATCCTCGCTTCGAGGATCGTGTTCCCCTCGAGCTCCAGCGCCGCTGCGACCGAAACCAGCGCGAAGGCGTATGAGGCCCGGTCCCTGATTTTCAGATAGCTGTAGTTATCGGCAAAGCCGGCTTCAGGAAGCTCTATCGCCGTCACCAGCTCGTCCGGTTCCAGGTTTGTGTCCCGCTGCGGCGTGTCACCCGGCAGACGGTGAAAATCGAGGAAGCGAATGGATCGCTCGCCCGCCGGGCCCAGGACCGATACTGTCGCGCCGAGCGCCGCAAGCGCCACGCACATGTCGGAAGGATGGGCCGCGATACACGACGGGCTGGTGCCGAGAACGGCGTGAATGCGGTTGAAACCATCGATCGCGGAGCAGCCGCTACCCGGATCGCGCTTGTTGCAAGGCGTAGCCGTATCATAAAAATAATAGCAGCGTGTACGCTGCAGAAGATTGCCCGCCGTCGACGCCATGTTGCGAAGTTGCTGCGACGCCCCGGCAAGAATTGCGCTCGCCAGCAAAGGATATCGATCCTCGATCAGCGGGTGATAGGCGAGATCCGTGTTGGGCACGAGTGCTCCTATGCGCACTCCGCCATTCGCCGCCTCCTCGATCGTGGTCAGCGGCAGCCGGGTGATGTCGATGAGCGTGGAGGGCTGCTCGACATCCTTCTTCATCAGGTCGATGAGATTGGTGCCGCCGGCGATGAACTTGGCCGCCGGCTCGGCCGCCTTCAAACGGATGGCGTCTGCGACGTCGCTGGCGCGTGCGTATTCGAAGTTGATCATGATGCCTCCATCGCCTGCTGGATGGCCGCGACGATGTTGGGATAAGCGCCACAGCGGCAAATATTGCCGCTCATCAGCTCGCGTATTTCGTCGGCCGTCTTAGCGCGCCCCTCCAACAACAGCCCGACTGCGGAGCAGATCTGACCGGGCGTGCAGTAGCCGCACTGGAATGCATCGTGATCGATAAAGGCCTGCTGCACGGCGTGCAGAACGCCGTCCTTTTCGAGACCCTCGATGGTCGTGACGTGCGCACCGTCCTTCATCACCGCCAGTGCGAGGCAGGAATTCACACGCCGCCCATCCACGAGAACGGTGCAGGCGCCGCACTGGCCGTGATCGCAACCCTTCTTCGTACCGGTCAGGTCGAGATGATCGCGTAGGGCGTCGAGGATAGTAGTCCACGGCGCTAGCTTCAGCCGCCTCTCGACACCGTTGACATGCAGCACGACATCGACTTCACGCACCGGAGCAATCGGTGACGAGACAGGCGCACGCATCCGCTCCATTGGGCACCTCCTTGCGGCTGTTGAACAACCCTGCGGTGCCTGAACGGTTCCCGGCGCTTCCCCGCATTGAGGAAATCATGCGGGGCAACGCTAACCTCGCGGCTTTTACGAAATTTGAGCACGAGAGACGCGGTGCACCCGCCCCACCCATTCGGCCGCGGTCGCCACAGCGTTGCCTGCGCACATCAGCCCGGCAAGCGAGCGATCCGCTAGCTCGGCGATCTGTCTCATCAGGGCCGGGGCGGACCTGCGCCGTACATCACTCGTGCTGCGCAGCGATCCTGCGAAACATGGCTATGAATGCCGGCTCCGGTCTCGGAAGAGGAGGAAGCGCCTGATAGCCTTCCCAACCGCCGCCGAGAGCCTTGTAGAAGCCTATGTATTCGAGCGCCACACGCTCTCGCGAGACGACAACAAGGTCTTCCATCTCGAACATCTGCCGTTGGGCATCGAGGACGTTGAGAAAATCGGTCAGACCACGGTCGTATCGCTCCGTCGCCAGCTGCACTGCGCGCCGGCTGGCTGAAAGCGCGGAATTGAGAGCGCGAAGGCGCCTCCGCGCTGCGTGGTAGGCAACGAGCGACATATCGACTTCCCCAACCGCCGTTAGGATCGCTTTCTTGTAGCCGACGAGTTCCTCGTGCGTCTGCATTTCCTCGATGGCGATAAGCGCATCCAAACGGCCAAAATCCAGGAACGGCCAGTATCCGGATGGTCCCACCGACCAGATGGAGCCATGGATGGCCGTGCCGCTCGATGGCGTTCCTCGGCCCGGGCCGCCTTGAACACCGAAGCCCGTCGTCAAGCCGACCGATGGAAAAAGATCCGCGGTCGCCGCCCCGATCCGCGCGTTCGCGGCGGCAAGCCTGCGCTCCGCATAGCGAATGTCCGGCCTCGTGCGGAGCAGATCCATAGGCGTGCGCGGATCGAGATCATCCGGCACGGCTGGAATGCGAGCGATGCCGAGCCCGGCGATGATCGCCTCGGGAAACGTATCCAGCAGCAAAGCCAAGCGACTTTTCGTTGCGAAAATCGCCGACTCGAGATCGGGAATTCGCGCCTGCAACGTCGCCAGATGCCGCTCGGCGAGCGCCACATCCAGCTCGCTCGTGATACCGCGATCGAACCGGGTGCGCGTCAGGCTCACGGAGCCGCGCGCGGTCGCGACATCGCGTCTGGCATATTCGAGCCGCGACTGCAGGGCGGCGATCTGCACATAGTTGAGGACGACATCGGAGACCACCGTGACGAGAACCGCGTTGCGCATCTCGGCGAGCGCTTCGGTGTCGCCCTCGGCAGCCTCGAGCAGACGTCGGTATTTGCCGAAGAGGTCGAGATCCCAGCGCCCATCGAAACCGACGATGCGCTGCAGCGAATCCAAGCCGCTAGTGCTGGATCCAGAGCGAAGTGAATTCGCAACGCGTCCCTTCGTGAGATCGGTGCCGCTGCCCGCCGCAATACCGCCGCTGACGCCGACCTCCGGGAGTCGACCCTGCCGAACCACGACTTCCTGCATGCGCGCCTTCTGCACGCGCGTGAGCGCAATCTCGATGTCGAGGTTGCACGCGATCGCCCGATCGACCAGATCGTTCAATTGTGGGTCGTTGAGCGTCCACCACCACTGAACAATGTGAGGTTTCCACGAGGCTTCTCGCTTGTCCGCGGCAAAGTTCGCTGGAAGGGGTGGATCGGGCGGGAAATAGTCTGGGCCGACCGAGCAGCCTGCAAGCATGACCGTCGTTGCCAGCAAACGAAACCCGGGTCTCAACATCGAGACCTGCCCCTTTCGTTTCACGACCGTCGACGGAGCAGAAAAACGGCAAGACACTTACGTCGAAGCGTCTCCGTTAAAATTCGAACAGAGCACCGCGGCCGGAAAAATCACTGTGATAGAACTGTGATAGACAGGACAGCAGTTCAGCGTGCTGCGGACGCATTGTTGCTTGCAACATTTACAAGATCGCCCTTACCGATCGAGGCGGGCGGGCTTGTAACGACACGGTCAGTTGCCGTGAGACCGTCTACGACTTCGACCTCGACGCCGAGGTTACGGCCTACACTGATTCTCTTCAATGCGATCCTGTTATCGGCTGTCACGACAGCAACCTCGAGCCCGTGTTCCCTGAAAAGCAGCGCACTCGTCGGCACGAGCAAGACCGGTTCCGTGCCCGGTATCTTCAAGCTGACCTGAGAATAGGTGCCCGGCTCGAGCAGCCCATCCGCGTTGTCAGCCTGGAGCTCGACGACCAACGTACGCGAGGCGACGTTGACCGCGCGCGACGTCGTCGCCACGACGGCATGGAATACCTTGTTCGGGTACTGGGGTAGCCGCACCTCCGCCTTCAGTCCGGGCACGATGCCGGCCGTCAAGAGTTGCGGCACCTTCATGAAGATGCGCATCTTGTGCGTGTCGGCCACTTTGAAGAGCTCCGGCGCGCTTCCTCCACCCATACCGCTGCCAGCATTGATGAGCGCGCCGATGTCGGTGTTGCGGGCAGTTACGGTTCCATCGAATGGCGCGAGCAATCGCTTGAAGCCTTCGAGCGCCTGCAGCCGATTGACTTCGGCCTGGGCAATCTCGGTATTCGCCTTTGCTGCATTGAGCCGCGCAACGGCGCTCTCGTAGTCGGCCCGCTTGGCTTGCTGCTCCTGCACCGAGACAGAGCCCTTTGGGGAATCCCGCCAGCGCGCATAGGTGGTCTCGGCGAACCGCTGCTCGGCCTCTTTCACTTTTACGTCCGCCTTCCTTGCATCGAGCGTCGCCCGTGCAGCGGCGAGCTGCGCATCGAGCTCTGGCGTCTCGATATCCGCGAGCACGTCACCCTTTTTTACGTGCGCGCCGAAATCGAAGTACCAGGCCCGCAAATAGCCGTTCACGCGCGCGTAGATCGGGGACTCGAACCACGCCTGCACATCACCCGGCAGCCCGATCTGCTGGTGACTGTCTCCAACCTTTGGGTTGACGACATGCACCGTCGGAATGGCGGCCTGGTTCGTCCATTCGGCGACCGCGACGTCCTGGCTGTGGCGCGACAGGATCCCCCTCGCGACGCTTCCCGCTGCGAGGAGGACGACGGCGACAGCCGCAATGCGCAACCCTCTGCGCAGCTTCCATCCGGAGGAGGACAGATCATCGGAATTTTGCTGCACCTCTTCCACGTTCTCCCTCGCTAACTGCTCGAATGAAGTGATGCGGGCTCCGGGTTTCCCGGCCGATGATCGCGATTGCGTCTCCCGTGCACGATGCTGAACACCACGGGCACGAAAAAGAGCGTTGCCAGCGTCGCGATGAGCAGGCCGCCAATGACGGCGCGGCCCAACGGGGCGTTCTGCTCGCCGCCCTCCCCGATCGCCAAGGCCATCGGAAGCATTCCGATGATCATCGCGAGAGCGGTCATGATGACAGGACGGAACCGGGTGTAGCCCGCTTCCAATGCAGCTTCGCCGGCGTTGCCGCTCCGCGAGAGCGCTTCGTGAGCGAAACTCACGAGCAACACGCTGTTGGCCGTCGCTATGCCCATGCACATCAAGGCGCCCGTCAAAGCCGGAACGGACAGCGTGGTTCCGGTTAGGAAGAGCATCCACACGATCCCGGCGAGCGCGGCAGGGAGGGCTGTGAGGATGACAAGCGGATCCATCCAGGACTGGAAATTGACCGCGATGACGAGGTAGATGAGCACGAACGCCGCCGCGAGACCGAAGTAGAGCTGCTCGTAGGCGCTGCCCATCGTCTCGACCTGCCCACGCATCGCCACGTAGGATCCAGGCGGAAGCGCATTCTTCGTTTGCTCCAGTATCCCGTTGATGTCCGCGCTGACGGCGCCGAGATCACGCCCTTGCACCGCGCCGAATATGTCGATCAACGGCTGGGAGTCGTAGTGTGAAACGAGGCCTGGCGAAGGCCCTAGTCCTATCTCGGAAAGTCCACCCAGCAGCTGGTTCGGGCCGCCCTGCGGAGGCGCTACGGGAACATTGACGAGATCGGACATGGTATCGATCCGATATTGCGGCATCTGCACGACAATCGGATAGGAGACGCCATTGGCGTCGTTCAGCCAGAAGTTCGGCTTGATCTGGCTGCTGCCGGACAACGTGACGAGCAGGCTATTGGCAACGTCGCGCTGGCTGATGCCGACAAGCTTGGCGAGCGAGCGGTCGACGGCCACGTTGATCTGCGGATAGCCGAAGTTCTGTTGAATGCGGAGATCGGCTATGCCGGGAACGCCGCTGACCCGACGCAGCAGATCCGTGGCGTAGGCATAGTTCGCATCCTGCTTGGGACCGATGATCTGAATATCGATGGGCGACGGCAATCCGAAATTCAGAATCTGAGCGACGATGTCCGCGGGCAGGAACGAGAACGTTACGCCCGGATACTTTTGCGGCAGAACCGTCCGCAGCGTCTTGATGTACTCTTCCGTCGGCGCGTGCTCGGGGGCGAGCGACACGAGGATGTCGGCGTCCTCGGGACCGATCGTCCCGGTGTTGTTGTAGGCGATGTTGATGCCGCTGATGGGCAATCCGATATTGGAGACGATGCTCTTGATCTCGGCTTTGGGGATGATCTGCCGGATGTTCGCGTCGACCTCTCCCGTCAGTCTGGCCGTTTCCTCGATGCGCGTCCCGATCTGCGCGCGCATGTGCATCAGGATGCGGCCCGCATCGACGGTGGGGAAGAAGTTCTGGCCCAGAAAGGGCACGAGGCCGAACGAGACGACGACACAGGCAAGGAAGCCGGCGGCAAACTTGAGAGGGTGCGCAAGCGCCATGCCGAGAAGCGTGCTATAGGTGTCGCGTATCCGACCGAAAGCGCGCTCGAACCCTGCCTGAAATCGCTTGAGGGGATTGCGGCTCGGCACCTTGCGCGGCTCATCCTCGAAGAGGGCGCCCTTCTCGCCATGCTCGTGCAGTAGGTAGTTTGCGAGAGTCGGCACCAGTGTTCGCGAGAGCAGGAAGGAGCCGATCAAGGCAAATGTCACGGCCTCGGCCATTGGCCGGAACAGGTAGCCGACGACGCCGCCGAGTTGCAGCATGGGCGCAAAGACTATGCAGATGCAAACCAGCGTCACGAACGCAGGCAGCACGATCTGCTGTGCTCCATCCATGATGGCCGTTTCACGCGCTTTTCCCTGCTCGAGATGCCAGTTGATGTTCTCGAGCGTTACCGTCCCATCGTCGACGAGAATGCCGACCGCCAGCGCAAGCCCGCCGAGCGTCATCACGTTGATCGTCTCGCCGAACCAGGACAACGCCGTCAGCGAGAAGAGGATGGCGAGCGGTATCTCGACCATGATGATCGCCGTGGAGCGCCAGTTGCCGAGGAACAAGAGGATCATCAGACCGGTGAGCACGGCAGCGATCACGCCCTCGCGCACGACACCCATGACAGCGGCCTTGACGAAGGTCGACTGATCGCCGACAGCGTGCAACTCCAGGTCCTTGGGTAGCCCCGCCTTGATGCGGCCAAGCCGCTCCTTGACGCCCGAGATGATGTCGAGCGTCGAGGCCGATCCCGAATTCAGGATCGACATCAGGACGGCCTTCACGCCGTTGACAAACACCAGGTTCGTTTGTGGCGGCGAACCTTCGTGGGCGTATGCGACGTCGCGAACATAGATGACGGCGCCGTCCGTTCGCTTCAGCGGCAGATCATTGATATGGTCGAGAACCGTCGGGCTCGCATTCAGCGCGACGCTCCATTCGAAATTGCCGATCTTCTCCGTGCCGGCAGGCAAGATCAGGTTCTGCGCCGAGATGGCATTGACGACGTCGTCGGCCGATACGTGATACGCCTGCATGGCCCGCTGATCGAGATCCACCTGGACCTGGAGAATTTTGCCTCCGTATGGCGAGGGCAGCGCGGCGCCGTTCACCGTCGCCAGCTGCGGTCGGATGAAATTCTGACCCAGGTCGAACAGCTGGTCTTCCGGCAGCGACTTGCTCGACAGCGCCAGGTTGAGGATCGGAACACTCGATGCGCTGTAGCGGAGCACGTAGGGCGGCGTGATGCCTTGCGGCAGAAGCTTGAGCACGTTCTGCGCCGCAGCCGTAACCTGCGCAATCGCGGCACCGATGTTGGCACCCTTCTGGAAATAGATTTTGACGACGCCGAACCCGTTTAGCGATTGCGACTCGATGTGCTCGATCGAGCTGACCTGCGCCGTCAACTGGCGCTCGTAATAATAGATCACCCGGTCGGACATATCCTTCGGCAAGAGGCCCGAATAGGTCCACACGACGCTGACGACAGGAATGTCGATGCTGGGAAATATATCGACGCGAGTACGTATGGCAGCGAGCGTGCCGAAGATCGCAATAAGCAGCGCCAACACGATGAACGTGTACGGACGCTTCAGAGCTACCTCAACGATCCACATCGCGTTTCGCGCTGCCGGGCAGGATCGCTGGCGTCATCCGCCTCAACGTAAGAAGGCTGGGCACTACGTGGCGTGCACGCCGAAAAGGCGTGTCCGCCGCCAACATGACAATGTGATGCCAGGAACCTTCAGTTCACGTTAAGAGGCCCGCAAGCATTGCAGGTTTCCCCCCACATAGGGCCTATTTGCGCGCCTTTTCCGCGGCCTTGGGCGCAATGAGGTATCCGAGGCCCCGCACCGTCGATATCGCCACATCGGCACCCGCATCGGCGAGCTCCTTGCGCAGCCGGTGTACATAAACCTCCACCGCATTGGACCCGACGGTACCCGCGATGCCGAAAATCTGATCCTCGACCAACTTCTTCGCGACGACGTTTCCCGCCCGCCGCATCAGCAGCTCCAGGACGATCGCCTCCCGGTTCGAGAGATGCTGCTTCTTGTCTCCGATGGAAACCTCGCGCGTCTCCGTATTGAGGACGACGTTGCCAACCTGCAGGGAGCGGCCCAGCAAATTTCCTGGCCGGCGTAGCAGGGCCGCGATCCTGGCCACCAGCTCTTCGAGCGAGAACGGCTTCGTCAAATAATCGTCGGCGCCGCTGCGGAGTCCAGCGACCCTGTCCTCCACGCCACTGCGCGCCGTGAGCACCAGAACCGGCAAGGAATTATTCGAGTGGCGCAGCATCCTCAGCAGCGTGGTTCCATCACCGTCCGGCAGTCCGAGGTCCAGGATCAGCGCGGCGTAGTGAATCGTCTTGAGCGCCAGCTCGGCCTCGCGAACGGTGTCGAGCAAGTCGACCTCATACCCGGCGCGGCCGAGACCTTCGCCAAGTAGTGTTGCAAGCTCGATATTGTCCTCTACGACAAGCACCCGCATCGTCAGCTCGACGGTTGTAAAGACGAGGCCAACTGCGCGCCGGGCGGCGCCAACGGCAGGGCGATCGTGAAATTGGCGCCGCGCGCCGGACGGTTCTCCACCGAGACGCTGCCACCGTGCGCATTGACAATGCGCTTCACGATGGCAAGGCCGAGCCCTACACCGCCGCCCTTGCTGCCGTCGCGTCTCCAGAATCGTTCGAATATCAGGTCGCGATTGGCATGCGGAACCCCGGGGCCTTCATCGAGGACGCTCACGCAACCCCGCCCATCCACGACGATCTCGAGCGCCGTACCCTCCGGCGTGTGACTGAGCGCGTTCTCGACGAGGTTACGCACCGCGCGGCGAAGCATCTCTGCGTTACCGGCGACCACGACGGGATCCTCCGGTGCCGTAAAGGCGATGGATTTGCCCTGCGCAAGCGCCAGGGGCGCGATCGAGGATACGACGTCGGCCGAAACCTCCTTCAGGTCGAACGTCTCCCGGTTATCGACGATGATGGACTCCATCTCGGCCGCATCGAGCAACTGGCTTACGACACGGCTCATATTGGCGATGTCGCGCTGCAACTGATCTGCGGGAAGCCGGTCGGCAAGTACGTCAACGCGCGCTTGCAACACGGCAAGTGGCGTACGCAGCTCATGGGCCACGTCGGCCGCAAATTCCCGTTGCCGTTTGACGCCGATCTCGACACGCTCGAGTGCCTGATTGATCGCTATCACCAGCGGGCGTATCTCACTTGGAATGTCCGCCGTCGGCAGCCTCGTGTCGAGGCGCTCCACACTGATATGCTGTGCCTGCTCGGACGCATGGATGAGAGGCCGCATGCTCCGGCGAAGAATGAAAATGTCGATGGCGAGAAGCGCCAGCAGGATCGGTATCGTCGTCCAGCCGACCTTCCGCAGGAAGTTCCCGACGACGTCGTCGACAAGGACATCGCGGTGGGCCAGATCCTCCGATACCTGCACCCATACGTATCTGCCTCCGATCTCCTTTCGCAGGCTCGCCCCGGAAATAGGCTGCTCGACACCAGAGATCTCAAAAAACGTGACCTTGTCGGAGTTCTTATCGATCGGAGCGATGGCCACGTTGTCGCCGCGCGAGGAAAGCAACACACGCCCATTCTCGTCGAGAATGGCGTACGCATATCGGCCGTACGCCGCGGAATACTGGTCGCGGAGCTTTCGCGGCGTATTCAGCACCACCGAATTGTCGGGGCGGATTTCTATCTCCCGCGCCAGCGCCTCGGCTTGGACCTGCATGGAGCCGTGCTGCAACTCTTCGATATCAGCGTAGAGCAACAGGTAAAGCACCAACGGCAAAACGATGGCCGTCGTGATGATGGCCATCGCGTGCAGCAGCACTATTCTCAGCGATATGGATCTGAAGCGGAACACGCGCTCGGCTCTACGTTGGGTGCATGGATGAGAAGTTCGTAGCTGCTCCTGCTGCCAAGCTTGGCTTACGCTTACCGATCGGAAAGGAGTGCGGATATTTCGCCGCGTGCCGCCTGGTAGCGCAGCTCCGCCTCCATGAGGTTGCCGATGAGCTCGAGACCATTGATCTTGCTTTCGATCCGCGTACGCGTGGCGTCCAACAAGTCGACCACGGTGCCGCCGCGCAGTTTATAGGAATCTTCCGCCATCCGCTTGAGGTTGGAAAGTCGGGGCTCGACGTTCGTCCTGTAGTTCGCGAGCGCTGCCGACCGCTCTCGCATCTGAGCGGCATATTTTACCACGTCGGCCTCGACCTCCGCCTCAACGAGACGGCGGCGCAGGGCCGCTGACCGCGCCTCTGCCTCTGCTTTCTGCACGCCCCCCTCCCGCGTATCGAACAGGGGAAGCTCAACCGTAAGGCCGACACTTGTCGTCGCACCGTACGGGCTCTCGGTCCAGAAGCGCCCGGCATTGAGGGATACCTCGGGGAACCGCTCACGCCGGGCGGTTTCGACGTTCGCCCGTGCGTACGTTTCGTCCCTCCTGGCCGCCGTGAGGCTGGGATGCTCGGCCAAAAACTCATCGTACGCCTTCGGCAAAGCGACGCGCCATGGACGCAGCTTGCTCGTGCCTCTCGGCCGCCAGTGTTCGAATCCCAGCAATGCAGCCAGCTGCCCCTGCCTGCCGGCGAGATCGGCCTTAGCCTCGCCGATCTCGGTTCTCCATGCGGCACCTTCGACATCGATCCGCAGAAGATCGTATTCGCTCGCCATTCCAGCCGCCTGACGGCCCTTCACCAGCTCCTGCAAACGGCCAAACTCTTTCTGGCGCTCGTGCAGCACCGCGAGCTTTTCCTGGGCGACCAGCAGTCCGATGTAGGCGGCCCCCGCCTCCACGGCGCGATTGATATTTGAGGCGGTAACCCGCGCTTCGGCAGCATAGATGCCCCGCTCAGCCGCTTCTATCCGCGCCCGTCGCTGACCGCCGAGCAGAAGCGGAATTTCCAGCCCGACGTTATGCGCCTTGCGGCTCGAGAAATTCGTCTGCTCTCCGGGCTGATACTCGCCGTCGTAGGATGCTTTCGGATTTGGATAGGCACCCGCGGTCGTCCGGTCGGCACGGGCCAGCGCGATCTCCTGGCGATCCAGTGCCGCCCGCGGATTGGCTTGATATGCGATGTCGATCACATCGTCGAAGGAAATGGCATCGGGAAGCGATTGCGCCAGCGCTGCCGCAGGTAGGCACAATGCAGATAGAAGAATGATGGATGGACGCATCAGACGGCAAGCTCCCGGGTTACGCTTACGACGCGACGGGCTATGAGGCTGTAGAAAACGGGAAGAACGAACAGGGCCACCAATAGCGTGGTCGACATTCCGCCGACGATCACCAGCGCGAAGGGACGTTGCGTCTCGCTGCCGACACCCGTCGACATGGCCATGGGCAAGAGGCCGAGAAGCGCGAGCATCGACGCCATGAGAACCGGGCGCATCCGATCGACTGCCCCGTCGACGAGTGCCGCACGCAAGTCGTGCCCCGACCGGCGCAGATCGTCGACCGCGGACAGAACGAGCACGCCCATCAGCGATACCTGGCCCAGCAATGCGATGAAGCCTATTGCGGCGCTCACCGAGATATGCACGCCCGTGGCCAGCAGCATGAAGGCGCCGCCCGTCATCGCAAATGGCACTGTCGCGATGACCACCAGCGCGCTGACGACGCTGCGCATCGCCGCGTACAGCAGACCGAAGACGAGAACGAGCGCGATGGGAACGATCAACTTCAGACGGTTTGCGGCACGGTTCTGATTTTCGAACTCTCCGCCCCAGACGAAGTAGTGTCCGTCCGGCGGCGAGACACTGGCATTGACCTTGGCGATCGCTTCCTCGACCACAGAGCCCATGTCACGCCCTTCGACGTTGAACTTCAGGGCCAGGAAGCGGACGTTGCCCTCGCGCACGATGGAAGCGGCGCCGCTGCCGATCTTGATATCCGCGAGCTGACCGAGCGTCACGCGACCGCCGTGCGGCGTGGTGATGGTGAGGTTCGCTATCTTCTCCGTGTCATCGCGGGCGGTCTTTGCGAACAGCAGGCGCACGGGAACAGGCCGCTCCCCTTCCCAGAGCTGGGTGGCAACGCGCCCCGCCAATGCCGTCTCGATGGTGCGGGCGGCATCTTCCACCGGGATACCGGCACGGGCGAGCGCCTGGCGATCGAGCGATATCTGTAGCTGCGGAATGAAGGTATCGCGGTAGAGATCGAGCTCGGTTACACCGGGCACCTCCTCGATGGCGGCACGGGCTTTCATCAGTGTCGCGCGCATAGCCGTCAAGTCCTCGCCGAATATCTTCAGGACGACTTTGCCGCGCACGCCGCTGACGGCCTCCTCGACGCTATCTTTGATCGGCTGAGAGAAGTTGAAGCGAACGCCCTTGATCGCGGACAGCGTGTCTCTCAACGCCTGCACCAGTTGCGGTTTGGCAAGCCCAGGCCGCCAATCCTTGTCCGGCCGCAGGCGCACAAAGGTCTTGACCATGTTCACGCCTTCGTTGTCCGTGCCGTCCTCCGGCCGGCCGTGCTCACTATGGACGTCGATCACCTCCGGCACCTCCGCCAGCCGCTGGTGGATCTGCTGCAGGACCGCCTGCGCGTTCCCCATGGATATGCTTGCAGGCATCTCCGCGAAGATCGCGATGTCCCCCTCGTCGAGCTCCGGCAGAAACTCGCTGCCCAAGTGCGTGGTCGCCATCGCACCGGCGACCATAAGCAGGACGGCGAGAGCAATGACGGGGGTACGATTTGCGAGGGAGCGTTCAAGCGTGGCGCGATAGGTGCCACGCAACGCAACGATCCAACGCGGCTCCGCAAGGCTCGCGTGCTCGGGTCGAAAGGCGAAGGCACACAGCGCCGGCACGAGCGTCAGCGAGAAGACCAGCGCACCCGTGAGGGCGAATGCGTACGTGAGCGCCAGAGGACGGAAAAGCCGGCCTTCGACCGATTGCAGCGTGAAGATGGGCAACAGAGCCGCGATAATAATGAGCATCGCGTAAAGTGTCGGCCGCCCTACATCGACGGCGCATTTCACGACGAGCTTGATGACCGCGCGCCGGTCGGGGGGCCGCTGATTGTGAATGGCGTGGATGACATTCTCGACCAGCACGACCGCGCCATCGACGAGAATGCCGAAGTCGATCGCACCCATCGATATGAGATTGGCCGGCAGGCCTAACGCATAAAGCCCGGTGAAAGCCACGAGCAGCGACAGCGGTATGACGACCGCGACGATGGCCGAACCGACTTTGCTCCGCAAGAACAGCCATACCACGCCCACAATGAGCAGGAAGCCATGCAGAAGATTGTCATGCACGGTTGAGAGCGTGTGCTCGACGAGAACGCTGCGGTCGTGCGCAGCCACGATGCGCATGCCCTTGGGGAGGATCTTGTTGTTCAGCTCCTCGACCTGCCGATGGATACCATCCAGAACAACGGAAGGATTTTCCCCCCGGCGCATGAGCACGAGGCCTTCCACGATCTCCTTGTGATCGTTCCACGCCACCGAGCCGCGCCGTGGTGTGGCTGCCTGTTTGATGAGGGCGACATCGCCGACGGTGAGCGCGGTGTTGTCCTTCGACCTCAAAGGAATTTTCTTGATGTCCTCGGCCGACTTCAGGAAGCCGAGCCCGCGGATCGTTAGCTCCTGGTCGCCCTGCTGGAGGAAACCACCACCCACGTTCAAATTCGCCTTGGCGATGGCCTCTTCCAGTTCCCGGATCGTCACGCCCGCGGCGTATAGCTCACTCGGGTCCGCTTCGACGTGGATCTCTTTCAGGAAGCCGCCAAAAGGAACGACATCCGCAACGCCCTGCACCTGCCGCAGGACACGGGTAACGGTCCACTCCATCTCCGAGCGGAGCTGATAGAGATCGTGCACGGCGCTCGTCAGGCGGAACCGGTAGATCTTACCCAGAGGCGTCGCCTCGGGCGCCAGGGAGGGCGTTACGCCTTCCGGAAGCTCGGCGCCCGCCATCCTCTGGCCCACCACCATGCGGCTGAGGAACGGATCGGCGCCGTCCTCGAACACCAGAGTGATGATCGACAAACCGAAGAGGTTCTCGCTGCGCAGGAGCATCATGCCCGGCGTACCGTTCAACGCGCGTTCGAGCGGAACCGTTACCTGGCGTTCGATTTCCTCGGCCGCATAGCCGGGCATCTGCGTGATGACTTGCACCTGGGCATTGGTGACGTCCGGGTAGGCTTCGATCGCGGTGTTGCGATACGCGTGGAAGCCAAACAACGCCACCATCAGGCTCAGGATGACGACCGTGGCCCGGCCGCGGACGCATTGCTCGATAGCGAGTCGGAACATGTGATCGCCGCGTCAGAGCAACTGCTCGGAGCTGTTGTCGAGCAACAGCGCACCTTTGACGACGACTTTCTCCCCCGGCTGGAGGCCGTGGGTAACGATCACGCGTCCGTTGCGCGACGCGCCGATCGTGACCGAACGCGGTTCGAGACGGCCGTCCTTGTCCTGCACGTAGACAATGTAGTTTGCGCTATCCTTGATCAGGATCGCTTCGACCGGCAGGCTCAGATACCGGTCCGACGGATTGTGCAACCGCACGTCGGCTTGCATGCCCGACAGAAGCGGCGCCGTAGGCCCCTGCAGCGCCAGATAGACGGGAAGGCGGCGCTGCTCCCCATCGATCACCCGTCCGATTTTTTCGACGATGGCATCGTAGGTCGCGCCGGCTGCTCGGATGGAAACCTGTCCGGTCAGTCCGACCGCAATCGAATCGAGCTGGCTTTCGGGAACGTCCGCGACGATCCATAGCTGCTTGGGATCGCCGATATCGACGAGTGCCTCGCCATCGGGCGATGCAATGCCACCCATTTTGGCGCGAACATCGGTGACGACGCCGCTCGCCGGCGCGCGCAACTCGAACTGATCGCCCGAGCCATCGCCGAGCGCCGCAGCGGCGCGCCGTGCCCGTTCGAGCTCGGCACGCGCCTCGCGGACGCCGGTCTCCGCGGCGAACCTTTCGACCTCCAATCCCACGCCCTTGGCCATCATCGCGTTCTGGCGGTTCAAGAGGTCTTCGGCGGCGGCGGCGCGTGCGGCCGCCTGCTCCAACCCCGCGCGGATCGCTGCGATCTCGCCCCCGCGCAGGGTTATGAGTGCCGCGCCTTCGCTGACGACATCGCCCGGACTGACGTGCACCGCGACGACGCGCGCCTGTGCGGGGCTATTCACCGCGGCCAGCGCTTGCGGGCGAAATGTGACACGGCCCGGCAGGACTTCTCCGAACTCACCCTTCCGAGCCGAAACGGTCTCGATGGTGAGTGCATCGGCCGGGCGCTCGACATCCCTTTCGCTCGCCGAAGCGTTCGTATTGCTTCCCGCCTCCGTACACCCGCCCAGGAGGGCGCAACACACGGCCCCAGACAGTGCAACCGCGCAGATACGCTTCATTTCGGCCGGGCCCCTCGCCAAACGTGGAATCGTTTGATGCGAGAAACATGTTGGGGCGAGCTGACAAAATCCTTACAAAGCCTCGGCTCATCATGCCCCAGCGCGGGGTCCTCCCATAGGCGCTGCGCGAGATGAGAAGCGCGCGCGCACGCGACGTCTCCACTCCAGAGGTCCTGTAAGGATTTTGTCAGCTCGACTTCCGAGGTTCTCTGGCGACCCGCGGATAGAACCCGCGGTGAACACGCTGTGAACCGGGGCCAAACGGCGTGGCATCCAGGAGACGAAATGCCAGATCTATCTTTCTACCAATGGGCAAACGCTCTTAAGGGCTATGCGCTGGCATTGGGTATTGCTTTCGCCGTTGTGATGATTGTCCTTTGGTGGCGGCGCAGCCAGCAGGCCCAGACAATCGATCGGAAGGTCCAGGCGTTGCGCGCATATACGGGCTATCTCCTCAACGTCAACGAGAAGGCCGATCTGCGCCGCCGAGCCGAAATCGGCCGCCAGGAAGAACAGGACACGCACCATGATTGGTTGCTGTCGTATCTTCTGTCGACCTGCAACGAGGTATTGCTCCTCGATCCGACGCCGGAGTGGCACAAAGTGCTACGCCGCCAACTTGAGCCGCATCGCGAAGCCTTGGCCGAGGGCATACCCTTGAAAGACGCTCCATTGCTTTCGGACGCGACGCTGAGATTGGTCGATGAAGTCGTTTGCGCACCGATGTCGCGAGGATGTTCGCCGGCTTCAATCGCTCAGCGTGCCGCGTCGCCGTAATCGCACTTTAGTCGTTCCCCTCAACGACGCTTGCGCCATGCTCGGCCTAGGCAGGCAGACGCTCTATCGCATGGAGAAAGGCGAGGAGATCATCCGCGACGATCCCGTTCAGACGGAATCTCGCAAGGCTTCTTATAGGGTCGTTTGGCGATTCCCAACCCGTCGGGAGTGAAAGCGGTCCGTTCCGCGCGTACGACATCTTTATAGGCCGCTGTCGAAAAGTCCCATGAGCCGACATTCTTGGCAGCAAGGCACCGACGGCGCGCTGGACAGGGTCGAGATGTCCGCTGCTGCGGTGATCCGGCCGCGCGGAGCCATGACCGACTGGCGTTGTTGCCCCGAAGCGGACTTGAGCAGGTGCAGCATGCTCAGCTACCAATGACCGCTGCCAATGACAATCAAAGCCGCCAGCAACGGCACGCGCATCGCCGCCCGCTCAGAAATCGAGCGTCGCCGACATTTTGAACGTCAGGGGATCGCTCAACAGCAGGGCGCCATACGTGTCCGTCACCCAATAGTTCGAGTCGAGAACGTTCTCGATATTGGCGCGAATGATGATCGGCTTGCCGTCCGCGCGCTCGAAGCGATACCGCGCGCCGACATCGAAACGCGCCCAGCCGGGAGCCCGCAGCGAGTTTTCCGCGTTGATGTACATCGCGCTCGTATAGGTCGCCCTGCCGGTGAGCGTGAGGCCCTTGAGGAACGGCGTGTCCCACTCGGCACCGGCAACCACGCTGTAGTCGGGGACGCCGATGCCGGTGTTGCCGTCGTTCTTACCGCCCACCGTGCTGGTCAGCTCCGCGTTGATCAACGAGACGCCGCCGAGCAGGCGGATAGTTTCGGTGAGTTCGCCAAAGACGTTGAACTCGAGCCCGCGATTGCGTTGCTCGCCGCTGACGCTAAAGACGTGGCTGACAGGATCGAGGTAGGCACTCGGCACTGAGATCTGATACGCGGCAAGCGTCGTCGTGATGGCGCCGAAGTCGACCTTGATTCCCGCCTCGTACTGTTCGGTGACGAAAGGAGGGAAAATTTCGCCGCGGTTGACGGCTTCATTCGGAGCCGTCTGCCCTTGCTGCAACCCCTGTATGTAGTTGCCGTAAAGGGAGACGTTGTGCAGTGGCTTGACCACGAGGCCGACCATCGGCGTTACGGCGTTCTCGTCGTAGGAGCCGGTAACATTTCCCATCCAGAAGTTGTCCTGCTGGATGCGTTGCAAACGTGCACCCACCGTGAGCTGGACCCGCTTGTCCAGGATGGACATGGTATCGCCGATGATGCCGCTCGTCAGGACAAGCTGCTGGATCTTCGGTGCATCGTCGGGGTCGGAATGGAATGCCGAATCCGGAATGCCGTAGAAATACGTGGGGTTATATATGTTCGACGCCGGGATATCGAAACCCGGGCCGCTGCCGCTTCTCCACTCACGGTCGAACCAGCTGTAGCCGATGACTGCCTGGTGCGAGATCGGCCCCGTATCGAACGTGCTGCGCACGCCCACCTGGCTCGTCTGGGAGATCATCTTGTCGGCACGACCAACGGCCCAGGCATTACCCGCAGCCAGATCTCCATCGGCATTGACGATGGTCGTGTAAAAGCTCGAAGTCTGCCATTCGCGCTGGCTGCCACCGATAGCGGCAAAAACGGTTATGTTGTCGGTAATATCCAGCTCGCCGCTCAGCGTCCCGTAGTAGACCTCGGGTGTCGAAAACTCCCACGGTTGGCTGAAGTTCTTCCTCGAATCCGGCGCTTTCGGAAGCACGCTGATGGCCCCGACGGAGCCCCTGGAACCCTGAAGATCCTGGTACTGATAGCCCAGGTCGGATGAAACGCGCAGCCGGTCCCCGCGATAGTCGAGCCCCAGAGCGGCCATGCGCGATTCACGCGATAGATTGTCGATCGCCATGTCGCCATCGCGATAAGAGCCATTGAAGCGTACGCCCCACTCCTTATCCACTCCGTAGCGCCGGCCGATGTCGAGGTGCTCGCCGAAGTTGGAGTTCATTTCGTAGCTTGTCGTCACCTGCGTGAGCGGCTTGTCGCCGGCCCGCTTGGGAACGAGATTGATCGTGCCACCGACGCTGCCGTTCGGCGCCATGCCGTTGAGGAGCGCGCTTGGACCATTCAGGAGTTCGACCCGCTCGATCGATTCCGACATCATCGAATTTGCGAAGGTGGGGCCGACGCCGGCCATCCCGTTGAACAGGATGTCCGTGTTGTTCACGTTGAGGCCGCGGATCGTGAAATAGTCGAACCCGGACGATGGCGGGTAGCTGACGACAACCGACGGGTTATTTTTCAGCGCATCCGAGATGAAATGCGATTGCTGATCCTGCATCAGCTGCGACGTGTAGCTTGTCTGGTTGAATGGCGTGTCCATCACGCCGCGGTTGCCGAGAATGCCCACCTGGCCGCCGGTGGCAACTTGGCCTCCGGCATATGTGGCTGGAAGATTGCCGATGTTGGCGTTCGGATTGGTGGGCTTGATTGGCGGCGCCTGTGGGGGCGTCGAAGCGCTGGAAGCCTGCGCGGGAGCAGCCGCCTTGGTCGCCCCGGCCTTCTTCTTCTTCTTCTTTGCCGGCGCCTTCGAGGCCTCTACGGTCAGCGGCGGAAGCGGAACCGGCGCCGCATTTTGCGGCTGTTCCTGCGACCGCGCTTGAGGCGAGATGATGATGAGTGAGGCAAGGCAAACTGCTGCAGGCGGGACGGCACTACGGAAACGCATAAATACTCCAAACACGCTACAAACTGAGCACCCGACCTAAAATGGGCCTACCTCTGACGATTTTTGTATACTATGCATGTATACTTATGCTGCCTAGGCGCAATGCGCCGATGAGGAAGCGATCGAATCATTTCGGCTTCGCGTGTGGACAGCCTGCAACAGGCGATTCTCCCCGCTCAAGGAAGGCTCCCGCGGCAGCCGCATCGGCCGGAAATTCCTGAAAGCGGCGCACTGCTGGCATGTTGACGCTGGCTGTAGACATTAAAATATCGCGCTGCCATCCTGCCGCCGAACGGGACGATGCGTCTTGCTGCAGACCTTGGTAGCCAACGACCTATGCGCCTTATCTTCACGTTGCTGCATCGCTGGGTCGGATTGACGATTGCCGCGTTCCTTTTCATCTCGGGGATCACTGGCACCATCATCTCGTGGGATCACGAGCTGGACGAAGTGCTCAACCCGCATCTGTTCGAGGTGACGAGCGAGGGCGAGGCCGGCGCGCCCCTCGATCTGGCGCGACAACTGGAAGCGCGCTCCCCGCAAGTCTGGGTCACCTATGCGCCGCTGACGATCGAACCCGGCCATGCAATTGCGTTTGGCGTCGAGGCGAAGCTCGATCCGGCGACCGGTAAGCGCCATACCATCGATTACAATCAGGTATTCGTCGACCCCGTAACTGGCGCGGAAATCGGCAAACGCCAATGGGGAGCGGTATGGCCAATCAGCCGGGAGACCGTCATCTCCTTCCTCTACCGGCTGCACTACACCCTGCACATCCCCGAGATGTGGGGCATTAGCCGATGGGGACTGTGGCTGATGGGCGGCGTTGCCGTCCTCTGGATGCTGGATTGCTTTGTCGGCTTCTATCTCACGCTGCCGCCGCGACGTGCCGTCGAGCAATCGCAGCCGGCGGCGGTGGCGCGGCAGTTGCGCCGCGGCTGGTGGGAGCGCTGGAAGCCGGCATGGAAAATCAAGACCGGTGGAAGCGCCTACCGCATCAACTTTGATATCCACAGGGCCTCCGGCCTCTGGATGTGGGGAGTTCTTTTCATCCTCGCCTTTACGGGCTTCGCACTCAATCTGTATAGCGAGGTCTTTTATCCCGCCGTGCGCATGGTCTCCGAGGTGACTCCCACGCCATTCGATAAGCGTACGCCGGCAGACCACAACAGTCCGGTGGTGCCAAGGTTCACCCATTCGCAAATTGTCGATGTCGCGGCCCGTGAAGCGGCGCGGCGCGGAATCGACGAGCCACCGGGTGCCGTGCATTACGCCAGCGCCTATGGAATCTACTCGGTGAGCTTCTTCGAGCCCGGACATGATCATGGGCCGGGTGGAAGCAGCCCGCGCATCTTGTTCTTCGACGGCAACGATGGACGGCTGCTGGGCCGCCATCGGCCCTGGTCGGGCACGGCGGGGGACATCTTCATCCAGGCACAGCTTCCGCTGCACTCCGGGCGCATTCTTGGCCTGCCCGGCCGCATTTTGGTGTCCTTCATGGGCCTCGTCGTTGCGACGCTCTCCGTCACGGGTGTCGTAATATGGCTGCGCAAACGGCGCGCGCGCGTTTCGCGCAATCATCAAGCCAAAATGGCCGGCGCGCATCGCGGCGCGTGAGCGATCCGCAACAATTCCCATTGTTGTCTGATCCACTTCTTCCTCGCTGCCGAGCCGACCTTGGGAAGAGGTCTCGCGGGGACTAAGCCGTCGCCGTCGCAAATGTCTTCTATGGACGAACAGCGTTGTGCGGCGCACCGGAGAAGAGGACTGGTTTGGTCGCTGCTGGCCCAGAGTCGGAAGGGTCATGTCGGCTGTCGAAGGTAGACCGGTCTTAGGCAGGACCGTGTGAGTCTGCCGTGCGCTACTTAACCTGGATGTCCGCTATTCTCGGCGTCGCGACGGGAGCGGCATCCCATTTGTGCTGCCGCGGTCGCCATCCGCCCGCCCCCTATTGAAGCTGTCGATCGTACATGCTCCATTTCACCCCACGCCAACGCGCACGATGCAGAGCAATGAACCGCGGTATCCTCGTATGAGCGATCAAGGCAAATATCACGCTCAGATCGATAGTAGGATCGCGCGCGCCATGCTGCTGCTCGAACAGCGCATGGCCGATGACGTGCGCATGGAGGAAGTCGCGCAGGCGCTCGGTCTTTCCCTGCATCATTTTCATCGCCTGTTCGTGGCAGAGACAGGTGAGGCACCGGCATCCTATCTACGCCGGATCCGACTCGACGCCGCTGCGCTGCAGCTGCAGCGGTCGTCGCAGCCTGCAGGCAGCATCGCTCATACGCGCGGCTATAACAGTCAGGCCGCCTTCACCCGCGCATTCCAGAGCCAGTTCGGACAGTCACCGCTGCGCTACCGGCGGGACAATGCGCCTGTTCGGCGAGCCGGAACGCATGGAGACAGCGCATTCAAGATCGTCGTCGCAGATATCGGAAGCTTTCGCCTGCTGGCGATGCGATTTGTCGGCCTCATCTGGAACATAGAAATGGGCTGGGGAAAGTTTCAGAGCGCCCTTCCTAGAGACATCGAAGACGAAGCCTCCTTCTACGTGGGGCAGTTGCACAACAATCCTAGCCTCCTCCAGTCGACCCAGACCCGCTACGACTGCTGCGTAGCGCTGGCGCCGGGAACCGAGCCCGCGCCCGCATTGCTGAAAAGCCTCGGCATGTTCGTGGTGGAGACCCGTGCCGGCCCCTACGCCTGCGTGGAGAATGTCGGTCCCGCCGAGGACGTGCCGGCCGCCTACGATGCCCTGTGCAACAAGTGGCTGCCGCACAGCGGCTATCACGCTACGGACGATCCGGTCTTGGAACTGTTTGCTACGGCTCCGTCGAGCCAGGAGCCGCAACTGCGCAGGGCGACGCTCCTGCTCCCGATCGAATAGCCACACCCGGGCGGCAATTCGCACGCGCAAATAGTAAACGCCGCCAGAATGTCAAAAGCGAGCAAACCGCCCTCCGCGGCTGCTGATATCCGTTCAAACACTTGACGGGCAGTGGAGGCGTGCCGTCGGGCGGGAATGGCAGCGAAGCTTCGGCTTAGCAACGCTAGTTGCTACCTGGATTGCTTGAGGGTCTGATGCTCAATCGTTTTACCGCACTCGCACTAGTGTTTTCTTTCGGTGTTGTCGTGCATGCGCCAATCGCGATAGCTGCCTGCGTTGCCGACGGCACGACGATGACCTGCACCGGCGACCTGTCGTCGGGGGTCGCTTTAGATTCACTGTATGAGAAGCTCGTCATCAAGGATCTCACGGCGCCGATCGGCGGGCTGGGCATCTCCTTGCAGTCTGGCGGCACCGGCGTGACATCTCTGAATTTGGAGGTCGACGCAGACCTTGGATCGCAGCCCCTTTTTGTCGCTGGAGTTATTGGTATTACTGCTGCAACCGCCGAGTTGAAGTGGAACAGCGGTTCGGTATCGGTAGGCTCGGTCGCCGTCAGAAGTCGTGGCAGCGTAACATCTGTCGACTCCTATGGCATATTCGCACAGTCCTTTGCCAACGCTCACGTTATTTTCGGGCCGCCAAATTCCTCTCCGATCACGGTGGTGGTCGGGGATGTCACGGTGGACGTCGAGTCCGCGACGGGCGGGACCGCGGGCATTCACGCCTACAGTTTCGTGAATGCTTCTGACTACGATTCAACAGAGACCATGCAAGCTCAGTCCGGAAACATAAAGGTAACGGCCAGCGGCGACGTCATCGCAACGCGAGATGCGTCACGCGGCGTTGATGTCATGTCGGACTCTAGCGTTTCCGGAGGCCCACTAACTCCTCTGGTGACTGCGACGGGGGGGAGCGTCGATATCGACGTCAACAACGTGACGGCGCTTGGCACGGACAGCTACGCAGTCAATGCTCTCCTGTCCGCGTGGGTAGGAAGTGGACAAAATTGGTCGTCGACCCTCGGCGACGCTACTATTACCACGCGCGGAGAAATCTCCGCGACCGGAGCCGGCGGTATCGGCATCTTCGTCAAGAATGTGCTGGAGGACAACAGGTCACCTTCTTCCAGCTACGGCAATTACGAGGTGAACGTCCTCTCCGGTTCCTCGGTGACCGGTGGCAGTGGCGGCGGGATAGGCATCTACGGCGAGGGCTTCGGCACCATTACCAACCATGGGACAATCTCGGCGCTCTCGGGCCTGGCGATTTCCTCCACAGTGGCTACGACCGACGTGGAAAACTACGGCGTCATCACCGGCAGTGTCGGGCTGTCGCTGGGTGCAAACGCCTTCAACAACCACGCCTCTGGCATCTTCAACATCGGCAACAGCGCTTATGTCGGCACCGGCACGCTGACCAACGACGGCATCGTCTCCCCGCACGGCGCCGGCACGATCGGCCAATCGACCGTCACCGGCAACTATGTGCAGTCCGCCTCCGGCAAGCTCGTCGTCGATGCCGACTGGTCGGCAGCCGGTGCCGACCTCCTCAACGTCACCGGCAACGCCACGCTCGCCGGCACCGTCATCGTCATCCCGCACAACTCGCCCCTCAAATCCGGTGCGAACGCGCCGCTGCAGATCGTCGGCACCACGGGCTCGGTCACCAATGCCGGGATGACGGCGCAGGATACCGCCACCGTCGATTACAGCCTGCAGTTCGATCCTCAGGCCGTCTACCTCACCGCGTTCGTCGACTTCCGCGGCATCGGCGGCGGGCTCAATCGCAACCAGACGGCCATCGGCACGGCCGTCAACACGTTGACGTCGGGCGGCACGCCGGCGCCCTTCCTCCCCGTCACCAATGCGCTGATGACGCTGCCGACCGGAGCCGCCCTCGCCAACGCCTACGACCAGCTCTCGCCCGAGGTCTACAACTACGAGAAGATCGACACCCTGTTCGCCGCCGAGCAGTTCTCCGCCGACCTGATGAGCTGCAAGGTGGACGACGCCGGCGGCTATGCCTTCATCCGCGAGGGGCAGTGCATCTGGGCGAGGGCGCGGGCCCGCTTCCTCGACCTCGGCACGACGCGCGACAGCATCGGTGCCGACACCACCGTCGGCTCGTTCTCCGGCGGCGGACAGTTCGCCATCGCGCCCGACTGGCGCCTCGGCGTCGCCGCCGGCTACGACAACGTCTCGCTCGATACCGGCACCGGTGCGGCGGCGAGCGGCGACCGGGCTCACGTCGGCGCCGTGCTCAAGTACAACCCCGGCCCCTGGCTGGTGACCGGTGCCGTGGCAGGCGGCTGGTCGGTGTTCGACACACAGCGCAACATGGCCTTCGGCGGCTTCGCCGGCTCGGCCGCCGCCGACACCGATGTCGACTACTTCGCCGGCCGCCTGCACCTCGCCTATCTCGTCGATGCCGGGTCGTGGTACGTGATGCCGATGCTGGATGGCGTGGCGACGCGCCTCGACTTCGGCGGCGCCCGCGAAAGCGGCGGCAACGGTGCGGCGCTGCTGGTGGCAGGCGACCACGACACCATCCTTGCTCTCGCGCCGGCTGTCGAGTTCGGCACCCAGGTGAACCTCACCGCCGGCACCGTGCTGCGGCCCTTCATCCGCGCCGGCGTCACCTGGCGCGATGGCGATGATCTCGGCCTCGCCGGCGCTTTCGCGGTGGCGCCGGCTGTCACCTTCGCCACTGATACCGCCCTCGACGAGGTGCTCGCCGATGTCAGCGCCGGCATGGATCTCATCAACGCCAACGGCGCCGTGCTGCGCCTGCAGTACGATGGCCGTTTTGGTGAGGACACACAGCAGTCCAGCGCCAGCCTGAAAGGCAGCGTCCCATTCTAGTGAACTTCTGCTCACCAGAAACCGTGGCTGCTGCAGAGCGATCATTATGCACGGATGATCCGATCCTGGAGCTGTTCGAGGTAGCGCCGGTGCACCAGCCGGAAGGCTACAATCCCTCTTCCCTGAAGCGATCAAAGCTCTGATCGACGTCGTGTTCCACGAGTAACTCCGGACCCGGACACCGCGCGACTCAGGGACGACAGACACAAAATAAAAAGCGCCGGTACTTCCAATTACTCTCATCGCCCTTATTCAGCATCAGCCAACATGACCTGGAGTTGGGCAAGCTGGACGGCGCGGCGTACTACACTGGTTATGGCGCTGAAAAGCCACAAGCAGGCCCTCGCCTGACACGCCTCTCCTCCTCAACGAGGAATTCTTTGCGCTCAAAGCCAACGTCGCGGGCCGCTTCCAGACTATTCGCTGAAGTCCGCTCGCAACGGTGAAACGGACGCAGTGGCGGCGCTGTACTCGGACAGCTCTTAGACCAATTGCTCCGCGCACGGCCTGCGCAAAGCCGGCGCCGCGCTTGCCGCCGAAAACGGGCCACTGAGCATCAACTCATGGCAATCTTCGGCTGGCAAACCATCCAAGAGGCGGAGCGCTACACGAAAGCCGCGCGTCGACGGAAAATGGCTGGCGACGCGATGGGGCTGGTCAGGTCCAAACGAGGAACGTAAATGTCCCACCACATTTGCCGGTGGGACATTCCAGCCAAAAATAAGTAAGGGAATCAGTCGCTTAAATAGGTAATGGCGCCCCGTAGGGGACTCGAACCCCTGTTCCCAACGTGAGAGGCTGGTGTCCTAGGCCACTAGACGAACGGGACAGCGCTGGAGCGAACCTATATGGGACTAAGCGCCCATCAATCAAGCCGTTTCTTTCCCCAAAGCCCGCCAATACTCAAAGAGCGTCAATCGGGCGCTGTTCGCCGGATGCCGATGTCGGTGAGCGCGCGGCCGGCGGCGAGATCGTAGACTGCAATCCCTTCCTTGCCCGCGGCTTCGTAGTGAACCGCGAGCCGGTCACCCGAAAGCGAAATCGAGCGCACCTGCGCCCCTGCCGGCAAGCGCAGCATCGCCTCGGGCGGAACGGCCGGTTGCGGCGCGGGCGGCGGTTGCGTCGTCCTGGCGGACGCGAGATAGATGATGCGCCCGGCAACCGTCGCAAGGCCGGCGAACAGCAGCACCCCCAGCGCGACGACGATGATCTTCATCGTGCGCTGCAGGCGCGCTTCCGCTGCGTTCGGCACAGGGGCCGTGGCCGCCGCGGAGGCTGCGTCGGCGGCATCGGTTGCGTGCATTCCACGTCCTTCCGTCATCGTCGCGGAGGCCATCCGGAGGCCAGTTCACAAGGCTATGTCTAGCGCCGAGCCGACACAAAGCGCAAACCCGTTGCAGGTCACCGCAGGCGAGGAGGATGCGGGCACCCGGCTCGACAAGCTGCTCGCCCAGCGCGTCGACGGGCTGAGCCGCGCGCGCATCCAGGCGCTGATCCGCTCCGGCAACATCACCGATGCCGGCGGCCGGCCCATTGACGATAGCGCCTGCCGCGTCAAACCCGGCGACACTTTCAAGGTTGTACTGCCGCCGCCGGTCGCCGCCGAGCCGCGCGCCGAGAAAATGCCCCTCAGCGTCGTCTACGAGGATAGCGATCTCATCGTCATCGACAAACCGGCACACATGGTCGTGCATCCCGCGCCGGGGCACGCCGAAGGCACGCTCGTCAATGCCCTCATCGCCCATTGCGGCGAGAGCCTTTCAGGTATCGGCGGCGTGCGGCGGCCCGGCATCGTGCACCGGCTCGACAAGGGTACCTCGGGGCTTCTCGTCGTGGCGAAGAACGATGCGGCCCACCAAGGGCTCGCCGAGCAGTTCGCCGCCCATGGTGCAGACGGACGCATGCACAGGGCCTATCGCGCCCTGGTTTGGGGCAAGCCGCTGCGCCCCCGCGACACCATTTCGGCCCGTCTCGGCCGCAGCCAGTCGAACCGCACCAAGATTGCCGTGACGCGCGGTGAAGCGGGCCGTCATGCTGTGACCCACTACGAGCTTCTGAAAACTTTCGAGACCGCGGCCGGCCCCGTGTCGCTGCTTCGCCTCGAGCTCGAAACCGGCCGTACCCACCAAATCCGCGTGCACCTCGCCCACGTCGGAATGCCCGTGCTCGGCGATTCCATATACGGCAGCGGTTTCAAGGCGAAGAGCGGACGGCTCGGTGACGGCGCCCGCGAAGCCCTCGAAGCCCTTGGCCGGCAGGCGCTCCACGCCGCCGAGCTGGGCTTCGAGCATCCGCTCACGGGCCGATCACTTCAGTTTGAAAGCCCGCTTCCGGCGGATATGGCCAGTCTGTTGAATGCCTTGGAGGCGGATTAGCGGCAAAATTGGCCCGCGCTGCAAATCGCAGGTTAGGTCCAATACCATGTCCCACAAGGCGGATTTGCCCCTTGCGTTGCAGTCCCGCAGGCCCGTCGAATGGGCATAAACAGACCATAGCAGCCATCTCAGCAAAACATTTCTGCGCTGCGCTTGCGACATAGATGGAGTGCAACAATATATCCCTGACCTGCGTATAGGGGGGTAAGGCGGGCACCGGATCGACGGAAATAGGCATCTGGTGCGTTTTCTCAAAGGGTTTCAGCCGAAAGTCGGCGACGCCCGCGAACGGTTTCCCGCTTATGATGACTGAGAGGGACCGCCCTGGCACTGGGGCGGCTGGTAAACACATGGCAACGAAACTTCCGACGATCGCGCAGGGCTCCCTGGGTCTCGCCCGTTATCTCGAGGAGATTCGCAAATTCCCGATGCTGGAGCCGGGCGAAGAGTTCATGCTGGCCAAACGCTGGCAGGAGCACTCCGACCAGGACGCCGCCGAGAAGCTCGTGACGTCGCACCTTCGCCTCGTCGCACGCATTGCCATGGGCTACCGCGGCTACGGCCTGCCGATCGGAGAGGTGATCTCCGAGGGCAACGTTGGCCTGATGCAGGCCGTGAAACGCTTCGATCCCGACAAAGGCTTCCGCCTCGCCACCTATGCGATGTGGTGGATCCGCGCCTCGATCCAGGAATACATCCTGCGCTCGTGGAGCCTCGTGAAGATGGGCACCACCGCGGCGCAGAAGAAGCTGTTCTTCAACCTTCGGCGCGCCAAGAGCCAGCTCCAGGCCCTCGACGACGGCGACTTGCATCCCGATCACGTGAAGACGATCGCGCGCAAGTTCGGTGTCAGCGAGGCCGACGTCGTCTCGATGAATCGCCGCCTCGGTGGCGATGCGTCGCTCAACGCGCCGGTACGCGCCGATTCCGAAGCCGGCGAATGGCAGGATTGGCTGGCGGACGACGCGCCCACGCAGGAGGATACCCTCGGCGATGAGCAGGAGCTCGACCAGCGCAAGAACTACCTGTCGAACGCGCTCGCCTCGCTCAACGACCGCGAGCGGCGCATCTTCGAGGCGCGGCGGTTGACCGAGCAGCCGGCGACGCTGGAGGACCTGTCGACGGAGTTCGGCGTTTCGCGGGAGCGCATCCGCCAGATCGAGGTGCGCGCGTTCGAGAAAGTTCAGAAGGCGGTGCAGTCAGCCGCAACGGCGGACGATGCCGCCCGTGTGCACTGACGGGCTGGCCTCGTCGCCAGCACCGCCAGGGAATATCGACGGCGCCGCGCTATTGCGGCGCCGTTACTTTTAGATCCCCCACCTGCCAGGTATCGCCGTTCTTGCTGCTGGCAGAAGCAGCCAGCAATCCGATATGGCTCGGCCACCGTGGCGGCTCGCCCCTGAAGCTGCCGGCAGGGCTGCCGTTGACGGCAATATCCACCTGCTCGCCCTTGATCGTCACACGCATCGTGTTCTTTTGCTTCGAGCCGGTTTTGGCGGCATCGAGCTTGGTCCACGCCACCGGGCGCTTGGGAAGCGCCTTTCCGTCGACGATGCGTGCGACCGTGAAGTAGCCGTTGGGCGCGAGCACCGCCTGATAGTAGTTGCGGCTGTCCTGCACCCAGAACACCAGCCCTGCGTAGCTCGCCGTGGGATTTGCCGTGTTGTTCGCAAGCGTAAACTCTGCGCACGCATCCATATCGCCGAAGACGAACACGCGGTTCCAGCGCAGCGCGGGCGTACCGGGCGCCGGAGTGAACGTCGCCACACCGTTGGCGATGTCGAATTTGCTATCCTTCGGACCCCAGTTCGTATCGTACTCCGCGAATGCCCCGTCGTAGAGCGGCTTGCCGGATCCGCAGCCGGTGGACGCGGCGTCGATCGCGCCGGTAACCGCCTCACCCTCTCCGGACGATGTTCCCTCCGCCGCCGCCGGCGTGGAAGCAGGCGCAGGGTCCGCCGCGCTGAAACCGGACACGCGCCAGGTGTCGACCGCGGAAGGCGCCGACGAAGCCACGATACCGGCATGGCTCGCAGCTTCCGGCGGCTGCCCGCGGAAGCGCGCAACCTCGGTGTCATTGATATGCAGGGTGATGTTCTGGCCGTTGGCGGTGACACGCAGAACGTTCTTCGCCCCCGGGCCCGTTTTCACTGCAGCCGATTGCGTCCAGTTGACCGGCAGCGTCGCCACGATGCGCCCCGCCGCCTTGCGCGCCACGGTGAACATGCCGTTGGGTGAAATCACCGCCTGATAGAAATTGTCTTTGTCGGTCACCCAGAACAGCAGCCCCGCATAGCTGCGCGACGCATCCGACGTCGTCTCCGGCATTGCAAAGGTTGCGCAGACCTCGACCGCATTGAGCGATAGTCCGGCATTCCAGCGCGCCGTCTGCGTGCCGATCTGTGGCGTGAGCGTCGCCTCGTTTCCCTGCGTCTTGAACTGATCGTCCGCCTCACCCCAGGCGCTGGCGCTCATCTGGAATTCGCCGGAACCAGCCGCCTCGACACAGGCCGCAGCAGCGGGCGACACGAGAAGAAAAAGGGCCAGCGCAGTGAAGTAAGCTCGGTGCATGCGTTCCTCGCAGATTTCGCGATTCGACGTGAACCGCAGTATGCCGCAGAAAAAGCATTCTGCGGCCTTGAGAAGGCCACTTTGCGGCACCGGGAGCATCACCGTGCATGCAACATTAATTCGCTGCGCAGCGCACTCGTATCTGTTCTCGAATCACTTACTCTTTTCCTCGAGGGGGCCGACCTCTCGCGTCTCCGGCCTTTGGAGCCGCACGGGAGTGATGCGTAGGACGACGGGTGCGCGTCAGAGAAGGAGGGCAGTTGCCCTTGGACTCTCCGTGCAAGAATAGTCGAATGACTGACGCAATCAGTCGGTTGGATGCGTGGCGGGTATGGATAGGGCCGCCCCAGGGAGCATCCGCCGGCTTTGTCTGTCGGCCGCCGCCGAGCCCTGTCCACGACCGCCGCAAACCATTGCATTCCCCGATGATCGCCGCGCAGGCGTCGCGCCCTCCCCGGGCAGCGCGTCGTCGCGTGGCATGCATCGGCCTTGTTTCGGGTTGCACGGCACCGCGGCACCTACTGGAAGATGGAGTGGAAAATGCTGAAGCGCCTTCCTCATACGAAGGTCCCACACACCGTATCTTCTCGTTCTCGCGTTGCATCCTCGCTTCGGCTTCAAACGGAATGGCTTTGGATACTGCTCTGGCGCCAAAAACAGATGCGGCCTCCAAGTATGACTTGACGGGGCTCTAGCCGAGGAAAGGCGTGCGACCTGATACTCGGCCACAAACGAAGAGGCCGGTCCCGAGGGACCGGCCTTTTTTATTATTATTGACGCCTAAGGGGGAGGGCGCTTGCTGCGCGCGACGCTTACATCGGCAGCTGCGCAACCTGATTGGAGAAGTAGTTGTCGATGGCCGACAGGATGGAGTCGGTGACCTTGTCGCGCCAGACATCCGACTTCAGGTTTGCCGCATCCTGCTTGTTCGTCACGTAGGCGAGCTCGATGAGCACCGAAGGGAACTGCGCCGTCTTGAGCACGCGGAACGATGCCTGCTGATCGGGCTTGCTGCGCATCGTCGTGCTGGCGCCCATGGTCTCGATCACGGACTTCGCAAAGACGTTCGTGCGGTCGTGCGTGGCGTCGATCTCCCGCTCGGCCAGATCCGCAAGGATGCCCTTGACGAAGTTGACGTCGCGGTTCGTACCGATCTGCTTGACGGTCTCGACCTCGGTTTTCGATAGCACGTCGACATCGCCGCGCGTGGAGCGGCGCAGGCTGGCGGCTACGGAATCCCTGAGCGAATAGATGGTGGCGCCGCTCGCGTTGCTGCCACCGCCTGCATAGTCGCAATGCACGGCGATGAAGAGGTTGGCGTTGTGCTTTTCACCGAACGCGACACGGTCGCCGAGCGGAATGAAGACGTCCTCGTCACGCGTCATCAGCACTTTGTAGCGGCCCGTCTCGTTGAGCTTGCGCTCGAGGATCTTGCTGAATTCCAGCGTGATGACCTTCTCGACGGCGCCGTTCTTCATCGCGCCGGAATCGTGCCCGCCGTGTCCCGGATCGATGACGATGACCGGCTTGAAAGCGCGTTCGGCCCGAACATCCGGTGGCACCGCCGGGCGCGGCAACGGCGGCTGCAGCCCCGCTGCGCCCAGCGAATAGGTCGGCGGCGCAATGTCGGACTTCGCCGTCACCTTCTGCTTTACGGGCGCTGAAATGCTGGCGGTGATGGGCGTGAACGAGGAGATCTCGACGACGAGGTGCTCGTCGCTTTCCCCGCTCGCCTTCTCGATGCGCGCACTCGAAACGATCACCGGCTCGGTGACGTAGATGATGATGCGCGAGCGATCGGTTCCCGACAGCCCCGCCTGGAACGACTTGATCAGACCGATCGGGCCGTCCTTCGGCTGCTGCGGCAGACGCAGCTTCGTTTCCTTCACCTGCACAACCACGCGGTTCGGGTTGCTCAGCGAGAAAACCTCGAATTCCGTTTTCTTCGGCAGGCCGACGACGAAGCGCGTGCGCTGCGGCGGTGCGTTGGCGACAGCCGTGGCAGCGCTGCCGCCTCCGAAGAGGCTGTCTGCGCTTTTGTTGATGAGGTTCTGTGCTTCGTCGAGCAGACTTTGCGCCCGCAGCGGTGTATGCGCACAGAACAGGACAAGCAGGAATAGTATCCCGCGGCGCAGGCGCCACGGAGTGCAGGTAACCATGACGTTCTGACCCCCGTCTACGCGATACAATTCCAAGTGGGTCAAGGTTGCCTGAAATGATGGCCTTTTGCAGTCGGCCTTCAGGCATTGTTAGGGTTATCGCATAGTAAGCCTTAACACTTCGCTAACGGCGGCACGGATTGCAGACAAAACCATCGGTTTCGCCGCCTCGGGAGCGTGTTTCTCAATCGGATTGCAGTAGGTCGATCAGCGCCAGCGGTCGGCCGCGCCGTCGTCCTCGGCGCGCGCGTCAACCCATTTGGTTTCGCCGGACGGCATCGTCTCTTTTTTCCAGAACGGCGCGCGCGTCTTGAGGTAGTCCATCAGGAACGCTGCCGCCTCGAACGCGGCCTGACGATGGGCGGACGCGGCAATGACGAGCACGATGTTGTCGCCGGCGTGAAGCTCGCCGACGCGATGGATCAGAAGGCTCGCCTGCAGCGGCCAGCGCGCATGCGCCTCCGCTTCAATGCGCGCCATCTCCGCTTCCGTCATGTCGGGGTAGTGCTCGAGCGTCAGCGCTTCGATCTGCCGTTCGCTATCCGCACCGCGCACACGCCCCGTGAACGTGACGATGGCGCCGATATCGGTGCGCCCGCCGATCAGCTTTTCCGTTTCCGCACTGACGTCGAAATCATCGTGCTGCACGCGGACAGCCACGGCTCAGCCTCCGGTGACGGGCGGAAAGAAAGCGATCTCGCGCGCCGCGCCCAGCGCCGTAGACGGCTTCACGTGCACCTTGTCGAGGGCTGTGCGCACGACTTCACGCCGCGCGAAGGCCTCGCCATATTGCGGCCCGCGCTGCTCCAGCCAATCGACGAGGTCGGCAACCGTCGCGATACCCACGGGCAGCTCGACCTCCTCCGAGGCGAGCCCGACCTTCTCGCGAAGCCACGCGAAATACAAAAGCCGCACGTTGCGCGTCTGCTTGTCCATGTTTGCCCTGCCGATGCGCGCCTAGCGCTCCATGGCATGCACGATGCCAGCCTTCAGATAGTCGTATCCGGTCCACAGCGTCAGCAGCGCCGCGATCCAGAGAATGACGATGCCGCCCGTCATGATGCCGGGCACGATCTTTTCCGCCGCCGGCCCCGCGAGCAGCACCGCCAGCGCAATCATCTGCATCGTCGTCTTCCACTTGGCGAGCTGCGTGACGTGGATCTTCACGTTGAGCTCGGCCAGGAACTCGCGCAGGCCCGAGACGAGCATCTCCCGGCACAGAATGATGATCGCCGCCCAGATCGACCAGCCACCGATGGTGTTGTCGTGCACGAGCATCATCAGCACCGCGCCCACCAGCAGCTTGTCCGCGATGGGGTCGAGCATCCGGCCAAGGGTCGACTGCTGCTCCCAGATGCGCGCCAGATACCCGTCGAGCCAATCGGTGACGCTGGCGAACACGAAAAGCGTGAAGGCCGACCACCGCGCAGCATCGCCCTTGAGGAAAAAGAGGCAGGCGACCAGCGCAGGAACGGCGGCGATGCGAACGTACGTCAGCACGTTCGGCAGGCTCATCGGCATGGCGCGGGAGGCAGCAGCTTGTTCCATCGCCCTTGGTACACCATCCCCGTGCACGCCCGTCAATGCCGCAGGTAGCGTGGCGCTAAACAGCCCCGAAATCAGCCGATTAATGGCAAATGCCACGGCTCGAGCGGCGCACCTTCATATCGAGGTGAAAATGGTCGCGATGGGCCTCGTTGGCCTCGGGGCCTAGGACCGTCGCGAAAACGGCGCAGGAGCCCTCGTGCAGCCGCTTCAGGAACACCGCTTCCTTGGTGGTTGCCGGCTTCAGGTTCGCATCCGTCCCGCCCGCTGCTGCCCTGTTGGCGGCCGCCGGCCCCTTCGGATCTTCAGGGGCCTTCGCCCCATCCTTCGCGGCGGGCTTGGTCGCGGGGCGCCTATAATCGACCTTCTGGACGCTGCCATCCTTGGAATTCGCCCGCTTTCCCGCTTCCCCCTCGGCCGGCTTATCGCCTGCGGGAGGCTCGGAAGCCCCTTTTCCATCGGCTGGCGCCTTGGGCTTGGCAGCCTCCTTCTCGGCGGCCTTTTTGCGCGCCGCAGTGATATCGCGCTCCGTCGGCCCCCAGCCTTTTGCGACGGTGACGGTGCGCCCGTCCGCCATCACGAAGGCGGAAATATCGACCGCGTTCCCCGTCGCGTGCTCGCTCAGCGTCAGCTTCGGATTGTTGTAGATGTTGCGGCACGAATAGGAAGACGCCCCCACGATGCGGGTGACCCGCGAGCCGAAAACCTGCTGCGCCGCCGGTTGCAGCACCTTGTCCACCCAAGTGCTGAGCGAGGCGGCAAGGCGGCAATTCATCGTTGGAGGCGGTGAAAACTCGACCTTCTGCACACCTCCGACGCTACGGAGCGCGAGCGGCGCGGGCGTTCCGCACGCGCCGCGGCGCATGGGCTCCTCCAGTTCCATCTCCACCGCTGCCGGAGCCAGCAACTCGAGGCACTGGCGCAGCCCTGCGTTGAGTTCCTCCGCGCTCCAGGTGTCCGGCGGCGGGGCGTTAGGGGGCGCCGCGGGGGTAGTAGCGGTCGCCTGCGTGTTTCCGAGGCTGGCCGCGGTCGACGATACCGGCGCCGCGGGAGCTTGGGCCGATGGAGCGGTGGTAGCAGGCGGGGTGGCGACGCGCTCGGGCGGAGCAGGCGACGCCGAGGCGATCGAAGAGGGTTGCATAACCCGTGGCGGCCCCGGCACCGGTGGTGGCCCCTGCGCGCTGCTTGCATCCGCGTTTGCAACGGTCGCCTCGGCCGAAACCGGCGGAACCACGGCGGGCGCCGGGGTTTTAACCTCGGCCGAATGCTGCGGCGCGGCGGGTGGCGGATCGACTTGACGGCCCGGCAAATGCGCAAGCGCAACCAGTCCCGTGAAGGCTGCACCCGACAGCCACGTGGAAAGACGGCCCAGCGTCTGGTCAACGGAAATCCCGGTCGCCATGCACACCTGCAGGTCGATAATAGGCGAAGAGCTGCGCTTGTTCCCCTCGCGCCCAGCATCCGCCGTCACGGCGGCGAAAATGCGATTATATTCGGGTGCAATTTACCAAGCTGTAAGCTGCGCCCTTTTCCCGGGCCCCGCCAATCGAAGGCCCACGCACCGCCGGGAGATCGAAGATGGACGGTTTCGAGGACGACCGCCGCAGCCTTGCCCCCAAGCCCCGCGTCGACAGGCGAGAAATGCTCGCGGCGAGCCTCGCGGCGGGCTTTGCCACGGCGACCCATCCCATCGCCGCGCAGACCATCATCCACACCGATACCGAAGGGCTCGAAGCCGGAACCGTTTCCGTCCCCGCACCGGATCGGGAAATCCCCGCCTACCGTGCCGCGCCCGCGGGTGATGGCCCCTTCCCCATCGTGCTCGTCGTGCAGGAAATCTTCGGCGTCCACGAGCACATCCGCGACCTGTGCCGGCGGCTCGCCAAGTCCGGATATATGGCCATCGCCCCGGAGCTCTACGTCCGGCAAGGCAACGTCGCCGACATCACCAACATCCGGGAGATCATCTCCAAGGTGGTCTCGAAGGTCCCCGACGCCCAGGTCATGTCCGATCTCGACGCCACCGTCGCCTGGGCGGCAGGCACCGGCAAGGGAGACGATGCCAGGCTCGGCATCACCGGCTTCTGCTGGGGCGGACGCATCACCTGGCTCTATGCGGCCCACAGTGACAAGCTGAAGGCCGGCGTCGCCTGGTACGGCAAGCTCGTCGGCAGCGCTTCGACCAACACACCGCGCCATCCGCTTGAAATCGCTGCCGAACTGAAGGCCCCCGTCCTCGGGCTGTACGGCGCCGCCGACACGGGCATCCCGATGGATACGATCGAGCGGATGCGCGAGGCGTGCGCAGCGTCCGGCAAGTGCGAGCTGGTCGTCTATCCCGATACCCCGCACGCGTTCAACGCAGACTATCGGCCAAGCTACCGCGCTGAAGCTGCGAAAGACGGCTGGAAACGGATGCTCGCCTTTTTCCGCACGCACGGAGTTGCATAATGTGCTTCGCCCGCAGGATGGACGGCTGCAATCGTTCCGTCATGCTGGCGGGCTAGACCATGATCGCTTCGGACCCTACCAGTCCGAAGCGTGAATCATCGGTCTAAATCAAAAGACAGACCATGATCGCTTCTGGCCCCGTCAGTCCGAAGCGCCGATCATCGGTCTAATCGAGTGGCTAGGGCCGCATCGCGATTCGAAGAAAAGCGATCGTGCTCTAGAGATCACCTGCGCACAGCGGTTTCGCCATGCGGCCTTGCATCGCCGGTTCCGTTGGCAGAAACTCGCCGTGCACGAGCACGTCTAATCAGCCCACGAAGATGGGCTTTAGGGGGAGTGTGTCGTATGCCTGACTTGCCGTTCGATCTGGCGACCGTCGATTGGGTCACAGTCGCCATTTATTCCGGTATCGCATTTCTTGCCGCGATCATCGGAAATGCAATCGCTTTGGGAAATCGCTTTGCGGGTGCAGTGCTGACCGCGCTGTTCTTCGCTGTCTTCTACGTGTTGTGGGTTTATTGGCTCGCGGCCCTCGCCTTCCCGCCGGCCACCACGCCGCCCATCTAAGAAGCGCCCGTCTAAGAAGCGCAATGTCCACTGCCGACACACGTGGCCGGGCGCGGCGTCCCGGTCGCGATCGTGTGCGTCATCGCTTGATCCAGTGAGACCGCGCCGGCGGCGCCGAAGTCAGCTGCGCCGCTCGTGGAAGTGGTCGTAGATTCGTTGCGCGATCTCGCCCGAGATACCGTCCACGGTCTTGAGGTCCTCGACACTCGCGCGCGAGACCGCCTTCGCCGAGCCGAAATGATTCATCAGCGCGCGGCGCCTCCGCGGGCCGATGCCCTCGATCTCGTCGAGCGGACTTGCGCCCATCGCCTTAGACCGCCGCGCGCGGTGTGTGCCGATGGCGAAGCGGTGCGCCTCATCGCGCAGCCGCTGCACGAAATAGAGGACCGGGTCGCGCGGCTCGAGCATTATCGAGCGGTCGTGCCCCGGAATGTGGAAGTGCTCGCGGCCGGCATCTCGGTCCGGCCCCTTCGCAACGCCGATGAGACAGATGTCGTGCAGGCCGAGGTCGGCCATCACCTCGCGCGCAACCGCGAGCTGGCCCGCACCACCGTCGATCAGCACGAGATCCGGCCGATCGGGGAAAGCATCGTCCTCGATGTCCTCCGGTGAGACGTCCGCAGCCGTTGCCGCGAGCGCAACGAGATTGCTCGTCTCCTCCTCCGCCACGACGGCTCCAACGCCTTCACGTTTTTCCTTACTGTTCGTCTCCACCACCAGCCGCTTGAAGCGGCGTGTCAGCACCTCGCGCATCATGCCGTAATCATCGCCGGGCGTGAGGTTCTGCGACTTGATGTTGAACTTGCGGTACTGGCCTTTGACGAAGCCCTCGCGCCCCGCAACGATCATCGCGCCGACGGCATTGGTGCCCTGAATGTGGCTGTTGTCGAACACCTCGATGCGCCGCGGCGGCGCCGAAAGCGCAAAGCGCTCGGCGAGACCATCCAGCAGACGCCGCTGCGAGGAGCTCTCGGCCAGCTTGCGCCCCAGCGCCTCGCGCGCGTTGGCGAGCGCGTGCTCCACGATGCCCGACTTCGTGCCCCGCTGCGGCACGCGGATCTCGATCTTTCTCTCCGCCTTGATGCACAGAGCTTCCGAAAGCAGCTCCCGGTTCGGCACGTCGTGCGACAGCAGAATGAGCCGCGGCACCGGCTTGTCGTCGTAGAATTGCGCGATGAAGCTATCGAGCACCTCCTCGACGGGAAGCGCGCGGTCGGCCTTCGGGAAGTAGGCGCGGTTCCCCCAATTCTGTCCGGTGCGGAAAAAGAACACCTCGACGCACGTCTGTCCGCCCTCCTGGGCCGCGGCGAACACATCCGCTTCCTCGATGCCCTCCGGATTGATCGACTGGTCCGCCGTGACGTGCGCGAGCGCCGACAGCCGGTCGCGGAAGCGTGCGGCGCGCTCGTATTCGAGGCTCGCCGCCGCCTCTTCCATCAGCTTCTGGTACATGCGCCGCACGTTCTGGCTTTCGCCGCGCAGAAAACGCACCGCTTCATCGACGAGGCGTCCATAGTCGTCGAGTGCGATCTCCCCCGTGCACGGAGCCGAGCACCGCTTGATCTGATAGAGCAGGCACGGACGCGTACGGCTCTCATAGACGCTGTCGGAGCACGAGCGCAGAAGGAATGCGCGCTCCAGCATGTTGATGGTGCGATTGACGGCGCCCGCAGAAGCGAACGGGCCGAAGTAGTCGCCCTTCCGCGTACGCGCGCCGCGGTGCTTCATGATCTGCGGCGCGGCCGTGTCGCGCGCGATGAGGATATACGGAAACGACTTGTCGTCGCGCATCAGCACGTTGAAGCGCGGCCGGAAGCGTTTGATGAGGTTCGCTTCGAGCAGCAGCGCCTCGGCCTCCGTGCGCACGGTCACGAACTCCATGCTCGCGGTGGTCGCGATCATGCGCGCGATCCGGTTCGTGTGCCCGCCGAGGCGCGTATAGTTGGAAACGCGCGCCTTGAGGCTGCGCGCCTTGCCCACGTAGATGACGTTCCCTTCCGCATCGATCATGCGGTAGACGCCCGGTGCGGCCGGCAGAAGCTTCAGATAGCGGGCGATGACCTCCGGTCCGCTGGCGACCGGCGGCGCCTCCGTATCGGTCGTTACAGATTGCCACGGCGCGCTGACATCCGGCGCAGGCGCAGCCGCACCGGGCAGAACCGTTGTCGGTTGCTCCGGCGCCGGCGTTTCCGGCGAAGCTGCGCGCGTATTCTTGTCGGGCATCGTCGATAGATCGGCCTGCGGACCGGCGCCGTCAAGCCGAGGGTGTCGGCCATCCGCCCCGATTACAGGGCGAGGCTCTCCATCGCCGCGATGGGCCGGAGCGCGCCTGGAGGAAACAGAGTTGCAATAGCCCCCGCATCGAGCCCGCCCTGGACGTGCACGCCGCTGGCGATGAACACCGACCGGATGCCGGCTGCGGCCGCCCCCGCGATGTCGGTGCCGATGCCGTCGCCGATTGCGATCAGTCCCGACTTCTCCGAGCTACCCGGCGCCAATTTTTCCAGCGTGGCGAAGGTCAGATCATAGATTGGCATATAGGGCTTCCCCGCATATTCGACCGATCCGCCCAGCGCCGCATAGGCGCGCGCCACCGCGCCGGCGCAATAGACGATGCGCCCTCCGCGCTCCACGCGCACGTCGGGATTGGCGCAGATCATCGGCAGCTGCCGCTCCCGGCACGTAGCCAGAAGCCCCGCATAGTCCTCCGGCGTTTCGCTCTCGTCGTCGTAGAGCCCGGTGCATGCAATGGCTTCGGCGGCCTCGGCATCGACGCGAATGAGATCGAGGCCCGCCAGCGTGGCGAGATCACGTTCGGGACCGATGTGGAGGATCGGACGGCCCGAATAGCGCGCGATCAGCGTGCGGGCGACGTCGCCCGACGTGACGATGGCATCCCAGCACGTGCGCGGCACGCCGATGCCGTCGAGCTGCGCGGCCACGCTGTCGTGCGGGCGTGGAGAGTTCGAGACGAGCACCACGATGCCGCCCTGCTCGCGATAGCGTGTGCAAGCCGCACACGCATCGGCGAACGGCACCACGCCGTTGTGCATCACGCCCCAGACGTCGACCAGCCAGGCACGCGTGCCTGTGGCGACCGGGGCAATGGAATCGACGAGGGGAATGGTTTCAGGCGGTGGCGCGGGCGGCATGGCGTCTTGCTAGCCGCCGCCCGCGCAAATCTCAAGCGGCGGCTTCACCCGGTCCGGCAAAACCGGCGCCCGCGACAGTAGCAGGCGCGCCGAATAGCGCCCCTTGGCCGAGCGGAGCGCCCGCATCGAGCACTTTGTCGCGCGTCGGCTCATCGGCGATGCCGCCGACGATGACAGTCAGGCCCAGCTCTTCCAGGCTGCGGCAAACCTCATCCGCCGGCATGGCTCCGTTCGGCGCGACCAGCCCGGCCATCAGCGTGGCCGCGTCGATCTTCACGAAGGCGAAGCCAGCGGAACAGAGCGCGGTGAACTCGTAGTCGAAGTCGGTCACATCCTCGATGCCGAAACGGAAACCGAGGTCGCGCATGTCCGTGAGTGCGCTCCATTCCGAATTGCCGAAGGTGCGGATGTCCGCTTGAGCGAAGGTGAGCACCATCTCGCTCGCGAGCGCCTCACGGTCCTGATAGGCAGCGGCAAGATCGTCGAGGAAGCCGTCGTTGGCCAGCGACACGGCGGTCGCCGGAACGAAAAGCTGCACCTCACGACCTTCATGCGCGAAGGTGCGCGCCACCACGGCGGCCTGACGCAGGCGCGCACTGTCGAGCAGCGGCAGCAGCCCCGCGACCGCGAGCTGCGGATCCCGCGTGGAGATCGAAAGCGGCATTCCGCGCTCGTCACACGGACGGGCCAGCACCTCGTGATAATGCACCTGATTGTCGCCAAGACCGACGACGGGTGCGAGCGCCACGTCGATCCGTCCCGAAGCGACAGCCTCGGCAAGCGAAGCAAGGCGCGTATGCGACGGCATGATCGGAGGCGGCACGGATCCACCCACCGATGCGCCAGCACCAGCCGGCTTCTTCTTGCTCGCGCGCATCACGTTGGCGGTCGTCTGTAGCGCGTTGAGCGAGGCGCGCAGCGCGCTTTCCTGCCGCTGCGGCAGGCCCTCGAGCGGCGGATCGTCCCCGACGTCCACCTCGTCGGCAAGACGCTTGATCATGCCGTGGACGGCATCGAGGTCGGTCTCGCGGTCGGAAGAGAGCGACGGCTCCGTGCGCGGGGTCTCGGGCAGCGTCGGCTTTCCACGGCGCGCGGACCATTGCCCGTGCATCTGATCGCTGGACGAAGCCGCCGGCGCGGGCGGCGGAGCCGACCAGTCCGGAAGCGTCGGCGACGCAGGCGCATCAGCCTTGAGCGGCGGCACAGCGGGACCCTTGGGGCCCGGAGCGCCCGAGTTGGGAGCACCCGAGCCCGGAGCAGCGGGAGTTCCCAGCTTCAGCTTCGGAGCAGGGGGAACCGGAGCACCGGCCGCCCTCGGCGCCATGGACTCCCGCGCGGCGGCGACGCCGGGCAATTGCGGCTCGGCACGCTGCGGCTCGGCCGGAGCGCCCGGACGCTGCGTTGTCAGCCGCGGCTCACGGGGCGGCATTCCACCCGCGGCCGCTTCGCCCGGCTCGGCGCGCAAGCTCCGCGGCGGGGGCGGCGGCGCGGCCTTGGGAGCGATGGCCTTCGGTGCAGGAGCACCCGGAGACGCCATGGAGGAAGGTGGCGCCATGGAAAGAGAAGGCTCGGCGCCCGCGGCGCCAGGAGGAGGCGCAGGCGGCGCGCCCATCGGGGCACCGGCGGAAAGCGACGGACCAGCCGACAGCGGCGGTGGCATGGGCATGCGCGGCGCACCGGGCGCCGCCAGCGTCGGTCCGCGCGGCGCCCGCATTCCGGGCAGCGTGCCATTCGGCGCCTCCGGCGTGCGCAGCCGTTCCACCTCGTCCTGCAGGCGGGCAAGCTCGCCGGCCAGCTCGCGTTCGCGCTCGGAACGCCGCTTCAGCACGTGCGCGGTAAGCAGCACGGTGCAGACCGATAGCGCCGCAATGAGCGACGGCCAGAACGGCATCTGGAATTGCAAATATGCGCCGATGAAGATCGCCGCCGTGACCAGCACGATGGCTCCCTTCACGATGAGATCGGCCATGCCGCTGAGTTTCGGCATTCCGCCCTCGCTGTTCTCGATGCTCGCCATGGAAGAGTGACGACGCCCCCTTGCCGATTCGTTGATCACCCGAGCTTTTCGCCCGCGTCCTCACCGCGCAATGGCAGCTGGACCACTTTCACCAGCTTTCGCAGCTGCGGGCCGATTCGTGACCCTGGCGTGGCACGCTCGCACCCCTTCCTGTGGAGAAATAAGGTGTTTTTCCACCGCTCCAATGGCGTGCGCACGTCCCGCTGCGGAGCACGCGGTCCATCCACTGCCAAGGCGCGTTCACGCGGAACTCCGCATGTTCCCGTGGATTGCCACGGAACGCCCCAGTGGCGCCGCAGACCGGCCTAAGGCCGACCTGAATCGGGGTGCTGTTTAGGACTCGTTAGGCGAATCGCCATGGTATCTGTTGTGTCGGGGCGTTCCCAAAAAGTCCCGGCGTATAATCGAAGGGAATGCTCAATGCTGATGACGGTGATGGGTCGCGATAGAAGTGCGTCTTATTATGGTGAGCTTGCCGGCGTACGCGCGCTGATCACCGGGCTTTCTCCGAGCTGCGGCGTTGACGTTGCACGCAAATTTGCCGACCACCGGGCCCGTCTCGTCGTCCACGCAAATGCCCACGCGCCGGAGATCGACGCCGTCGCCACCATGCTGGCGGAATCGGCAACCGAGGTGAAACTGTTCTCGGATGCCTGCCGTGACAACGATTCAGCGGTGCGCTTCGCCCAGACCGCCGCTCAGGCCTTCGGCGGCCTCGACGTCGTCATCAACCTGATCCCCATCGACGTCAGCGAAACGCACGGGTGCGCGAGCATGTCGGAGATCGAGGACCTCGTCGCCGATAAGCTCAACCTGCCGGTGCATGTGACGCGCGTCGTCGCCAACCGCATGCGTCTCACCCTCAACGAAGGCCTCGTGCTGAACGTCATGACGCTGCCGACACCGCGCACCGCGGGCGAGGCGGCGTTCGCGGGCATTGCACGCCAGGCGCTTGCGGCGATGACGCGAGGCGAAGCTGCCCATTGGGCGCCCCAGGGCATTCGTATCAATGCGGTCGGCCCCTCGACGACGCAGGATGATGAAGGCGCATCGCTCGCGAGCGAAAGCGACATCGCCTCGCTCGCGCTCTACCTCGCCTCCCGGCCCGGACGCACCCTCACGGGGCAGGTGTTCGACGCCACCGGCGTGGCGCGCCGCGGCTGCTAGCTCAACGCCCGCCATGGGCGCGCCGGATGCCAGACCGTCTACGGCGTGGCCCGCTTCGGCCACCGCTGCGCGATCAGGCCCCTGATGCGCCGTAGGAGCGGAAACGTAGAGCCCGCGAACGCGGCAAGCTCCGTTTCCCGGTCGGCGAGGTCGCGCAGGTTCAGCCGCAATTGGCCCAGCGCGAAGTCGAACGCCAGCAGCCGGATGACATCGTCCATCGGCATCGCGCGCATCTCGCCTTTGGCACGCATCTCCTCCATTCCCTGGACGATCTTCGCCAGCGCGACTTCGACCGCGGAGAGGTCCGCAGTTGCATAGGGGCCCGGCGAGGCAACGAGGCTCTTGCCGACGTCGTCGACGGCCTCCCGCAGCTCGCCAATCGCCGGCCCCAGGCGCTCGATGGCGCGCGCCGGCAGCGGCTGCGCGGTGGCGCGTAGCAGTATGATTTCCGTGTGCCACAGCCGGCGCAGCGCCCGCAGGATGGATTCCGGATCGGGTGAATCGCCGACGTATCCCGTCACCTCGAGCCGTGCATCGCCCGCAAGCTTATCGCCCGTGCCGAGCGCGCTCCGGATCTTCGCACCGTATTCTGCCGCACGCTCCGCATCGATGGGCTGCCCGTCGCCAACCCCTTCACCCGTCTTGCCGACCGCGCCCGCGAGAATCCCGCTGAGCAGATCGATGAGTGGTATGAGCGTGCTCTTCACGTGCTCGGCAAACGCGATCCCCGCCCGCGACGGAAAAACGATGAGCATCGTCGCAATAGCGACCACGGTGCCGATGACGACACCCATCATGCGGGTTTCGGCCGACGTTATCGGCGGACCGAGACTGGGATCGCCGAGCACCACGATAGCGGCGGTCACGCAGGCGATGCGCAAGGCCGGCCGGCGCGCGGCAAAGAACGCGAGCACCAGCACCGTCACGGCCAGACCGGCAAATCTCCACTCGTGCGCATCGGCCAGCGCAATCGCCACGACACCGCCGACGACGACGCCGAGCAGACTGCCCATCAGCCGTTCGATGGCGAGGCCCAGGGAAGCCCCCACGTTCGCCTGGGTGACGAGGATCGCCGTCATCACCGCCCAGAAGCCCTGCGATAGGCCGGCCGCGTCGGCCGCCATATAGGAGACGCAGGCGGCAATGGTCGTCTGGATAGCCTGGCGCATGCGCGGCCATGCACTTGCAGCCATTCCTTCGACAGAGGGAAGTTCAGGCACGGCTCGCCTCCAGATTGCATATTTATCGAGGGAATTAACGCCCCGTTCGCACGCTTGCCGATATTGGACGCTACGGCATTGAAGCGGGCACCTTCCTTGACAGCCCACTTGCCAACGCTTATCTCCGCCGCGGGTTTGGCACTCTCCTCACAACAGTGCCAAGACCCCCATTGAGAGAGACCGGGCCCCTGCGGCCGACCCCGCCATCTGGAGCAAAATTTCCCATGAAGTTCCGTCCTTTGCACGATCGCGTCGTCGTCAAGCGCGTTGACAGCGAGACCAAGACGTCCGGCGGCATCATCATCCCCGACACCGCCACCGAGAAGCCGCAGCAGGGCGAAGTGGTTGCCGTCGGTCCCGGCACGCGCGACGAAAGCGGCAAGCTGGTCCCCATCGACCTCAAGAAGGGTGACAAGGTCCTGTTCGGCAAGTGGTCCGGCACCGAGGTCAAGATCGACGGGCAGGAGCTGCTGATCATGAAGGAAAGCGACGTCATGGGCGTCCTGGAGAAGTAAGCGGCCTGGCGCCCGGCGGCTGGCCCAGGTCGGCTCGCGCTGTGCGCCCCTACGCTCTTCAATCCGCCTTCTCCGCCATTCCCCCTCGCCGATCGCCCGTCAGGCACGGCGCAAACACCAAGGAATCACACACATGGCAGCCAAGGAAGTACGTTTTTCCGCTGACGCCCGCGAGCGTCTTCTGCGCGGCGTCGACATCCTCGCCAACGCTGTAAAGGTGACGCTCGGTCCCAAGGGCCGCAACGTCGTGATCGAGAAATCGTTCGGCGCTCCCCGCACCACGAAGGACGGCGTAACCGTCGCCAAGGAAATCGAGCTCGAGGACAAGTTCGAGAACATGGGCGCGCAGATGGTGCGCGAAGTCGCCCAGAAGACCAACGACCTCGCGGGTGACGGCACCACCACCGCCACGGTTCTGGCCCAGGCCATCGTGCGCGAAGGCCTCAAGTCCGTTGCCGCCGGCATGAACCCGATGGATCTGCGCCGCGGCATCGACAAGGCCGTCGCCCAGGTCGTCGAAGAGATCGCCAAGCGCTCCAAGAAGGTGAAGAACTCGGGCGAGATCGCCCAGGTCGGCACCATCTCCGCCAACGGCGAGAAGGAAATCGGCGAGATGATCGCCGAGGCCATGCAGAAGGTCGGCAACGAGGGCGTCATCACCGTTGAAGAGGCCAAGAGCCTCGATACCGAGCTCGAAGTCGTCGAGGGCATGCAGTTCGATCGCGGCTATCTCTCGCCCTACTTCGTGACCAACGCCGAGAAGATGATTGCCGAGCTCGAGGATCCCTACATCCTCATCCACGAGAAGAAGCTGTCCAACCTGCAGCAGCTTCTCCCCGTTCTCGAAGCCGTCGTGCAGTCCGGCCGTCCGCTGCTCATCATCGCCGAGGAAGTCGAAGGCGAGGCGCTCGCAACGCTCGTCGTCAACAAGCTCCGCGGTGGCCTCAAGGTTGCCGCCGTGAAGGCTCCGGGCTTCGGCGACCGCCGCAAGGCCATGCTGGAGGACATCGCAGTCCTCACCGGCGGCCAGACGATCTCCGAGGATCTCGGCATCAAGCTCGAGAACGTGACGCTCGACATGCTCGGCCGCGCCAAGCGCGTGTCGATCACCAAGGAAGATACGACGATCGTCGACGGCTCGGGCAAGAAGAAGGACATCGAGGCCCGCGTCGGTCAGATCAAGGCTCAGATCGAGGAGACGACCTCCGACTACGACCGTGAGAAGCTGCAGGAGCGCCTGGCGAAGCTCGCCGGCGGTGTTGCCGTGATCCGCGTCGGCGGTGCGACCGAGGTCGAGGTGAAGGAGCGCAAGGATCGCGTCGACGACGCTCTCAACGCAACCCGCGCCGCTGTCGAAGAGGGTGTGGTTCCGGGCGGTGGTGTGATGCTGCTGAAGGCCGGCAACGCCGTCGACGTCAAGGGCGACAACGCCGACCAGGAAGCCGGCATCGCCATCGTCAAGCGCGCGCTGCAGGCACCGATCCGCCAGATCGCCAACAACGCTGGCGTTGAAGGCTCGATCGTCGTCGGCAAGGTGCTCGAGGGCAAGGGTCAGGCCTTCGGCTACGACGCCCAGAGCGACGAGTACTGCGATATGATCGAGGCTGGCATCATCGATCCGGCCAAGGTCGTCCGCGTGGCACTGCAGGATGCAGCCTCCATCGCTGGCCTGCTCATCACCACTGAGGCCGCCATCGGCGAAGCGCCGAAGAAGGACGACGGCCATAACCACGGCCACAGCCATGGTGGTATGGGCGGCATGGGCATGGATATGTAATCCAGCCTGTCCGGCAAAGAACGAGGCCGTCCGCAGCATCCTGCGGACGGCCTTTTCTTTTACGTGGACGCGAAGTCGTGACGCGGACACGACGGCACGCGCGTGCACGTCGCGGCTCGGCGAACGCGCGCTACGCGGGCAGCCGCCCTTTGGTTGGAAATCGCGAAGTTTCGTGTCGAGTGTCGGAAGCAGCGCCTTACGGCTGAGAGCTCCACCCGAAAGAGCGCAGCTCCGTAGGCAACATGGTTGCACCTTCGGGCTCCGGCGCCCCCGAGTTGCCGACGAACAAACCGCCAATTGTCATCAACAGGGTCGGAGAGCCCGCCGGCTGCTGCTCAATCCTCCGAGCTGACGTCGGCAAACGGCTCGCGTGCACGGACTTCGTGTTGTCGAATACCGGCACGTTGCCGGCACCACCCGCCCTGGCGGGGGGCGATGCTGAAATCTTCTGCGCTGCCGATCGTTTGCCGACGCCGTCCGCAGACTTGGCGCGCGGCAACGCCTGATCGGTGCCCGCAACATCCGCCGCATTGTTCACATGGATGGAAGCCGTCTCCGTCGGAGCGGCACGATCGCCGTCTGCGGCACGGTCGTTGTCCGACGCATCGGGCTCGCTGTCTAAACCGACGGGCGTGGCGGCCGTTGCGTCGTCGGCAATGTTTGCTGTCTGCGCGCCCTCCGCGTCATCGGATCCGACCGAAAAACGCCTGCTCAACGCCTCGGCGCGAGCGCGCACCGAGGTTTCTTCAGTTTCGGCGGCGATGTCCCGCGCCCCCACGCCCATGGGCGCTGCGAACGCGGGCTTTTCGGCGATGCCGAAGTGCTCACGCCACGCCGCCTGCAAATCCGGAAGGCGCGTCACATCGAGAAACGACGGCAAGGCGAAACCCTGCGGCTGTGCCGCCGGCGGTGCCGATGGCTGGCCCGGCTCCATGGCACCGGCTTCCATCGCGAAACCAACAGAGACGAGCATGCTCAGCAGGCATGCACTTCCGCACACGTTCATACGCTGTACCCCCCAGCCCACCGGCCGGCTTCGAGGTGCCCCGAGGCGAACCTCAATTCTAGCATACGGGCGACGCTCCGCGTCGCACCCACCCAGAGTTGCACGCAAGTTTTTCGCCGCTCCACCCGAGCCCGACTTGCGCGCTGACGGAGCGGTACGCTCTGAAGCTCCGTTACGCTCCACCGCGCCGATCGACGGCACCCCGTCTCCGTTCGGCGATGAATATTGGGGTGCTCCAAGGCAATAACATGGCGTTTATCCGTGTCTCATAACGGCG
>DASRYA010000118.1:0-6661 GCA_035687305.1 Hyphomicrobium sp. | reverse complement strand
CCCTGCGCACCGGCATCGAGAAAATCGAGAACAACGCCAAGTCTGCGGCCGAGGCCCTGCAGCCGCGCCTCAAGGAGGTGCGCTCGCAGATCGATAAGCTCGGTGCACCTCCCGGCCCCAACGATCCGCCCGAAGCGCCGGATGTCGCCGCGGACCGCCAGCGGCTCAACGCCGTTGCGGCGCAGATCGACGGTGCGATCAAGAAGGCAGCGCTTATCGCCGAGCGCGCACGCCAGCTCATCGGACGCGTGCAGAACGCGCGCATGGGTATCTTCACCCGCTTCCTCTTCAACCAGACCGACACGCCGCTGCAGTTGCGCGTCTGGCAGCAGGCGGGCGACCAGCTTCACATCGCGCGTCGCCAGCTGGGGTTCATTCTCTCCAACTGGTGGTCGGCGGCCACGCTCAACCCGCTCGGCCTCCTCGGCGTTCTCGGCACGGCGCTGCTAGGCTTCTTCGGCCTGCGCTTGCTCATGCGCCGCCTCATTCGCATGCGCCTCGACCGCGCTGGAGCGTCATCGCCATCGCTACCCGAGCGCGCCTTCAACGCGGCGTGGGTCGCGCCGGCCTACGCGCTGCCCGCCACCATCGCGCTGATCGTGCTCTATGTCGGCCTCGACGAGTTGGGGCTGTTCTATTGGCAGGTTGCCCGCTTTGCGCAGGCGGCCGTGTTTCCGCTCGCCGTACTCATCGGCGTGACGGCGCTTTCCCATGCTTTGCTGCAGCCGAGACGTCCGCGCTGGCGCCTATTCAATATCTCCGATGCGAGCGCGCTGCGGGTGCACCTCGCCGTCAAGGTGATCGCAGCCGTCTACGCGCTCGATTACCTCACCCGTTATCTCGTCAGCATCCTGTCGCTCCCGCTGTCGACGACCATCATCGCGACGTTCATCGCCAGCCTCTTCTACATGGCGATGCTGCTGTTCATCGTGCGCACGCCCCTAGGCCCACCGAGCAACGCACCCAACGCGCCGGTGGAGCGCTGGCGTCCCGTCTGGCTGAAGGTGGCGCTTATCGCCCTCGCCGTGGTGCTCGTCGGCGCAGCCCTGCTCGGCTACGTCTCTCTGGGCCGCTTCATCGCCACGCAAATCCTGACGACCGGCACCGGCATACTGCTCGTCGGCGTGCTGCACATCGCCATCCGCTGGCTCGTTCCCGGCCCGGGCGCGAGTACGGAGGGCGAAGGGCGCGGCATGAGCGCGCTCATCGAGCAGCGTCTGAAACTCGACGACTTCGGCCGCAATCAGCTTGCACGCATTCAGCGCGGCCTGCTCAACGCGCTGCTCTTTGCCGTGGCGATACCGCTGCTGCTGCTGTCCTGGGGCGTGTCGAGCGCCGACATCATCAGCGGCGCGCGCGCGGCGGTATTCGGCTTCGATGCCGGCGGGATCCATATCTCGCTGGTGCGCATCATGGCGGCGATCGCCCTGTTCGTCGCCGTGCTCGCGGCAACGCGCTTCGTGCAGCGGTGGCTGGCCGCGAGCGCGCTGGCGCAGGGCCGTCTCGAAGCCGGGCTCGCCAACTCGATCTACACCGGCGCCGGCTACATCGGCTTCGCCATCGCGACCCTGGCCGCCATCTCCTACGCCGGCTTCGACATCACCAGCCTCGCCATCGTCGCCGGTGCCCTCTCCGTCGGTATCGGTTTCGGCCTGCAGTCGATCGTCAACAACTTCGTCTCCGGGCTCATCCTGCTCGTCGAGCGGCCGATCAAGGTGGGCGACTGGGTCTCGCTGAAAGAGGGCCAGGGATACGTCCGTCGCATCGCCGTGCGCGCAACGGAGATCGAGACGTTCGAGCGCGCGAGCCTCATCGTTCCGAACTCGGAGCTGATCACGCAGACGGTCGTCAACATGACGCACCGCAATCTGCTGGGACGGCTCGCGATATCGGTGCGCGTTTCCTATCTCGCCGATCCCGACCACGTCATTCGCGTGCTGCAGCAGGTCGTGGATAAGAGCACGCTGATCCTGCGCCATCCCCCGCCCTTCGTGGTTCTCGACAATCTGGGTGAGAACGCGATGGACTTCAGCGTGCGTGTGTTCCTCGCCGACGTGAACCGCTCGCTCGCGGCACAGACCGAACTGCGGGCGAGCATCGTCAAGGCGCTGCGTGCGGAAGGCATCAACATTCCCTATGCCGGGGCACTCGCGGGGCATGCTGCGATCGATACGCCCGCGGGGCGCGCCTCCATCGAGGTGGGCGTCACCCACGAGGCCGATCCGGAGGAAGTGCTGGAGGCGCTGCGCGAGGCCGCAACGCGTAACGGCCTCGCCACGGAAGGCGAAGTCGACGACATCCACATCGCCTTCGAGGACATCAACGACACCGCGCTGGTGTTCTCCCTCTCCGTGCCGGTGGCCGAAGGCGTCCGCGCCGGCGAAACGCGAACCGCGCTGCGCGCCCAGGCGGTGAAAGCCCTGCGCGAGCGCGGCATCGCACTCGCGAGCCCGCAGCGCCAGGTGCGCCTGCGCGATGTGGAGGATTTGCGCGCCTTCCTTGCCAAGCGCGCCAGCGAAAAAGCCGACGAACGACGTGCCGGAGCCAGTGACCTCGAACCCGGTGCCGGCGACGGCAAACCCGGCGAGGGCGAGCCCCGCAAGTCCTGAGACCAGCCAACAAAAAAAGCGCGCCCAGGGGCGCGCTTTTTCAATCTGCTTCTCTACCGCCGTACCGAACGGCGGTGGCGCTCAATCCTCGCGATAGACCCGCTCGCGGCGCTCGTGGCGCTCCTGCGCCTCCACGGAAAGGGTAGCGATCGGGCGCGCATCGAGCCGCTTGAGGCCGATGGGCTCGCCCGTCTCCTCGCAATAGCCGTAGGAGCCATCCTCGATGCGTGCCAGCGCAGCGTCGATCTTGGCAATGAGCTTGCGCTGACGGTCGCGCGCGCGCAATTCCAGCGCACGGTCCGTCTCGGACGTGGCGCGATCGGCGAGATCTGCGTGCTGGGTGGATTCCTCGTGCAGCCCGACGAGCGTCTCGCGCGTCTGGCGAATGATCTCGTCCTTCCACGCGAGCAGCTTCTGGCGGAAGTACATCCGCTGGCGCTCGTTCATGAAAGGCTCGTCCTCCGACGGGCGATAATCTGGAGGCAGCACTATCGACGAAGACTTGGCGCGTGCCGTCATTTTTCTCCCCGCAACTTTCTGCTTTACGACAACCTTATTGTCGCCCGACCTCTTATCACTCGCTTTTTTTTCGCTGGCTTTGGTGCTGCCAGCTTTATTGGGAGCGGGCTTGATCCCACTGGCCTTCTTGGCGGCCACCTTACCACCGCTCGATGCCTTCACTTTGGCCGGCGCGGCACTATCGCGCTTTGCCACAGCGGAGGGTGCAGCGCGGCTCACGGGGGAGCCCTTCGCCTTCACAGGCTTCTTGGCGCTTCGCTTGCTCATCGGGCCTCCAGGAGGCTTGCAGAGACGGCCGGCCCCTCAACCGGCAGGCAACAAGCTATTTTAGGGGCCTCCTATTGGCGGCACTGCGTCCATCTGTCAAGACGTTCCGCTGCCGGAGCTAAAGGGCGGCAGGGACAACGAAAAGGTGCCCGATACAATTCGCTGAAGCCCGGGGTGCATCCCGGGGGTGCGCCGGGTCGCCTTCCCGCCCATGGGCGAGGCCGGCCGGACCAAACGGCTGTTGCGGCATAGCCCCGCGCCTGCCCCGTCTTGCCGGTGGCACGCGCCGGTCTTTAATGTCGAATCAGCCAAACGGTGCCCGTGTGCCGGTACGAAAGGACCCCATCCCCCCGATGAAGTTCGATGGAACGCGCCGCTATGTAGCGACGGACGATCTCAAGGTAGCCGTCAACGCCGCCATCACCCTCTCGCGCCCGCTGCTGATCAAGGGCGAGCCGGGCACCGGCAAGACCGCCCTCGCCATAGAGGTGGCGGAAGCCCTCGGCGTGCCCATCATCGAGTGGCACATAAAATCCACGACCAAGGCGCAACAGGGCCTTTATGAATACGATGCCGTCTCGCGCCTGCGCGACAGCCAGCTCGGCGACGAGCGCGTGCACGACATCAGGAATTACATCAAGCGCGGCAAGCTCTGGGAAGCGTTCGCGCACGAGGGCCGTCCCGTCCTGCTGATCGACGAGATCGACAAGGCCGACATCGAGTTCCCCAACGACCTGTTGCAGGAGCTCGATCGCATGGAGTTCTTCGTCTACGAGACCGGCGAGACGGTAAAGGCGAAGAACCGCCCCATCGTCATCATCACCTCGAACAACGAGAAGGAGCTGCCGGACGCATTCCTGCGCCGCTGCTTCTTCCACTACATCAAGTTCCCCGATGCCGAGACGATGCAGCAGATCGTCGACGTGCACTTCCCGGGCCTCAAGGGGCGGCTCGTTTCGGAGGCGATGCGCATTTTCTACGAGTTGCGCGAGCTACCCGGCATCAAGAAGAAGCCCTCGACCTCGGAGCTGCTCGACTGGCTGAAGCTGCTCCTCAACGAGGACATCTCGCCCGAGGCATTGCGCGAGGCGGACAACCGCAAGGCCATTCCGCCGCTCGCGGGCGCGCTGCTGAAAAACGAGCAGGATGTCCACCTGTTCGAGCGCATCGCCTTCATGGCCCGCCGCCGCGGCGAGTAGCACCCGCCGGCGACTGCCGCCGTCATTCGGCCTCTTGGGCTGCAGCGCTCCCGCAGACCACCTCAGATGCGGTGGATGACGACGAGCTCGCGGAAGGCGTGCCACGTGGCATAGCCGAGCAGCGGCACGACCACGATCAACCCGAAGAACAGCGTCACCAGGCCAATCGCCATATGGCCAGCGATCAGCGCCGCCCAAAGGAGCATGGGCGCGAGGTTGACGCGCACGGCCTGGACACTCGTAGCCATTGCCGTCACGGCATCGACGTCCTTCGCCAGCAGGAGCGGCGCGGCGATGCTCGACAGGGTGAACACCATGGCGGCCAGAACGGCTCCACAGATCGTCCCGGCGAACAGCAGCGCAAGGCCCGCATTCGTGAAGAGCAGCGTATGCACGAACTGGGTCGGATCCGGCACCGCCGTCTCCCCGAGAAAAAGGGAGAGCAACAGGAAAGCCAACTCGATCCAGGCGAAGAAACCCAGGAACAGCGCCACGCCGAACAGCCCGAGCCGGCCCGTTGCGGGCGCGACCCCCGAAATAACCGTTCCGAGCGTGACGGGCTGCCCCTTTTCCAGAAGGCGGCTCACTTCATAGAGACCCGCCGCGAGCAGCGGCGCAATCAGCACGAAGCCCCCGGCGAATATGGGGATCAGCGCGATCACCTCCAGCCGGTTGAGCGTGGTGACCAGCAGCCAGCCTCCGAGCGTGAAAACGATTCCGTATGCGAGGCTCATGAGGGGCACCGCACGCAGATCGCGCCAGCCGGCGGCAAGCCATTCCCATGGGGAATCGAGTGTCACCCGCCGCACCGCAAAGCCGACCTGCCCATAGGTCGCTAGTTTCGTATCCGGCGCCTGCGAGCGGTCTTGCCCATGCATGGCGGAGGTCCCCTTTTATGTTTCCCTCGACAGCGTCCGGGCCGCGGTTTTGTAACGTACCCTGATCTATGTCGTTACATAGCTTGATCTGGGTCGCCCCGCAGCTGCCGAATTTGCTGCGTCGCGATCTCGATGCCTGACCGCGATTGGAATAGTGCACGGGAAAGAGCGCCCGGGGCCGCATCCGCACCGGGCGGATCGATGAGCGAACCCGCAGCAGGAGCCCCGCCGGCGACCGGCGGCTCCGTAAAAGCCGATTAGCTGCGCCCTTCAATATTACACATTGGCAAGCTGGCATCGCGCTGCCCCGGCCAACATGAACGCGACCTGTCATTCGGCTTCAGTGATCGTTCAAAGACACTGGCTAAACTTGAGGAAAATCACCACGAAGCAGGTGGAGGCTCCATGTCCGAATTCATTCGCAGCGGCCTGATCATCCTCATGGGAATGACGGTGATGGTCGCCGGCATACTCGTCATCTTTTACGGCTGACACGGCCACCGGCGTGCCGGCGACTTGCCGGCGCGAGCACTTCGCACTAGCTAAGGGGGCTCTGTGAGGTCCCCTTGCCGACGTCCGAGCCACCTTCCGCGTCCGACACCGCGTCTTCGCCGGCCTGGCACCATGCCGCCGGCGCCATGCTCACCGATATGATGACGCCGACGCTGCGTCTCGGCGTGACCGGCCTTTCGCGGGCCGGCAAGACGATCTTCATCACCGCGCTGATCCGCAGCCTCGTCTCGGGCGGTCGCCTTCCCTTCTTTCTGCCCGAAGCGGAGGGACGCATCGAGCGTGCCTACCTCGAGCCGCAGCCCGACGATGCGGTACCGCGCTTCGACTACGAAGGCCACCTCGCGGCACTGTCACGCGATCCGCCCGACTGGCCGGAAAGCACGCGGCGGCTCAGCCAGCTCCGCGTCACCATCGAATACCGCTCGGAAAGTGCGCTGCGCCGCGCGTTCGGCATCTCGCGCCTGCACCTCGACGTGGTCGACTATCCCGGCGAGTGGCTCGTCGATCTGCCGCTCCTCAACATGAGCTACGATGCCTGGTGCGCCGAGGCTGTTGCGCAAGCGGCCGCGCCGCGCCGGCAGGCGCACTCCACCGCGTGGCGCACGTTCCTCGAGACCGCCGATCCGAATGCGCCGCAGGACGAGCAGATCGCGCTCAGGGGCGCGCAGCTCTTCGG
>DASRYA010000117.1:0-2299 GCA_035687305.1 Hyphomicrobium sp. | reverse complement strand
ATGTTGCAATTGCCCGGTGCGCTCTGTCTAATCGACGAACGTCGAAAGCACGTCCCGCATGCGGCGCCGTCAGGCCGCGAAAGCTCCCCGCCCTCACCCCTCGGTGCCGCACCCCAATGGCCCGCATCCTCGCGATCTCCTCCCACGTCGCCTATGGCTCGGTCGGCCTTGCCTCCATCGTCCCTGCGCTGCAGTGGCTTGGCCACGAGACGATGCCGGTGCCGACCGTCGTGCTCTCCTGCAACCCGGCCTATCCGCACTTCGCCGGCAGGGCGGTGCCCGCGGACGAGATCGTCGCCATCCTCGAAGCCCTCGACGCCAACGGCTGGCTCGCGAAAACCGCGGCGGTCCTGTCCGGCTATCTGCCCTCGCGCGCCCATGTCGCAGCGGTGCGAGGCGCCGTAGAGCGCGTTCGCGCGGCCAACCCGGCAGCGCTTTTCCTCTGCGATCCTGTATTCGGCGACGAGCCGGAAGGGCTTTACCTGTCCGCCGAGGTTGCCGATGCCATCCGCGACCAGCTGCTGCCGCTAGCCGACATCACAACCCCCAACAGCTTCGAGCTGTCCTATCTCTCGGGCCGTCCAGCCTCGAACCCGCGGGAGGCCCGCGCAGCCGCCGCCGCGCTCCCCGTGTCCACCGTCCTCGGCACGTCCATTCCCGCCGACGGCAACCGCCTCGCCAACGTGCTCGTCAGCGGCGACGAGGCACTCGTCTGCCACGTCGCGCGCCGCGCCGAAGCTCCGCACGGCACCGGTGACATGCTCGCGGCGATGTTCCTCGGCCATCGCCTCAACGGCGCGGCCAACGCCCACGCACTCGGCGCGGCGGCCGGCGGCGTCGATGCGAGTGTCACCGCCGCGCACGGCCTCGAGGAATTGCCCCTGGCAAGCGCCGATTCCGTCTGGCGGAACGCTGAAGTCCTGCCGGCGGCACCCATATCTTAGGCCTACCTGCCCACACGAGAGGGAAGCTTCATACCGATGTCACGCGACCGCTCGCAGAAGCCGCGAAAGTCCATTGGCGAACGTGTCGACGGTGCCAAAGCGTTCTTCCAGCACGAAGCATCCGGCGGCATCGTGCTGCTCGCTGCGGCCATGCTCGGCCTTTTGATGCAGAACTCCCCCGCGAGCTGGCTGTACGATGGACTGCTGCATACCCACGCCTCGCTCCGCGTCGGCGCCGTCGGCCTCGATAAATCGCTGCTGCACTGGATCAACGACGGCCTGATGGCGGTCTTCTTTTTCCTCGTCGGCCTCGAGATCAAACGCGAGCTGGTCGTCGGCGAGCTCTCCAGCCTGCAAAAGGCGGCATTGCCGTTCATCGCCGCGCTCGGCGGAATGATCGTGCCGGCCGCGATCTATGCCGCCTTCAATTGGAACGACCCCGTCGCGCTGCACGGCTGGGCGATTCCCTCCGCCACCGACATCGCCTTCGCCATTGGCGTGCTGGCGCTGCTCGGGCCGCGCGTGCCGGTAGCCCTCAAGGTGTTTCTGCTGGCTCTCGCGATCATCGACGACCTCGGCGCCATCGTCATCATCGCGCTCTTCTATACCGCGCACCTTTCATTGGAAGCGCTGGCGCTGGCCGCAATGGGCATCGCCGTGCTCGCCATCCTCAACGCCAGGGGAATCACCCGCACGGCGCCCTACGTGCTCGTTGGCATTTTCATCTGGCTCTGCGTGATGCAGTCCGGCGTGCACGCAACCCTCGCCGGCGTCGCGACGGCGCTCGCCGTGCCTCTGGCACGGCCGGCATCCGGCGGTCACGGCACATCGGAGCGGCTGGAGGAAGCCCTCGGGCCGTGGGTGAAGTTCGCCGTGCTGCCGATCTTCGCCTTCGCCAATGCGGGCGTCAGCCTCGCCGGCATCACGTTGGAGCACGTCTTCAGCCCTATCCCCATGGGCATCGCGCTCGGCCTTCTGATCGGCAAGCCTATCGGTATCTTCGGCTTTTCGCTCGCCGCCATCAGCATGCGCATTGCGCACCGTCCCGACGGCGCGACCTGGCCGCAGCTCTTCGGCGTCGCGATGCTCGGCGGCATCGGCTTCACCATGAGCCTCTTCATCGGCATGCTGGCGTTCACCGACGCAACGAGCGCCGCCGAGATTCGCGTCGGCGTGCTGCTGGGCTCGTTTGCGTCCGCGCTTGCCGGCTACCTCTACCTCAGGAGCGTGACGAGGCTTCCTGCGGTGCCGGCCCAGTCCATGCCCCGGCCTTAGCCGCCTCGCGCGCCGCCTTCCGGCTCGATACGCGCCGCTGATGGTATTTCTGCGAAAGCTCCTCCCACTCGATGGTGAGC
>DASRYA010000116.1:0-7368 GCA_035687305.1 Hyphomicrobium sp. | reverse complement strand
CAGCGGGCAACCTCTGTGCGGAAGGCTCTGCGGCACGGGGCGCGGGTTGCAGCATCACCGCTCATGGCTTTACCATCCACTGACCGAGATCAGCCTCTATCAGCAGCCGGCGCGCGGCATCCCAGCGGTCCTCGGGTACCGCCAAGCGCTTGGTCACTGCCCCGAGCGTGCCCTGGACAATGCTCATATTGCCGTCGAATACCTCAGCCTCGATGCCCGCATCCTGCAGCAGCACCAACAAATAACTGAGAAGCACGGGGTCGTTCGTCGTCACGAGATCGCGCATGCGGGTAAAGTAGCCCGGGCGGAGCCTTGCGGCAAAGTTTGCTTGGTATTGCCCCCCTTGCCGACGCTATACCATTTCCAAGAAATCAACTCGGAAACAGGTCATTGGCACAGATCATCCCCCTCGATGCCGCCCGTACCCCTCCGGCGAGCCTGCAGCCGCTTCTCGACCTCGTGGCGGGCGACATGGAGGCCATCAACCGGATCATCCTCGACAAGCACGTTTCCGATGTCGAGCTGATCCCGGAGCTGGCGCATCACCTCATCGATTCCGGCGGCAAGCGGCTGCGGCCGATGCTGGCGCTCGCCGCTTGCCGGCTGTGCGATTCCGAGGGCGCGGGACACATACGCGTCGCCAGCGCGATCGAGTTCATGCACACCGCGACGCTGCTGCACGACGACGTGGTCGACGAGAGCGGCCTGAGGCGCGGCAAGAAGACGGCGCGTATGGTCTGGGGGAACCAGGCGAGCGTGCTGGTGGGCGATTTCCTGCTCGGCCAAGCGTTCCGCATGCTGGTGGATGTCGGCTCGCTGCCGGTCTTGAAGATCCTTTCGAACGCCGCCGCGGTCATCGCGGAAGGCGAAGTGATGCAGCTCGCCGCCGCCAACAACACCACCACGACCGAGGACGAATACCTCGCCATCATCAATGCCAAGACCGCGGCACTGTTCTCGGCCGCCGCCGAGGTTGGCGCCGCCATCGCCAACCGTCCCGCCGCGGAGCAGATGGCGCTGCGCGCCTATGGACGCAATCTTGGCCTCGCCTTCCAGCTCGTCGACGATGCGCTCGACTATTCCGGTGACAGCGCCAACCTCGGCAAGGCGACGGGCGATGATTTCCGCGAGGGCAAAATCACCCTGCCGGTGATTCTATCGTTCCGCAGGGGCAGCGAAGAGGAGCGCGGCTTCTGGAAGCGCACCATTGCCGAGGGCGAGATAAAGGACGGCGATCTCGAACGGGCGATCTCGCTCATGAAGCAGCACCGGGCGCTCGATGCGACCATGGAGCGGGCCCGATCCTACGGGGCGATCGCCCACGACGCCCTGGCGATCTTTCCCGACCGGCCAGAGAAAGCGGCCATGCAGGAGGTGATCGCGTTCTGCTTGCATCGCTCACACTGAAAAAACGCGGCGGGCGCCGAGGGATATTGCCCGGGGCAAACCGGCATCCTAGCATCCGGTGCTTCGCAGTCTGACAATACGGGGAACCACCAGTGCCGTCGCTTATGCATTCCGTCGGGCGCATGCTCGGGCCGACCGGCTGGCTCCTTACCGCTTTCTCCATCGCCGTTGCCGGCGGCGCGGCTGCGCAATCGCGGGCCACGCTCGAGGGCGGCGTTACGCTCGTCAAGCTCGGCATCGGCGACATGAGCAAGGCCGAGCAGACCAACCTCTGGAAGCTCGTGGACGAATACGCCACGGTCGATGCGCTCCAGGAATTCTGCGGCACCAAGCTCAACTTGCAGCGCCGCGCCTGGGTGGCCGTGAGCTCGTGCGTCGATCCGACGTCGCTGCGCAAGGTTTTCGCCAAGTTTCGCGCCAAGAAGGGCGAGTACCTGAAGCAGTGGGAGACGCTGCACGGGGAGGCCGAGGCCAAGAAGACGATCTGCGAGCGCTTCAAGCCGAAACTGGCGGAATATTCGAAGATCATGAGCGGCCAGATCAACGAGGCCGCCACCGCCTGCCGTAACTGCTTCTTCTGCTAGAGCCGTTCCGGAAAACCGGTTCCCACTTTTCCGGAAGCACTCTTCTTTGCCCGTGCTTCTCACCGGAAAACCGGCGCCCACTTTTCCGAAAGCACTCTAGACGGCGACCGTACCGGCGACGCTGCTCGCGTTCGTGCCGCGGCGTGTTGCGCATACCCGGCGCGCTGCCGGCTATCTATCGCCCAGGGTTGTTGCGGCGATCCACCACTCGGGATAGCGGGCGCGCAATGCCTCTGCGGCAGCGGCGGCATGCTGGCCATCCGTGAAAATGCCGAAGCTCGTTGGCCCAGCGCCGGATAGCCCCACGTAAAGACACTGCTCGAAGTCGCGCAGGGCGGCATCGGCCTCAGCGCACACCGGCATTACCGCGAGGGCGGGTGCCGTCAGGTCGTTGCCCGTCGCGCGCATATAGGCGAGCAGCGCATCGCGATCGGGGAACGGCGGCAACGGATCGGGAGCTTCGACCGGGCCAGCGGCGGGCAAAGAGAGCTGCGAGAAGACGGCTCTGGTCTTGCCGATCGGTGCGGCGCCGAGCGGGCATACGAGCACGGCGTCGAGGGTGGGCAGGCCCGCAACCGGCCTCGTCTTTTCGCCGGCTCCCCAGACGTGGGAGGTGCGGTCCGCGAAGCACACGGTGACGTCTGCGCCGAGGCCGGCGGCGACCTCCTCCCAATTCACTTTGCCGGCGGGGTTGGCCCGGTGCACGGCGCGCAGCACCGCTGCGGCGTCCGCCGAGCCTCCGCCGATACCGGCCGCGATGGGGAGCTGTTTGTCGACCTCGAAGCGGCCCAGCATCAGCGCAGGATCGGCGGCGGTGAGCCTCTCGAGAGCCGTATCGATGAGATTGCTTCCGGTGATGGCGCCGGCATAGACGCCCGACATCTCGACGCTCGGTGTCTCGCCGGGCGAAAAGCGCACCGCATCGCCCACGTCGGCGAATACGATGAGGCTTTCGAGCGTGTGATAGCCATCGGCGCGGCGCCCGAGCACACGCAGCGTCAGGTTGATCTTTGCGCGCGCGTGCTCGGTAATCGTCAGCATTGAATTCGTCCCCTCGCCCGTCCGTTCCGTTCGCCGATGGCGATGCCGGCCGGTGGGCGCGAGAGCGGGGCCTCGCCAGAGCAGCGCGGCGGCGCGGAACGCTTCTTGCCGGATTACTCGACGAGCGCCGGATTGAGCTTCGTTTCCTTGCGCCGCTTCTGGTGCGCCCGGCGCATGGTCTCGCGCTGGCTGGTATGCGCAGCTTCGAGGCTCGGCGGCAGACCTTCCGCCAGCTTCTTCTTGATCTTCTCCACCTCGTCCGGCTCCGGATCGAGAGTGAGCGACTGATCCCACTGGAACTTCGCCTCACGCTCGCGGCCGACGCGCCAGAGGGCATCGCCCAGGTGATCGTTGAGGACTGGATCCTGCGGCTTCAGCTCGACGGCGCGCTCCAGGAAACGCACTGCCTCGGCGTAGTTGCCGAGCTTGAAGTGCGCCCAGCCGAGGCTGTCGACGATGTAGCCATCGTCGGGCTTCAGGGCGACGGCCTTCTCGATCAGCGACATGCCCTCCTTGAGGTTCACGTTCTGATCGATCCAGCTATAGCCGAGATAGTTCAGTGCCAGCGGCTGATCGGGATAGAGCTCGAGCGCCTTCTTGAGATCGGCCTCGGCGGCCGGCCAGTTCTTCAGGCGCTCATAGCAGGTGCCGCGCGAGTAATAGATGCTCCAGTGCCGCTTGTCGGGCTTGGGGATCAGCTTGATCGCGCGGGTATAGACATCGGCCGCCTCGTCGTAGCGCTTGCGGGCGCGCAGAATGTTGCCGAGCGCATCGAGCGGCTTCAGATCGTCGGGCTCCTGCTTCGCCAGACGGTCGAGGATCTGTTTCGCCTCATCGGCCTTGTCGAGCGAGTTGAGGTCGAATGCCTTGCGGATGTCGATCGCCGACTGCAGCGCCGTCCCGGGAGGGATGCGGTCGTAGGCGTTGATGGCATCCTGGTAGCGCTGCCCGCTCTCGTAGGCGCTTGCGAGCGCAGCGAGCGCGAACGGATGCTTCGGCTCGGCGTAGAGCGCGAGCTGCAGATAGAGGACGCCCATGCTGAGGCCGCCTTCGCTCGTCAGCGCCTCGCCGAGGCCGTAGAAGACCTCCGCGATGCCTTCGCTCGGCGTCGAGACCAGCAGGTCGACCTTCTTTTTGCCGGGAGCGATCGCATCCTGCAGCTCGCGCACCAGCACGTGCGGCTCGGGCTGCGTGCGCTCGGCCTGCATGCTCAGGATTTCGTTGGCGCGCTTCAGGTTGCCGTTCCGGGCGGCGTGGCGCGCGAAGGCGAGCGCGATGCGCAGCGTCGTTGCATCCTGGCGCATCGAGTGCTCGTAGGAAGCGGTCGCCTCCTCGGTGCGGCCCAAAACGTCGGCGATCAGCGCCTTGTGATAGTTGAGATAGAACTGCGCCCATTCGGCCTGGCGCGGCATGGCCAGCAGATTGAGCGCGCGCTGCGCATTGCCGGAGCCGGCAGCGGCCCAGGCGCGCGCCAGCGTGCTCGTCAGTTCGCCGATAGGGCCGTCGCTCGCCTTGCGGAACTCCTCGTCGGCCTTGGTGTAGTTGCTGCGCTTGAAGGCATCGAGGCCCAGCAGCAGGTGCGCCATGCGGTTGTCGGCGTCCTTGGCGACGAGCTGGCGGGCGAGCGGCACCGCGCGCTCCCAGTTACCGGCAGCGGCCTCGGTCTGGAAAGCCTGCTCGATCAGCACGGCATTGTTGGGATCGAGCTGCAGCGCGCTGCGATAGAACGCGGCCGCGCCCGTGCTGTCGTTGGACCCCTTGGCGAGGTTCGCCGCCAGGTAGCTGCCCAGCAACGAATGCGCTCTCGTTTCGGTGGTGAAGTCGTTGGCGGCCTGCGCGGCGCTGAGACTAATGACAAAGACGCCAAGGGCGGTTGCCGTGGCGTGCAACAGCTTGCGAAGGCTGGACGGCATTCAAACTCATCCTTTGGAGGCAGCGTGGGCCGATTCCCGCAACGGTGCAGCCTAACAAACAACGCGGCGATTTGGCGACACCGGCACGGCGGGTAACGTTGAATCCGGAAATTCCCACCGTGACTTATTCACACATAGGCAAGCGAGCTAGGTACCTCACATTCCGGCATAATTGGGGCCGCCGCCCCCTTCGGGGCACACCCAGGTGATATTCTGGCTCGGATCCTTGATATCGCACGTTTTGCAGTGGACGCAGTTCTGGGCGTTGATCTGGAAGCGCGGCTCGCCGTCCCCTTCGGTCACGATCTCGTAGACGCCGGCCGGGCAGTAGCGCTGCGCGGGCTCGGCGAACTCGGGCAGGTTGATCGCCACCGGCACCCGCGGATCGGTCAACTTGAGGTGAACAGGCTGGTTCTCCTCGTGGTTGGTGCCGGAGAAGGACACGCTCGTCAGCCGGTCGAACGTCAGAACGCCGTCGGGCTTGGGATAGGCGATCGGCTTTGCATCCTGCGCCCGCTTCAGCGTGGCGTAGTCGGGTTTCCTATGCTTCATCGTGAAGCGAAGGCCGCCCGGGATCAGCGTGTTCAGCCACATGTCGAGGCCGCCCAGCGCGATGCCGAGCAGCGTACCGAAGCGCGACCATAGCGGCTTGGCGTTCCGTACGGGCTTCAGATCCTTGGCGATGTCGCCGTCATAGACAGCGGTTTCGTAGGTTGCCAGCTCATCGTGGGCGCGGCCTTCCCCGATGGCGGCGAACGCCGCTTCGGCGGCTGCGATGCCGGAGAGGATGGCATTGTGGCTGCCCTTGATGCGCGGCACGTTGACGAAACCGGCCGCGCAGCCGAGCAGCGCGCCGCCCGGGAACGTCAGCTTGGGGATGGACTGCCAGCCGCCCTCGGTGATGGCGCGCGCGCCATAGCCGATGCGCTTGCCGCCTTCGAACGTGCCACGGATGGCGGGGTGGGTCTTGAAGCGCTGGAACTCGTCATAGGGCGACAGGTACGGGTTCTCGTAGTTGAGGTGCAGCACGAAGCCCACGGAGACGAGATTGTCGCCGTAGTGGTAGAGGAACGAGCCGCCGCCGGTGCGGTTGTCGAGCGGCCAGCCGAAGGAGTGCTGCACGAGGCCCGGCTGGTGCTTTTCGGGCGCAATCCGCCATAGCTCCTTGAGGCCGATACCGTATTTCTGCGCCTCGCGGCCCTCGGTGAGCTTGAACTGCTCGACCAGCTGCTTCGTCAGCGAGCCGCGGGCGCCTTCCGCCAGAAAGGTATATTTGCCGCGCAGCTCCATGCCCCGCACGAAGGCGTCGGTGGGCGCTCCGTCGCGGCCGATGCCCATGTCGCCGGTCGCGATGCCGACCACGGCACCCGCCTCGTCGTAGAGAACCTCACTGGCGGCGAAGCCCGGATAGACCTCCACGCCGAGCTCGGCCGCCTGCTCACCCAGCCAGGCGCACAGCGCGCCGAGGCTGACGATATAGTTGCCGTGATTGCTCATCAGCGGCGGCATGAAGATGTTCGGCAGGCGCAAGGCCTTGGTGGCCGTGAGGAAATAGAAGCGGTCGTCGCGCACCTCGGTCTCGATGGGCGCACCCTTCTCCTTCCAGTCCGGAATGAGCCGGTTGAGCCCCTTCGGATCGATGACGGCGCCGGAGAGAATGTGGGCGCCGACCTCGGAGCCTTTCTCCACCACCACAACGGAAAGCTCGGTATCGGCCTCGGCGGCGAGCTGTTTCAGGCGGATGGCCGCGCTCAGGCCAGCGGGGCCCGCGCCCACGATGACGACGTCGAATTCCATCGCCTCTCGGGGCGGCAGCGCGGCTGCAGTCTCGGCCATCTTCCGTGTCACCTCGTGTCGCGCGAAAGCTTCTAATGTCTCTAAAGTGGTCGTAGGTCTCCCGGGGCGGCAGCGTCAAGCGCCGCGGGGCCGCAATTCGGGGCCGATGATGGGAGATGTGACGGCGCGCGCGCTATTGAGCGGGCCGTGCAGCACTATATGGTGCTGCGCCATGGGTTCTGACAGCGCTTCCGACAAAACACCTGGGATGACCGCTCGCCGCGCAGCGGGGCGCATCCTCGCCTGGTATGCGGCGATGGGTGTCGATGCGGCGCTTGCGGAAGAACCCATCGACTGGATGGCGCGCGGCGAGACGGCGCCCGGAAGCGGCTTTTCCATGCCGACGAGCGCGGACAGCGCCTCGGGTGCGGCGGCAAGCTCCACTCAACGGCGCGGGCCGGCCCCGGGCTCGCCGCCTGCCGCCGCCGCTCCACGTCAAGGATACGTTCCCGCATCCCCCGCGGCGCGTCCCATGCACCAGACGCCGCCGGCGCGGCAGTTCTCCGGTGCGCCTGCGGCACCTTTGGCGCTCGAGCCCCGCGTCAATCTGTCGAGCGTGCGCACCCTCGCCGATCTCGGTGCCGCGC
>DASRYA010000115.1:0-19288 GCA_035687305.1 Hyphomicrobium sp. | reverse complement strand
GGGGACCGTTGCCGAGCGCTTCGCCGCGACAGGGGCAGGCGCTTTGACGACCGCCGCGTTGTGCTTGGGTTCGGCGTTGGCCGCGTACGGAATCGCAAGAAGCGATCCGATCAGGCATAGCGTATGGGTGCGTTTCATAGCTCCCCCTAAGCAATGTTCACGCCATACGGGTCCGGTACGGCTAAAAGGCGGTCCTCGAAGATACCAGCGTGTTAACCACGCGCATATGCATGGGCGACTGAACTTGGTCAGCTTTCTAACAGAAGGTCCGCCGGAATCACACACCCACGTCTTGCTGGCGCACGGGGCGGGCGCGCCTATGGACAGTCCGTTCCTCAACAGCATGGGACGCCTACTGACCGAGCGTGGGCTGCGTGTATCGCGATTCGAGTTCGAATATATGGCAACGCGTCGCGACGGAGGCAAACGCCGGCCGCCGCCGCGCGCCGAAACATTGATGCCGGAATACCGGCGCGCCGTAGAGGCACTGCGCGCCATCATAGGTGACCCGTCGCAGAATCGGCTCTTCATCGGCGGCAAGTCCATGGGTGGCCGCGTGGCGAGCCTCGTCGCAGACGAGCTGTTCTCGCTGGGCGCGATCGACGGTCTCGTCTGCCTCGGCTATCCGTTCCATCCCCCGAACAAGCCCAACATCCTGCGCACTGCACATCTTACCGATTTGCGGTGTCCAACGCTCATCGTGCAGGGGGAGCGCGATCCGTTCGGCACGCGCGCAGAAATCACGGGCGAGGACGCTTCAGACATGGGCGAAGCGTCCGATGCCGTGCACGGCGCCGCGGCCACGAAAGGTTATGGGCTTTCGCCCGCGATAAGGTTTGCGTGGATTCCCACGGGCGATCACGACTTCCGTCCCCGCGCGGGCAGCGGATTCACACGGACGGGAAATCTCACCCTCGCCGCCGATGCGGTGACGGCGTTTGCGGGCGATATCGTTTCGCTGAAAAGCTGAAGGCGCCCCGCCGTGAACGGGACGCCTTCTGCATTTCCATCAAAGCTACGGCAGCTTCGCGCCGATCGCGCCGTCGCGATCAATCGTCGTCTTTTTTCTTCTTCTTTTTCTTCTCGACGACCCGCTCGCCGAGCTTAGCCTTGATGTTCTCGATGCCGTCCTTGAAGATGCCGTCGATGGTGCTACGGGCCTCTTTGTCTTCCTTGCCGTCAGCGGCGTCGTAGGTCGCGGCCCAGACGATGTTGACCTCGTCGAGGTCGTCGTCATCGGGCGTCACAGAAAACTGCGCGGTATAATTCTTCACCGGCAGCGGGCTCTCGACGATCTCGTACTGGTAGCTCGTGCCGCGCCGGTCGACGAGCTTCTCCTTGATCACGCCGCCATCCTGCAAGGTGAGCTTGCGGAACTCGGCATCGCCTTCTTTCGATTCCTCGCAGGATTTCACCGCCGGGTGCCATTCGGCAATCGCACACCAGCCGCCGAACTGATCCCACAGGGCTTTCCGTTCCGCTTCGACCTTGTCCTCATCGACGCGAATTTCGATTTTTTTGCCCGAGGTGAGGCTCGCCGCGTGGGCGGCGCCGGCCAGAGGCAGCAGCGCGAAGGAGGAAAGCACTAGTGCGGTAATCGGCAATCTCATCGTTCTCTCCCAGACGGGCACAGGGTCCCCTTTAGCGTTCTTGGGCGCCTTTGCGGCACATCGAAGTGCTACATTGTAACCTTCGAATGGCAAAAGTGCGAGGGGATTTGAGTAGCCGAGGCGGGAGATATGCACCCGCGTCCAGGAATTCCCGCCTGCTCCAGGAAGGTGGCAACGGGCATCGGCGCGCCGATGTAATAGCCTTGCACGAAATCGCAGCCTTCGCCGCGGACCGCCGCGAGCTGCTCGTCGGTCTCGACGCCCTCCGCCGTCACCTCCAGTCCGAGACTATGCGCGAGCATGACGATGGCACGCACGATCTTCAGCGAGTCCCGGTTGCGGGTGATGTCGCGGATGAAGGAGTGGTCGATCTTGATGCGGTCGAACGAGAAGCGGTGGAGGTAGCTCAGGGAGGAATAGCCGGTGCCGAAATCATCGAGCGCGATGGAGACGCCGAGGTCGCTCAGCTCATCCAGCACGGCAATGTTGACGGCGTTGTCACGCAGCAGAACGGACTCGGTGACCTCCAGCTCCAGCCGTCCCGGCGACAGCCCGGAATCCTTCAGTGCCTCCACGACCGTGGCCACGAGACCGGGCTTTTCGAATTGCACCGGAGAAAGATTCACGGAAATTTTGAAGTCGTTGTCCCACTTCGCGGCGATGCGGCAGGCTTCGCGGATGACCCAGACGCCGAGCTGCTCGATGATGCCGCTCTGCTCGGCGAGCGGTATGAACTCGTCGGGCGGAACTGTCCCGCGTTCGGGATGCTGCCAGCGCAAAAGCGCCTCGGCACCCACCACCGCACAGCGCTCCATGCAGAAGATGGGCTGGAAGTATAGCTCGAGCTGGTCTCTCTCCAGCGCCACGCGCAGATCGGATTCGGCGCGATAGCGTGCCTGCATGCGCGCATTGAGCTCTTTTTCGTAGAAGACATAGTTGCCACGCCCGGTCTCCTTCACCCGGCGCATGGCAAGCGCGGCATCTTGAATGAGCTCGTCGGCGCTGCACGGACCATCGGCGATGGCGATCCCGATGCTGGCGCCGATCTGCACATGCCGGCCGCCGGAAATGACCGGAACACCAATGGCCGCGATGAGTTGGCGCGCGCGCTCGGCGATGTCTTCGGCTTTGAAGTCCCCCACCTGGATCACGGCGAACTCATCGCCGCCGATGCGCGCTGCGGCGTCATGGCCGCGCATCTGACCGCGCAGGCGCGTAGCGACGAGGCGCATCAGCTCGTCGCCGGCCGCGTAACCCAGCGTCTCGTTGATCGACTGGAACCGGTCGAGCCCGATGTACTGCACGGCGACACGCTGGCCCGTCTCGCCGACGATGGCCAGCGTTTCGGTGAGGCGCTGCTGGAAGCGGGCGCGGTTGGGCAGGTGCGTCAGCGGATCGGTGAACGCATGCTCGTAGGCGCGGGCGCGGGTCTCCTCCTGCTCCAGCGCGATCATGCACAGGTGCAGGCAGGTTGCCACGACCTGACGCTCGAAAATGGTCGGGCCGCGGGGCCGCGGATAATAGAAGGCGAAGGCGCCGATGACGCGGCCGTCGTGGCCCTTGATGGGGCTCGACCAGCAGGCGCGCAGGCCGAGCGGCAAGGCAAAATGCCTCAAGCTTTCCCATAGGGGCTCTGCCGCGATGTCGGTGACCTCGACCGGCTCGCAGCGGAACGCAGCGGTGCCGCACGAACCCGCGCATGGGCCGATGAGCATGCCGTCCACGGCGCGCTGGAAATGGAGCGGAAGGCTCGGGCTGGCGATATGCCGGAGCCGCTGCTCACGGTCCACGGCGAGCACCGAGCAGATGACCGAAGGGGCCAGCGCCTCCACCCGGCGGCACAGCGTCTCCATGATGTCGGGGAGCGGTACGCCGTTGGCCATGCTTTGCAGGATTTCCTGCTGCAGAAGATGAAGGCGCCGTACCGCAGTGCGGCGCACCTCGACCTTGGCGAGGGGGGTCTCGCGGCTCAGGAAGCGGCCGATCTCCAGCTCGACCACGTCGCCGGCCTCGCCGCTCCGCGTGAGGCCGCGTACCTGGAATACGGAGGCCGTGCCGTTCTTCTGGGCCTTGTTCCACACCTCTTTCCAGCGGGTGCCCTCAAGCTCCGGCCAAACGTCACCGGCGAAACAGTCCCGTAACTGAAGGGATGTATGTGCGTAATGGTCGGCAAACGCCGGGGACCAGCCACACAGCTTTCCGCGCTCATTGAAAAGAGCGACAGGCGCGTGGGGCGCGTATTCTGTCTCGACTGAATAATCGCGCACTGGCATTCGGCGAGACGCCCCGGTGAAGAAAGAGCGATGCGGCAGACATCGCGACCACCGGATTCAATCACGAATTCCCATAAAAAATGGGTTACGGGCGCGCTGCACCCGCCTTTCCAAAAAACACAAAAGGTCATTTCAACTAAACCGGTGTCGCATCGCCGGACATCCGACGCCGGATCATCTGCCGGCGGAGACTAGCAAAACGGGGTAAATTTATTCGAAGAACGCTATATTTGGCGGTGCCGGACGGCTGCTGCGCGGTCGAGGGCGGCGCGGACGAGGTCATCGAGCTGCAGACCCTCGGCCAAAAGCGACAGAAAGTCCCTCTCGCCGTCTTTTATCGCAAGATCGCTCGCTGCAACCTCGGCGGCCAGCGCGTAGGCGGTTTCGCGGAGGGGGACGGGGAGCGCGTCGACGATCATGCGCACGACCTTCATCATGCCTTCGGGCCGCGCGAGGATCCGGCCGCAATCCTGTGCCTCGCGGCTCAGCCATGCGCTGTCGATATCGCGGAAAACCGGTAGCTGGACCACCATGGAGTTGATCCGTGCAAGCTCCTTCTCGGAGATGGCGCGATCGGAGGCGGCGACGGCCACCATCGTGTATATCAGGGCCTCCTGCGGGGTGAGGCTCGCCGTCTGTTTTTCATCCCGCTGCACGTGCTTCCCTCCATCCGCGCCAAATGTGTCACCCGGGCGCGCATCCCGGCGGATGCTGGGCGTTGACGCCAAGCCCGCGCGGAACATAGGTTCGCCCGCACGCCGTTTCCACGGCCCCCATCGCCTCAGCACAGAAGACCGCTTTAGATGTCCTCTTCCGACGCCGCCATCACGTCCGCCCTATCCGATGCCAGGGCATGGCCCTTCGAGGAAGCCCGCCGGCTCATCGCGCGCCTCGACAAGCTGAAGGGCGGCGCGGAGAAAACGGTGATCTTCGAGACGGGCTACGGCCCGTCGGGGCTGCCGCACATCGGCACCTTCGGCGAAGTGGCGCGCACGAGCATGGTGCGCCACGCGTTCGAGCTCCTGACGGACGGCAAGCGCGCCACGCGCCTCATCTGCTTCTCGGACGATATGGACGGGCTGCGCAAGGTGCCCTCCAACGTGCCGAACCAGGAGCTGCTGCACGCGGCCCTCGAAAAGCCGCTGACGAGCGTGCCCGACCCGTTCGGCAAGTTCGAGAGTTTCGCGCACCATAACAACGCGATGCTGCGCGATTTCCTCGACCGGTTCGGCTTCTCCTACGAGTTCATGTCGGCGACGGAGGCCTACAAGGCCGGCCGTTTCGACGAGACGCTGCTGAAGATGCTGCACGCCTACGACAAGGTGATGGAGATCATCCTGCCGACCCTCGGGCCGGAGCGGCGCGCCACCTATTCGCCGTTCCTGCCGGTCTCGCCGACCTCCGGCAAGGTGCTGCAGGTGCCGATGATCGAGCGGCACCCGAAGAAGGGGACCATCGTCTACATCGACCCCGACACGGGCGAGAAGGTCGAGACGACGGTCACGGGCGGCGCGGTGAAGTGCCAGTGGAAGGCCGACTGGGCGCTGCGCTGGACGGCGCTCGGCGTCGACTACGAAATGGCGGGCAAGGACCTCATCGAGAGCGTCCAGCTCTCTTCGCGCATCTGCAAGGCGCTCGGCGGCACGCCCCCCGAGGGCTTCAACTACGAGCTGTTCCTCGACGACCGCGGCGAGAAGATTTCCAAGTCGAAGGGCAACGGTCTCACCATCGACGAGTGGCTGCGCTACGCCAGCCCCGAGAGCCTGTCGCTGTTCATGTATCAGAAGCCGAAGTCGGCCAAGCGGCTCTATTTCGACGTGATTCCCCGGGCCGTCGACGAATACCTGCAGCTCCTCGCGGCCTATTCGCGCCAGGACGACAAAGCCCGTCTCGACAATGCCGTGTGGCACATCCATGCCGGCAATCCGCCGTCGGCCGATATGCCGATCACGTTCGCGCTGCTGCTCAATCTCGTCGCCGCCTCGAACGCGGAGGACAAGAGCGTGCTGTGGGGCTTCATCCGCCGGCACGTGAAGGGCGTGAGCCCGGAAACCCATCCCCTGCTCGATGAGCTGGCGGGCTATGCGGTTCGCTACTATGGGGATTTCGTAAAGCCGCAGAAGAAGTATCGCGCCGCCGACGAGGTGGAGGCGGAGGCGCTGCGCGCGCTTTCCGGCGTGCTCGCCGGGGCCGATGCCAATGCCTCGGCGGAGGATCTGCAGTCGCTCATTTACGACGTCGGCCGCTCGATCCCGCGGTACCAGGACCCCAACGCCAAAGGCGCGACGCCGGAGCGTCCCGGGGTCTCGAACGCGTGGTTCGGCGCCATCTACCAGGTGCTGCTGGGCGAGGAGAAGGGGCCGCGCTTCGGCAGCTTCGTGCAGCTCTACGGTATCAACGAAACGCGTAAGCTGATTGACCGTGCGCTGAGCGGGGAGTTCACTGCGACGAAACCCGCCTAGCCGCGCTCCGGTGCGGCGACATCCAAGAGTTGGGGCGGGCGAACCCTGGGGAGGATCACATGCGCAACAGGACCGCGATGTCGATGGGTATGCTGCTGGCAGCGACCGTGATGGCGGCAACCGCCGCGGCGGATACGCTGGCCAGCTACGGCAAGTACACCGTCAAGGAAAAGGCCAAGGCGATAGACGCGGTCGCGGCCAAGCATGACGTGTGGCTCGAGGACGACCAATTCGAGAGCATGGACACCTGCATCAAGGGCCACGTGGCGAAAGGCCCGGCCAATCGCGATCTGGGCGATGCCATCCAGGAATGCTTCATGAAAATTGTCCGAAGCGATCAGCTTTTCTAAGCTGCGCCCCCGACACTTTCCAGCGCCAGTCCGCGGGCAGTGATCCCGTGCGCTCGTTTTTTGACAGACCGATCATCGACGCTTCGGACTGATGGGGGCCGAAGCGATCATGGTCTTTTGATCAGACCGATGATTCACGCTTCGGACTGGTATGGTCCGAAGCGATCATGGTCTAGCGGAAAACCGGTGCCCACTTTTCCGGGAGCACTCACTCTTGACCGTGCTCCTCATCGGAAAACCGGTGCCCACTTTTCCGGAAGCACTCACTCTTGACCGTGCTCCTCATCGGAAAACCGGTGCCCACTTTTCCGGAAGCACTCACTCTTGGTCGTGCTTCTGATCGGAAAACCGGTGCCCACTTTTCCGGAAGCACTCTAGGCGACGTCGCTGCGTGCGCCCTGCATGCCGACCGCTTCAATGCCCCAGATCTCGCGCATCAGCGCAAGAAGCTTGGCTTCCCGCTCTCTGATCTCGGTCGCGCGCCACGCGGTGGCCTCGGCCACGTCGCGGGTAATCGCGAGCACGGGCGGATCGTCCTCGGTGCCGCGATAGATCTCGCGCTTGCGAAGGAAGTCCTGGTTGCGGGCGCGGTCGTTCTGCCGCTGCGTGACGGCCACGAGATTGCCGAGGCTTTCGGTGCAGGCCTCACGCTCCTCGGCATCGGCGAACCAGCGCCGCCACTCGCTCGTGGCGCCGGGCCGCTGCGGAAGCACATGCTCGACGCTGTAGTCCTTCGGATCGAGCACGGTGGCGCTGCGGGTCAGCTCGTCGTTGAGGCGCAGGAGCAGTTGTTTGCATACCTGCGCGTCGCGGCGGTACATCGAGCGCAGATGGTAACCGATGTTGCGCATCTCATCGCGGCTGAGCGCGAACGGCCCCTCGCCAGGGCGAACCGGTGCACCGGACTTCACCAGCTGTATGACGGCCGCCATGCGGCGCACGCGCTTGCCCGTGCCGAGGCACAGAACGCGCAGGAGATGCACGAGGCGGTCGATCTCCTTCAGCAGCACGCGTGCGCGCTCGGGATCGTTTGCATACTGATGCACGGCGAGAATTGCGGCGGGTGCCCAGTCACCCTCGGGGAGCCGTCCCAGGTAGACGAGATAACGGCGCACCTCGGGGTCGAGGTTGAGATTGACATCGGCCGCGCGCAAGACCGTGTCGTAGGCTTTCGACAGGGGCTCGAACACGTCGTCGAGGAAGGCTTCGGGGCCGCCGATGTCGCGGATGGCACGGCGCACGCCGGCGATGATCCTGGCGTCCTCGCGGCCGTGGATCGTAAAGATATGGCTGAAGAAGGTCTCGAAGTTCGGCCCCAGCAACTGGGCTGCCGCATCCCACTTCTCCAGGGCCGGGCCGACGCGCTCCTTCGGCACATTCTTTAGAATTTCGGCCTTGAGGATGTCGTTGCGCTGCAGGGCGCGGCCACGCTCGTTCAACACGGTAAAGAGCCGGTGCGCACGGTCTATGTCGCGTGTCAGGACCACCACGAAGTGACACTGCTCGCAGAGGTAATCGGCCAGCTTGCGGCGATCGGCCTCGTCGAGGCCCGAGACCTCGCGGAAGAAATAGTCCCGGACCGCGAGCATCCGCTCTTCCGCTTCGCTGAGCTCCTCGGCGGTGGGCGCGGACGTGCATGCCCCGCGGGCCTGGACATAGCTTTCGAGGAAGGACTGCTCGCGCGCACTCACCTCGATGCGGAACTTCCCGCCGAACTGGCGCGATGCCGTGCTATCGGCCAGGATGAGATGGTCGAGCCTGTTGCGCGCACCCCAGCGCCAGCGCTCGGTGCCGAGGTCGCGCAGCACGGCAACGAGGATGGCCAGCGTGACGAGCCTCTGCTGGCCGTCGATGATGTCGAACAGCCGCGGCTCGCGCTCGGGCGCATTGGGCAGGCCGCCATCGGCGTTGTCGAGCAAGAGGATCGTGCCGAGGAAGTAATCGGGCTCCTCCGCTCCCACCTTTCCGCCGAGACCGGCGGCGCCGAGGATGTCCTCCAGCAACTGACCCGCCTCGGCTGTCGACCACGAGTACGGCCGCTGGAAAGCGGGCACGGAAAAGTGGAACGGCGGGGAAAACAGGTTCGCCAGGGTCAGAGACGCTGTAGGAAGACCGGGGAACATCGAACTACTTTTTTGTTTTGCTGTCGCGCGTGGAGGATGTTCGCGAGCGCCGGGGAGCACGGGGAACAAGACTGAAGAAGGTATCATGAGTGCGTTCGCGGCGACAGACGCGATGTCCGAAAAGAGATCCCTCTTTCGAGGGTGGCGCGTTCGGTGTTGATCGGCGGAGACAGCAACGCGACGGGGCGCCGCGCGCGCAAACGGCGCGCTTGTTCCGGAACCGTTTTTTTCACCGCACGCCAAAGTGGGGCAAGCAATGAGTGACGCTCGACATTTCGTGTACAAGGTACTGCCGCGCGGTGAATGGCACGAGGCATGCCGCGCCGGCGCCTACGCCGGCTCGGCCGACGACCGACGCGACGGCTTCATCCATTTGTCGCTGCTCGAGCAATTGCCCGGCACGCTCGCCAAGCATTTCCGCGGCCAGGGGGATCTCGTTCTGGTGCAGCTGGTGACAGACACGCTGGGGGATGCTCTACGGTGGGAGACCTCCCGCGGCGGCGCCCTCTTCCCGCACCTTTATGCGCCGCTGCCGGCGGATCGCGCCGTCGCCGTGCACGATCTTCAGCTCGTCGACGACGTGCCCGAGCTGCCCAAGGAATTCTCCGTATGCTGAGACGATTGTTCGACCTCGCACCGCGCGCCCTGCGGTTGCTGCCGCCGGAGGAAGCGCACGAGATCACACTCAAATCGCTGGAGCTCGGTGCGTTTCCCGCCGCCCGTGAACGGGACGATCCTGCACTGGCCATGCGGTTTGCGGGGCTGGCGGTGCCCAATCCCGTCGGCATCGCTGCGGGTTTCGACAAGGACGCGCGCGTGCCGGATGCCATCCTGCGGCTGGGCTGCGGGTTCGCCGAGATCGGCACGGTAACGCCGCTGGCGCAGCCGGGAAACCCGACGCCGCGCATCTTCCGCCTGCCGCGGGACGGCGCGGTCATCAATCGACTGGGGTTCAATAACGGCGGCCATGCCGCGGCGCTGGCGCGCCTGCAGCGCCGGCCGCGTGCGGGTGTCGTCGGCGTCAACATCGGCGCCAATAAGGACTCGAGCGACCGCATCGCCGACTACGTGCGCGGCATCGCGACATTCTACGACGTGGCGAGCTACTTTACGATCAACATTTCCTCGCCCAACACGCCGGGCTTACGCGACCTGCAGGATCCTGCGGCGCTGGCCGATCTCGTCCAGCGCGTCATGGCGGCGCGCGATGAACAGATGCGTGCGGGCAAACCGCGCCGCCCGCTGGTCGTCAAGCTGGCACCGGATATTGCCGAACATGATCTTGACGCTGTTCTCGAGCCGCTCGTTGCACAGGGCGTCGACGGCATTGCGGTTTCCAATACGACGCTGTCGCGTGCGGGGCTGTCGGACCCTAACGCGCGGCAGGCGGGCGGGCTCTCCGGCCGTCCCCTCTTCCACCGCGCCACCGTCATGCTCGCGCGCGTCCACCGGGCGACGGAGGGCAAAGTACCGCTGATCGGCATCGGCGGCATCGACAGCGGCGCGGCTGCGCTCTCCAAGATCGAGGCGGGCGCCACGCTCGTGCAGCTCTACACCGGATTGATCTACGCCGGGCCGGGCCTCATCACCGAGATCAAGCACACCCTCGCGACGGGTGTGCGCCGGTCGGGGGCGACATCGCTCAGCGCGCTCGTCGGGCGGCGCGCGGCCGAATGGGCGGCCAAGCCGGTAGAGGGCTGAATAGCGCCGGGCGATCAGGTGCGCGGGGGCGGCGGGTTGTCCGACCCCTTCATGGTGCGCAGGAGCCTCGAAATAAACCAGATCGGCACCACCACCATGGCGCCGAGGATGAAATAGCCGAGCAGGGAATCTATCGCGCCGAAGCCGAGGTCGTAGATCCGCCGCAGCATCACGTTGATGCGGTCGAAGATGTTGTCCGGCGTGATGCCGAGGGCCGAAAGCACGACGCCCACGACGATGGACAGCACGACGAGGCGTATGATGACGCCGGCGACGCTTCCCCCAAGGAAGGTGTTACGATCCATCGAGCTGATCTCCTGCAGGGCATGGCGGCGCGGGCCGGAAGCCACCATCTAGACCCTGGCCGGAACTTGCAGATCCCCGGCCGGGACTTGGCGGCAACCTACGGCCATTAGCATAGTTGCCGAGCCGTTTCGACAGCGTACGTGCGTATCCGATGACCCAAACGAAGCCAGCCCGAGGCGCCTCCGGGCGTCCCCCGCGAAGTGGGGTCCGTCGCCCTCGGGGCAAGGCGCAGAGTGTCGCCGAGACGCTGCCGGAGCCGTTTGCCGGCTGGTTCGCCGCGCGCGGCTGGGCGCCGCGTCCGCACCAGCTCGCGCTGATCGAGGCGGCCCAGGAACGGCGCTCCAGTCTGCTCATCGCGCCGACCGGGGCGGGCAAGACGCTGGCCGGCTTCCTGCCGAGCCTCATGGATCTCGCCCCGGCGAAACGATCCAACCGCGGGCGCGGGCTGCACACACTTTATATATCGCCGCTGAAGGCGCTGGCGGTGGACGTCGCCCGCAACCTGCTGGCGCCGATCACCGAGATGGGGCTGCCCATCCGGACGGAGACGCGTACCGGCGATACGTCCGTCGCTCGGCGGGCGCGGCAGCGCCGTTCACCGCCGCACATCCTGATGACGACGCCGGAGCAGCTCACGCTGCTGCTCAGCCACGCGGACAGCGCGGAGCTGTTCGCCGACCTCGACACGGTGATCCTCGACGAGGTGCATGCGCTGGCGGCGACGAAACGCGGCGACCTGCTGGCGCTCGACCTTGCGCGCCTGCGCACGCTCGCGCCGGGCATGCGGACGGTCGGGCTTTCGGCGACGGTGGCGCGTCCCTCCGAGCTACGCGCGTATCTCGTTCCGCAGCACGCGCCGCAATCGCAGATCGAGCTGGCCGATCTCGTTCTCGTCGGCGGCGGCGCGAAGCCGCGCATCGAGATCCTGGAGCTCGACGAGACGGTGCCGGCGGTCGGGCATACCAGCCGCTACGCCATCGGCGAGATCTACAATGCCATCGAGGCGCATCGCCTGAGCCTCCTCTTCGTCAACACCCGCATGCAGGCCGAGCTGCTGTTCCAGGACCTGTGGCGCAACAACGATCTCGGACTGCCGATCGGGCTGCACCACGGCTCGCTCGACGCCACACAGCGGCGCAAGGTGGAGGCGGCGATGGCCGCGGGGACGCTGCGCGCGGTGGTCGCCACCTCCACACTCGACCTCGGCATCGACTGGGGCGACGTCGATCTCGTCATCCATGTGGGTGCGCCGAAGGGCGCCAGCCGCTTCATCCAGCGCATCGGGCGCTCGAACCACCGCTTCGACGAGCCGTCGAAAGCGGTGCTCGTGCCGTCGAACCGCTTCGAGGTGCTGGAGTGCCGCGCGGCCGTCGATGCCGCCGAGGCGGGTGCGCAGGATGTCACCTTCTCGCGGCAGGGTGCGCTCGACGTGCTAGCGCAGCACATCCTCGGCACGGCATGCGCTGGTCCATTCGATGCCGCGAAGCTCTACGGGGAGGTAACGTCCGCGGCGCCTTACGCTCCGCTGACGCGCGCCACGTTCGACCGCGTGCTCGGCTTCGTCGCCGACGGCGGATATGCGCTCAAAACCTATGACCGCTTCGCGAAGCTGAAGCAGACGGCCGAGGGACAATGGCGCATCGCCCACCCGCGCTTCGTACAGGGCTACCGCATGAACGCGGGCACGATCGTCGCCGCGCCGCTCATCAAGGTGCGGCTCGTGGGGCAGCGCGCGGCGGCTTCGCGCAGAACGCTCATGGGGGGCCGCGTGATGGGCGAGGTGGACGAATACTTCATCGAGCAGCTGCGCCCGGGCGAAGCCTTCGTGCTCGCGGGCGAGGTGCTGCGCTTCGAGGGCATGGGCGAGAACGAAGCCTATGTGACGCGCGCGAAGGCACGCGATCCCATCATCCCGAGCTACAACAGCGGCAAGTTTCCGCTCTCGACGCACCTCGCCGAGCGCGTGCGGGCCATGCTGGCCGACGATCATGCCTGGTCGCGCCTGCCTTCGACGGTGGCGGACTGGTTGCGCCTGCAGCAGGAGCGCTCCGCCATCCCGGGACGCGACGAGCTGCTGATCGAGACCTTCGCGCGCCGCAACTGCCATTACCTCGTCGCCTATCCGTTCGAAGGCCGCCTGGCGCATCAGACGCTGGGGATGCTGCTGACGCGCCGGCTCGACCGCATCGGAGCCGGTCCGCTCGGCTTCGTCGCCAACGACTACGGCATGGCGCTCTGGACCATGGGCGACCTTTCAACCCTCGTCGCGCAGGGCAAGCTCGATCTCGACGCGCTTCTCGACCAGGACATGCTGGGCGACGACCTCGACGCGTGGCTTGCGGAATCCAACCTGATGAAGCGCACATTCCGCCAGGTGGCGCTGATCGCGGGCCTCGTCGAGCGCCGCCACCCTGGCCGTGAGAAAACGGGGCGGCAGGTGGCCGTATCGACCAACCTCATCTACGACGTGCTGCGCCGGCACGATCCGCATCACGTTCTTCTGGAGGCGGCCTGGGCCGATGCGGCAACGGGCCTTCTCGACATTGCGCGCCTCGGCGATTTTCTGCGCCGCATCGAGGGCAGAATCAGGCATCAACCCTTGGACAGGGTGTCGCCGCTTTCCGTGCCTATTCTGCTGGAAATCGGCCGCGAGACGGTGGCTGGTTTCGCCCGCGAGGAGCTGCTGCGCGAAGCGGCGGCGATGACGATGCGGGATGTGGAGCAGAAGGACGCGAAATGCTCGAGCTGAAACCTGAGCGCCTCGGCTTTGACGACTACCGGGATCAGGAAGTCGCGATCTGCGGGAAGCTGTTCCGCGCAGATATGGCGGGTGCGCTCTACTGGCCCGCGGTCGATGCGCTGATCGTCGCCGACCTGCACCTCGAGAAGGGCTCATCCTATGCCCGGCGCGGCCAGCTCGTGCCGCCCTACGATACCCGCGAAACACTCAACAGGCTTGCGGCCGTCATCGACCGCTACGATGCGGGAACGGTGATCGCGCTCGGCGACAGCCTGCACGATGTCGATGCCTCCTCACGCATCGGCATCGAAGAGCTCGAAATCCTGCAGATCATGCAGGAGGACCGCGAGTGGATCTGGGTGACGGGCAACCACGACCCGGAGATCGGCGAGCGCCTGGGCGGCACCGTGGTGGGCGACATCGAGATCGATGGTCTCACCCTGCGCCACGAGCCGCACCCCGGACACATGACGCACGAGATCGCTGGGCATCTGCATCCGGCTGCGAAACTCTCCATGTACGGCTACACGCTGCGCCGGCCCTGCTTCGTCGGCAATGGCCGCAGGCTGGTGCTGCCGGCCTTCGGCACGTATACGGGCGGCCTCAACATTCTCGCCGAGCCGTTCGAGCCGCTGTTCGGGCTCGAAGGGATGCAAGTCTGGATGCTCGGCCAGGAGGGGCTTTACCCCGTCGCGACGCGCCTTTTAAAGGACGACTGAACGGGCTCGGCGGAGCGTGCGGGGCACTCAGACCATGATCGCTTCGGACGCTATCAATTCGAAGCGTCCCGCACCGATCATGCCGTCTTGCGGCGGAAGAACGTCGACGCGATCATCCCGCACAGGACCGCGATGAGCACGGCCACGATACCGTAGGTCGTGGGGTAGACGAACGCGAAGTTGTGCACGACGCGCTCGATGCCTGCGCGGTGCAGCGTCACGCGCCCGATGTGCGCGCTCACCACCTCGCCCTTGCGGAACAGGTACGTGCGCGCGACCAACGGCCCGACCGGCACGTTGGCCGGCAGCGCGATGGTGCTGCGGAAGAGGCTGCGGCCCGCGAAGGTGACGCCGTGGGGATCGAGAACGTAGAGGTTCTCTTTCTTCTTCAGCCGAATGACACCGGCCTTGAAGGCGGCGAGCTCGTAATCCTTGTACCCTGCGCCGGTATTGCCCGAGGGCGTCATTTTAATGTGGTGCAGACCGATGGCGTGACGTTCGAGCACGAGCGGGCCCGCGATCTCCTCGATCGGGCGCGTGGAGGCGATCGCATAGTAGCTCGGCACCGATTTGAACGTGATCGAGGAGGTGTTGATCCACACGCCCGCGACGTCACTCTTGCGGCGCACGACGACCGGGAACGGGGTTCCTTCGACGACGATGACGACATCGTAATAGCCGGTCGCATCCTCCTTGGGCGCCTGGCTGTTGTCGATAGCGCCGAAGACGATGATCTCGTGGCCGGTGAAGCCGGTCGTCACCGCCAGCTCGCGCGTTGAAATATCGGCCTCGACCGTTTCCTTGGGCTGGGGCGGCGGCGGAACGACGGTCGGTGCGGGCACACCGGGCGGCGGGCTATCCGCCTCCTGGGCGAATACCGGCATGGTAAGGGTGATAGCGAGCAAACAGGCGAGTAGCCCTTTCCGCATCAGCTGCCTCCCCCGATGACGGGCCCGATGGAAAAGAGCTCGGTTGGCTTCACCATCAGGTCCCAGCCGATGCGCAGGCAGACGAGAAGCACGAGCGCAGCCAGCATGAAGCGGAGCTGCTCGCCCTTGAGCCGTGCACCCGCCGCGGCGCCGAACTGCGCGCCGATCACGCCGCCGACGATGAGCAGCAGCGCCAACACCACATCGACCGCCTTGTTCTCCATCGCCTGCAGCAGGGTCGTCGCCGCCATCACGAACACGATCTGGAAGAGCGAGGTGCCGATGACGATGCTCGTCGGCACGCGGAGCAGGTAGATCATGGCCGGCACCATGACGAAGCCGCCGCCCACGCCCATGATGGCGGCCATGAAGCCGACGAACGCGCCGATCATCGCGGGCGGAAGCGCGCTGATGTAGAGCTTCGAGCGGTGGAAGCGCATCTTGAGCGGCAGGCCGTGTACCCAGCTGTGCTGGCCGGTTTTACGCACCGGCGCGGCCTGTCCCGTGCGCTGGCGCTGAATGGTGCCGATGCTCTCGATCAGCATCAGCGCGCCCACCGCGCCGAGGAACGTCACGTAGCTCAGCGACACGAACAGGTCGAACTGGCCGATCTGGCGCAGGATTTTCATCAGCGACACGCCGACGATCGAGCCGACGACGCCGCCGGCCACCAGGACCACGCCCATCTTCACGTCGACGTTGTTGCGCCGGTACTGCGCGATGGCGCCGGAAACCGACGAGGCGAGGATCTGCATCGAGCCGGTGCCGACCGCGACTGCCGTCGGTACGCCCATGAACATCAAAAGCGGGGTGAGCAGGAAGCCGCCGCCGATGCCGAAGAGGCCGGAAAGAAAGCCCACGGCCGAGCCCATGCCGAGGAAGAGCACAACGTTGACGGACATCTCGGCTATGGGCAGGTAGATGTTCATCAGCTTCGCTTGCGCACTTACCCTTGCAGCGCCCTCTTCGCCCGGACGCATACGGTGACGCCGCCTGATGCTCTGATATCGCGGGGGGCGTCAAGGCGGCGGCAGCTTGCCGACTAGCATAAGCGCTGGAAGTAAAGATAGGCGACGCACATAACAAAATGCGCCGCGGGATACGCGGCGCATTCACATTCTTCGTGTCCGCGTGGCAGATCAGCCGCGGCGGTTGGCGTTCTTCCAGGCCTGGCTCGCAAGCCGGGCATCGTTGACGGCACCCTGCACCGGCTTCGCGCGCCAGGCGGCGATCTCGGTGTCGGCGGCAGCGAGCGCGTCCGGATCGAGCTTCGCTTTCATTTCGTCGCGGCGACCGGCGGCGTCGGTGTCGCCGGATTTGGCGGCGAGAACCAGCCACTTATAGGCCTGCTGCAGATCCTTCGGCACACCCATGCCATTCTCGTACAGCACCGCAAGATTGAACTGGCTGTCGGCGAGGCCGTGCTCGCTCGCGGCCTGGAACCAGCGGGCGGCGGTCTCGTAGTCGCCGGTGGGGCTGCGGGAGGCGGCGAGGACGGCGAGGTTGTGCATCGCCTTCACGTTGCCCTGGGCGGCCGCACGCTCGTACCAGACCTGTGCACGCTGGCGGTCCTGCTTCACGCCGAGGCCGCGCTCGTACAGCGTGGCGAGGCGGAACTGGGCGAGGGCGAAGCCGTTGGCGGCGGCGCGCTGATACCACTGCGCAGCTTCGCGAAGATCCTGGTCGGTGCCCTTGCCCTCGGCGAGGCGGGAGGCGACCTCGAACTGGGCCGCGGCATCGCCCTGGGCGGCGGCGAGGCGCATGGAGAACGGACCAACCGTGGCGGGCGGCAGCTTCGAAGCGCCCGGCGCCGGCTCGATCGCCTCGTCCTCGATCTGCGCGGTGGCGGCGCCGCCGTTGCGCTGGAGAACGTGCTGCTCCATCAGCGCGGCAGGAGTTGCATGGGCTGCTGCCAATCCGAGCTGGCCGGACAGGTGCGCCATGCGTGCCTGCTCGCTCATCTGCGCGATCTCGGCGGCGGAGGCACCGTTCGTCTGCATCGTGATGCCGTTCGGAAGCGAGGCGGTGTCGATCGGCGAGCCGTTGACCTGCACGTCCTCATATTCGCTGGCGCCCTGCTCGATCGGCGGCACGAACTGCTTGGTCTGGCGCGGTGCGGGCGTCGTGGCGGGCGCGCCGGCGTCGGGCGCCATCATCGGGGCCGCAGCGGGCGCTTCGGCGGCCGACGGCTGGGCAGCCGGAGCCGTCTGGGCGGCGGGGGCCGTGTGGGCCGGCGCGGCGATGGGGGCGAGGGCCGGCCCAACGTGCGCGTCGACGTGGCCGGTGGTGCGCGGCATGAAGAAGATCGCCGCCGGAATCGCAGCCAGCAGCACGAGCAGGCTCATCGCCACCCTTTGCGAACGAAAGCTAAAGATCGAGCGGCGCGCGCGCGGTTTTGCGGGCTCATCGCGCGTGCCGGCGAGGAGCGTTCCGGCGCGCATGTCGCTGTCGGGCGCGATCTCCGGGCGGGCGGCGGCTTTCAGCTTGGCGCGGTGGGCGTCGGCGATGAAGTCGTGGCGCAGAACCTCCATCGAGCGCTTGGGCTGCTGCGGCTCGTCGAAAACCTCCGCTTCCTCGTCGCGCGAGCGGGAGAAGGCGGTGTCGAGATCGAAGCCCGCGGTGGTGTAGACCGGCACGCGCGGAGCTTTCTCGGCTTCCGCATCCTCGCGGTAGGCGCGAACGTTGGCGTCGACCAAGTCTTCCATCGGGAGGAAGTCGGACTGGTCGGCGTCGGCCGAGGCCATCTCGGCGTAGACCGTCGCCGTCGCCGGGATCAGGTCATCGGGATCCTGCACGAGGGCGGGAGGCGCGGGAGGCGTCGGGGGGACGGGAGCGGCAACGGGCTCCTCGGCGAGGGACGCGGTGCTCGCGGGGGTGAACGCCTCAGCGGCGGCAACGGCTGGCGCGGTGTCTTTCTGATACTGCGGGACGTGCTGATACTGCGGAACCTGCGCTGGCTGATACTGCGGCGCCTGTGCCTGCTGCCAGGTCTGCTGCTGCTCGCGGGCGAGCTCCTCCAGCGCATCGATACGGTCCAGCACGCGCACGATCGCCTGCTGCACGGTATCCAGCATGCTGGCGTTGTTCTCGTCGCTGTTGCGGCGCTCGTTGATCAGGTTCTCGATCATGCCGCGCATCTGGCCGATCTCGTCCGCGCGGGACTTGCCCACGCCGCTCTCGGCTAGGTCGGCGGCGACGCGCTGTGCGGCGGCGTTGGCGAGCTCCTCGTAGCTGATCTCGTGGGCCGAGCTGCGGCTGACGAGACCGCACAGGCGCTCGTCGGAGAGCTGCACCGCGATCATACGGAGCTGCGCATCGATGGCGTCGAGACGGCCGACGTCGGCCGACACCGCGACGCCTTCATTGAAGAGGCGCGTGAGACGCTCGTCAGAAAGCTGCGAGGTCAGCGTGCCGAGGTGCGCATCGATCATGTCGAGGCGGGCAAGCTGGCGGCGGAACTGGTCGAGCTGGCTGGCGATCTCCTCGATCTGGCTCTCGGCGGCGCGCAGCTCGTCGATGTCGGCGCGGGTCGCGACCTGGCCGAGCATGGAGTTGAGCTGCGCTTCGAGGTCATCGAAACGGCGGCCGAGGGATGCGAGCGCGTTCTCGGGACGGATCTGGGCCAGCGACTGCTCGATGCGCGCGGCGATCTCCGCGAAGCGCTGGTCGAGCAGGCCGGAATCGATCGCGCAGCCGCGGGGGGTGGCGGACTGCGCGACGTCGCCCGCCATGCCCATGGGGGCTGTCGAGGCGCCAACGGGATTGCGTGCGGGGACGGTCTGCTGCGCGGCAGAGCGGGTGGGCGCGGATTGGGCGCGCGGCGCAGCGGGAATCTCGCGGCGGGCGCCGGCGGCGAACGCCTCGCCCGATTCATAGATCCGCACGAGGGCGCTGGCGGATGCCTCGTCCCAGGGATTTGCTTCGGCAGCGGCGCGCTGCACGCCATGGTGATGGCCGAGCGCGATCACCTCGTCGGGGGTGACGCGGGCGACGCGCACATCGTCCTCGGTGACGTAGCGGATGGCCTTGAAGCGCGCGGCGGTCGCGCGGTGCTCGGGGTTGGCCGCGTTGTATG
>DASRYA010000114.1:0-3026 GCA_035687305.1 Hyphomicrobium sp. | reverse complement strand
TGATGAGGCTAGCCATCGTCTCCGATATCCACGCCGACGCGAAGGCCTTGAAGCGGGCCTTCGACGACATGCCGTCCGTGGACCATGTGCTGTGCGCGGGAGACGCCTGCAGCGACTTCCGCTTCTGTCCGGAGACGGTGGAGCTGCTGCGCGCGGCGAATGCGCAGTGCATCCAGGGCAATCACGAGCACATGCTGTTCGGTGGCGGCAATCCAGGCTACCTCGCCAAGTGCCGGGCGCAATTCGCGGCCGATTCTCTCGCATTCCTGGCCGATGCACCGGAATCGCTCGATCTCGAGTTCGCTGGCGCCCGCATTCACATGATCCACGCGACGCCGTGGAGCCCGTTCTCCGGCTACATCCATCCCGGCAGCCCGCAGCTTCCGCGCTTCGCGAAGCTGGCACACGACGTTGTCATTCTCGGCCACACGCACGTGCCGATGGTCGAGCGCGCCGGAGATGTCATGGTTCTCAATCCGGGCTCGCCGTCACAGCCGCGCGATGGCGACCGCCGCGGCTCCTATGCCGTGCTCGATCTGCATACGCGCACGGCCGCCATCCATCGCTTTCGCCTCGATTGAGCCGCTTCGGTCTGGCCAGCCTGCGCGATCGCGCGCTACGGTCGCCGGGAATATTGCATCGCGCGATGCGCTTCATCGTGCAGCGGGAGTTGAGCGCGCATGGACTACAAGCCATTCGGCCGGACAGGCCTGACCGTATCGGTTGCCGGCCTGGGCTGCGGAGGCAACAGCCGGCTCGGGCTCGGCCGCGGGAAAAGCGAGGCCGACGCGGTGGCGTTGGTGCGCGCCGCGCTCGACGAGGGCGTGACGTTCTTCGACACCGCCGAAGCCTATGGCACCGAGCACATTCTCGGGGCCGCCTTCACGCCCGCCGAGCAGGCGCGTGTCGTCATCTCCACCAAGAGCCGGGTGCTGCGGAACGGCGAGCGCCTGTCAGCCGCCGACGTCGTCGCGAACCTCGAAGGCTCGCTGCGGCGCTTGAAGCGCGAGCGGGTCGACGTGTTCCTGTTCCACGGCATCGGCCCTCAGCTCTACGACTATGTGCGCGAGGAACTGGCGCCGGCGCTGCTCGCCGAGAAGCAGAAGGGCAAGATCGGCCACCTGGGGCTCAGCGAAACCGGCCCCGGCGATCCGGGTCAGCTCATGCTGCAGCGTGCCCTCGACGACCCCATCTGGGAGGTGATGATGCTCGCCTTCCACATGATGAACCAGGGCGCGCGACGGGACATCTTCCCTCGCTCGCTGCCGCAGGGTGTCGGTACGCTCTTGATGTTCGTCGTCAGGAATATCTTCTCGCGTCCCGGCCTGCTTAGCGAAACGATGCGGGGGCTTGCCGACGAAGGCAAGGTGCCCGCCGATCTTACCGCCCGCGACAATCCTCTCGACTTCCTGATCCATGAGGGCGGGGCCTCGTCACTGATCGATGCCGCCTATCGCTTCGCCCGGCATGAGCCCGGCGCCGACGTCGTTCTGTTCGGCACGAGCGATATCGCGCATCTGCGCACCAACATCGCCTCGATCACCGCGCCGCCGCTGCCGGCTGCCGATGTCGAGACACTTTACCAGTTGTTTGGGGATTTGCGCGGGGTTGGCCTCGACCTGCCGGATCACGTCAAGGCGCAGGGGAAGGCAGGGCCGTCGTAACACGTGTGACGGCCGAACGAGCCCCGCGCCAACCTTCATCTGCTTTGCGGAGTGATGAGGACCCGGAGGCTCGCCACAGCGGATGCCGTGGCGAGTCGCATATGGACGTCAGCTAGAACCAGATGGCAAAACCCGGTCGCCGATAGTAGGGCCTATAGCTATAGTAGCCATAATACGGCCTGTAGTAGCGACGCGGCGCAACCCATCCGTAGTAGTACGGCCGATAGTAGCGGTAGCCGTATCGGGGCCGGTAGTGGCGATAGTAGTGCCGACGGTGGTAACGGCGCCAATGCCGGCCGTGCGCCTGCGTCACGAGCGGCGTGCCTTCGCCGGCGACGGCGGCTGCTCGAGGCAAGCTCGTAGGAGCGGCTTCCGCGGTTGCCGATACCCCGAGTCCCGCCAGAGCGAAGATTGCGGCGCCGATCCAGTGCGATTTCATGTCAACCTCCTCGTCAGAGCGACAAGACAGGGCACGACGCTCGTACCCTCGCACTGTTGAACCGGTGCAAGGTGGAGAAAGTTCGGCGAAGACGCGCGAAGTCAGTGAAAATACGAAAGGATCGGGCTCGCTCGGAGCATTGCGGGGGTGTGCGGCGGCCCGGGCGGATGGCTGTCCGACCGTCCGGACACCTTGCGAGATGCGCCTGTCGAAGCGGGACGGACCTCTGCGGCCCGCCCCGGAGCGACTTACCAGCGGCGATAATGCCGACGATGGTAATGGTGCTTCCTGTAGTAGTACGGACGATAATAGTGCCGCTTGCGATAGTAGCGATACCTCGGACGCGCGTAGTAGCTGTAGTAGCGCGGGTAGCCGAAGCTGAAGTAGAAGCGCGGACGATAGTGGCGCCGACGGTAGCGCGCCTGCTCGACGGGAGATGCCTTATCGTGCGGTACTGCAACTGCGGAACCAGCCGCACCGGCAGCGCTGGCGGTCGAGCCGGACGCGCCAAACCCGAGCGCGACGGCAAACAGCAAAGTCATCGCAGCAAAGAACTGCTTCATTCTAGCCTCCATCTCAGTCGTTCCCGCGGCGGATGCAACTCCGATCCTGATGGGCCAAGCGTACCCCTTTGCGGCAGCAATAGGGCATTGATGCGTCATTTTGGTGAACATCCGTTCAATATTCGGTACGGCGAGCCATACTTGACGAAAGGCCGTCACGTATCCCTAATCGGTCCGCCGGGAGCTTTCGCAGCCCGTTCTCCAGCTCGAGACGAGACGTAATGACCGAAAGTCGCGATACGAAGGGCGCGCTCGCAGGCGTTCTCGTGATCGATTTCACACAGATGCTGTCGGGGCCATTCGCGGCGATGATGCTGGCCGATCAGGGCGCGCGCGTCATCAAGGTCGAGCCGCCCGGCG
>DASRYA010000113.1:0-13777 GCA_035687305.1 Hyphomicrobium sp. | reverse complement strand
GATCTCGCGGTTGGAGGCGAGCGCCGACCGGGTCGCCGAAACGATGATGGCGATGGTGGCTGCAGCAACCAGAAGGAAGATGGCGAGACCTCCGAGCGCGAACGACCGGGTGACGGTGCGGATCTGCTTCTGCCAGCGGCGGTGATCATCCAGCACGGAGGAAGGGAAGCGCTTCGTCAGCTCGGTGCGCAGGGCGTCGATATCCGGCGGCTCGCCGCGGTCGAGCTCGACGGCGATGAGGCGCGGCACCGGCAGGGCGCTCAATGCATCGGACTGGCCGAGCCAGGGCTCCAGCAACTTCGTCGAAGCTTCGAGGCTGAGGGCGTTGGCGCGCGCGATGCCCTTTTTGCTGCGCAGGAAATCTTCCGCGTCCCGCAGCGTCTTCTCCATGTCCATGCCGTCGCGCGGCTCGATCTGGGCCGTCACCTCGCTGGCGATATCTTTGAGCCAGGCGCTGGCCGACTGGTTGATCATGTAGACGGCGGCCGCGGTGAGGCAGGCGAGGAAGCACATGATCGCGATGACGAGCGTCAGCGAGCGGCCGGTGACCGAATCGGGCGGCACGACCGGCGTGCTGGAAGCTTCGTGCTTGGGTTTGCGGCCGCGCGTCGGCGCGAACCTGCGGGCGGGCGTTTCATCGAGCGGGCCGGTGGTGTGGGGCGCCTCGTAGCCCGTGTGCGTGCTGGGCCCGGACGGTCCCGTCAATACGGTGTCGTAGAGTTCGAAATCGGCCGTTTGCGGCGCGTTTCGATCCCGACGCCCGGTTGGCCTGTCATACGATCCGGACATGGCCGTCGTGCAGCTCCAGCCGCGGCGCCTTGAACTGCCGCATGAGTTGATGGTCGTGGGTGGCGATCAACACCGAGGTGCCGAGCCGGTTCAATTCGATGAAAAGACGCAGCAGGCGCCGCGCCATCTGCGGATCGACGTTGCCGGTCGGCTCATCGGCGAGGAGCAGCTCCGGCTTGCCGATGACGGCGCGCGCGATGGCCGCACGCTGCTTCTCACCGCCGGAAAGGATCGAGGGGTAGGCGTGCATGCGGTCGCCGAGGCCGACCCACTGCAATAAATCCGTGACATCCTCGCGGTAGTCGGCGAGGCGTTTGCCCACGACGCGCAGCGGAAGGGCGACATTCTCCCAGGTGGTGAGATGGTCGAGCAGCCGGAAGTCCTGAAAGACGATGCCGATGCGCCGGCGCAGCTGGGCGCGCTTGGCGGTCGAGATGCGGCTCACGTCTTGGTTAAAGAGATGGATCTGACCGCGCGTGGGATGCCGCGACATGAACAGCAGTCGCAACAGCGACGTCTTGCCCGCGCCCGATGGGCCCGTGAGGAAGTGGAACGACCCGGGCCGCAGATGGAAATTCACCTCCGAGAGAATGTCCGGCCCCTGCTCGTAGGCAAGGGCGATGTTCGAGAGACGAATCACGGGTTTCAGCCAGCCGTTTGCAGCAAGGGGCGTCGGGCTCCCAGGTCGACGGAATACGCGGGACGAGGGATCAATCGGGTACGAATGTGGCGGGTTCGTGTGCAGAGGGCTGCGCATTCGCGCTAAGAAACGTTATGGCGGTATTGCCGCGGGGATGCAATGTCCTGCTATCCTTGCCCGAAACGAGGCCGATGCGGTGGGGATAGCACCTATGAGCGATACGACGAGGACTGGCGGTACCGAGCTTGAAGTCATCTTCACGCCCGAGGCCATAGCCACGCGCCTCGACGAGCTTGCACGGGCGATTGCCGACGCCCGGCTGGAGAACCTGCTCGTCGTCGCGGTGCTGAAGGGCAGCTTCGTGTTCGCCGCCGACCTCATCCGGGCGCTGCACCGCGTGGGGCTGACGCCGGAAGTCGATTTCATGACGTTGTCGAGCTACAAGAAGGCGCGCATATCCTCGGGGCAGGTATCCATTTTGCGCGACATGGACCTCGACGTACGCGGGCGCAACGTTCTCATCATCGACGATGTGCTCGACTCGGGCCGTACACTCGCGTTCGCCAAGGATCTCCTTGCCGCTCGCGGGGCTGCCTCCATCCGCACGTGCGTGCTGCTCGACAAACAATTGCCGCGCGCGGTCAATCTTGAGCCCGATTACTATGCCTTCCTGTGTCCGAACGAGTTCGTTGTCGGCTACGGCATGGACGTTGCGCACCGCTATCGCGAGCTTCCGTTCGTCGGCCGTGTGGTGCGCCAATAGACGGGGAGACAATCATGGCTCGCATTCTGCTCGCCGACGACGATGCGTCGACGCGTGATCTCGTGCGCCGTGCGCTGGAGGCCGACGGACACAGCGTCCACATCACGCAGGACGGCAGCGAGGCGCTCGAATGCGTCGAAAGCGGCGTGCAGAAGTTCGACGTGCTGGTGAGCGATGTCGAGATGCCGCTGCTCGATGGCATCGCGCTCGCCCAGCGTGCGTTGAAGCAGCAGAGCCTGCGCGTGCTGCTGATGTCGGGCTTTGCCGAGCAGCTTGAGCGCGCGAAGTCGCTCGAATGCGCGCAGCTTGCGGTGCTGTCGAAGCCGTTCAGCCTGGAGGCTGTGCGCGCGAGCGTACGCCGTCTGTTGGGCTGACTGTTACGCGCTCTGATCAAGCGCGTTTTATCACCCCCCGGTCTTCGGCGCGCTGTTGAGCGTGCTCGTATCGAATGGATGCCGGAAGGCTCCCGCGAGATCTAGAGCCGTTCCGGTTTAGGTGGAAACGCAGAACGGCTCTAGACCATTGTTTGGTCGTGCTTCTTATCGGAAAACCGGTTCCCACTTTTCCGGAAGCACTCTAGCGCCTACTTGACGATGATCTGATCGCAATTGGGTCCGGTGAGCCCCGAGGGGCAAACCTTGTTGGGCGATGGGCCTGGATTTGCCGGGCTCGACGTACGCCGGCAACGGCCTGCAACATAGCGCGTGCCTGATGGGCAGCGACAGTGTGGGGGCCGTCCGATGCGGCCTCCCGAACAGGTCCGCGGGCCCGTACTGGGTTGCGTCGTCGAGCCCGGTGTCTGTTGCGTCGCCGGCCGCACGCATCTGCCGTTCTCAAATCTCGTGCCGGCCGGGCAGCAGTTGGGTGGCGTCCCGACCGGGCGGTCGCCCGAGCACCTGGTCGGTCCGCTGGCGCTGCCGGGCTGCACACCATTGGCGCCGCCGCCACCCGCACGGCACTTGCCGCCGCTGAAGGATGTCCCTCGCGGGCAGCAGTTGGGGTAGGTGCCGACGGGACGGTCGCCCGAACATCTGGGCGGTCCGCTGGGGCTGCTGGGCTGCACGCCGTTGGCGCCGCCGCTGCCACCTGTGCGGCACTTGCCACCGCTGAAGGACGTGCCCTGCGGGCAGCAATTGGGATAGGTGCCGATGGGACGGTCGCCTGAGCACCTGGGGGGTCCGCTGGGGCTGCTGGGCTGCACGCCGTTGGCGCCGCCGCCACCCGCGCGGCACTTGCCGCCGCTGAAGGACGTCCCTCGCGGACAGCAGTTGGGGTAGGTGCCCACGGGGCGGTCACCGGAACACCTCGGCGATCCGCTGGGGCTGCCGGGCTGCACGCCGTTGGCGCCACTGCCACCCGTGCGGCACTTGCCGTCGCTGAAGAACGTCCCCCGCGGGCAGCAGTTGGGATAGGTGCCGACGGGCCGGTCGCCTGAGCACACCGGGCTCGACGTTGTCCGCTTTGGCGCACGGCAGGCGCCGCCGTCAAATGCCGTGCCCACTGGACAGCAATTGGGCGGCGTGCCCACCGGGCGGTCGCTCGGGCATGTGGGGATCGACGTCTTGCCGGAGGCAGCGCCGCTGGTGCCGGCGGAAGTGCTGCTGAACCTGCGGCAGGAGCGGCCGGTCCAGCGTTCTCCCGGTTTGCAGCGGCACGTGCCGCCGATCAGCACCATGCCACGGGAGCAGGTTGTCGCCGCCGGATTCGCGCGGAACGATTGCGAGCACGCCGGTGGCTTCTGGACGTTCTGGGTGAGCACCCCGGAGTCGTTGCCGCCCGGTTTATAGCGGCACACCCAATGGGTTTCGTAGCTCTCTTTGCCGTTTGCGTCCTTTATCGGGTTGCAATTGCCGTCCTTGATGGGGCACCTGGCGCGGCCGCAGCCGACCTCTGTCGTGGATTTCCACACGAGCTGCGTGAAATGCCCGTTGACGCCCGACCCTGCCGGGGGCGGGAGACAGTTCGTCTTGAAGCCGCCCACGATTACGGGCTTCTTGAAATCGAAAAGATCCTTCTCGCAGGCCCAGGTGTCGTTGAAGGCCTGCCGGTCGGTTCCGGCCGGATATTTGTCCGGGACGACGCTCCTGGCGGCCAGGTTCTCCCCGATGCCCGCCGGGTTGCCGTGGCCGCATTTGCATTCTTCTGCGTAGCTCTTTGCCTGGGCGGCGAGATCGCAGCTCCATTTGAGCGGGGTCCCGCAATATTGCGCCCGCAGCTCGTTGTGTGCGTTGAGCATGTCGGCCCAGTCGTTCGGCACACCGGAGCATGTGCCCCCGCTGCCGCTACCGTCGCCGCCACTGCTTCCGGCACTGCCTCCGGCAGCTTTGGCCTTCCTTTTGCGGCAGGCGATAATGCGGTGCGTGCGCGCCATCCCTTCCTTGACGGTCAGCCCAGCATCCGACCAACGCAGACCCATGCACCAGCTGTAGTGCGCGGAGCCGTCTGAGGTCCAACGTGGCCCCGTATACCCGCACCGCAGCCTCCTGTTGGTTCGCGCCGCAGCAACAGCGGCGTTCTTGTACTTGTTGCAATAGGCCGCTCGATCCTTGCAGGCTTGAACGTCCTGATTGCGCAACCACTCGGCGTGGGCTTCACTCTGCGTGCGGGCTCGTTTCTGCTCGAGACAATACAGAAACTGCGTGCCTTCGTCGGTGGACCAAATGCTGCGCGTATCCTCGGGGATCCGGCACTCCCTCTTCCGCATCTCCTCGATACCTTGCATCGCATTCCGCGCGTAGTAGCTGCAGGACTGGTGCATTTCAGGGGTGTCGGTCCTGGCGCTGACCGTTTCGGAGACGTTCTTGGAAACGCATCCTTCCCGGCCGCCTTCCGTACGGGCGCGGATGGAGAAGAAGTACTCTTTGTCCGGTTCCAAGCCATAGAACTCGAGGTAGTTCCTGTTGGTGGCGCCACCGACGATGTCCGGCGCTTCCTTGACCGGCCGCCCGCGGCTGTCGCGGATGTAGATGTCATAGTGCCCGACATTGCTGGACCACTGCAGCATGATGCCGCCGGAGCCGAGAGAGTTCGCGCGCAACGAATGGGGCGCAGGGGGGCGCTCGTCGTCATCGCAGCCGGCGGCGAGAGGTGTCGCGGCGAAGATGCCGAGGAAGGCGAGTACGACGATTTGCGTCAGCGTCGGACGCATCCAGCGCCAAGTGCGCTCGCTCCCGCTTTGCTGCCTCGTTCCAAGTCCGGACGCCATCGAGATTTCCCAGGGACGATCCAAGCGTTCGCCTGCATCGGTGAGGATGCCCTAGGGCGCAGGGTGCCTGCATCCTCCGATCGGATGAGCGCCGGGGCGGACACTGCGAAAGACGAGCGATGTTTGCCTGGCGCGGCAAGGTTGATTTCTTGCGCGAAGTCCGGCTGAGAGCAGCCGGCAGACAAGCGCGCGCCCCGCAGGCCATTACGGCGGAGGGCGGATGTTCGAGAGCGAATGGGGGGATCGGGTTCGCAGGCGGCGGCGCCGCGTTCAGCCGCCACCGCCCGGAGGTGCCGTATTCGCGGACATCAACCGCCGGTCACGCTCATGTGGCGGGCAACGGCGGGACGGTTCGCGCGGCGGTCGATGACGAAGTCATGGCCCTTCGGCTTCAGCAGCATCGCCTCGTCGATGGCGGCGTTGAGCGCAGCATCGGAGGGGCCGGCGCGGAGCGGCTCGCGCAGGTCGACGGCATCCTCCTGACCGAGGCACATATAGAGCGTGCCGGTGCAGGTGAGGCGCACGCGGTTGCAGCTTTCGCAGAAGTTGTGCGTCATCGGCGTGATGAAGCCGAGTCGTCCGCCGGTTTCCTTCACGCGCACGTAGCGCGCCGGGCCGCCGGTGTTGAGCGGGATGTCCTCCAGCGTCCAACGGTCGAGCAGGCGCGCGCGCACGATGGATAGCGGCAGATACTGGTCGAGGCGGCCGCCGTCGATCTCGCCGAGCGGCATCGTTTCGATGAGGGTCAGGTCGTAGCCGCGTCCATGTGCGAAGCCGATGAGGTCGTCGATCTCGTCCTCGTTGGTGCCCTTGAGCGCCACGGCATTGATCTTGACCTTGAGACCGGCGGCATCGGCTGCTTCGAGGCCCTGCATCACCGTGCTGAAATCACCCCAGCGGGTGATGGCGCGAAAACGGTCGGGCTTGAGGGTATCGATCGAGACGTTGATGCGCTCGACGCCGGCGGCCTTCAGGTCCCTGGCGAAGCGCTTCAGCTGGCTGCCGTTGGTGGTGAGGGTCAGCTCGTCAAGGTCGCCGGCGGAGATGTGACGGGAAAGCGCATCGAACAGCCACATGATGTTCTTGCGCACGAGCGGCTCGCCGCCGGTAATCCGGAGCTTGCGCACGCCGCGCGCCACGAAGGCGGAGCAGATGCGGTCCAGCTCTTCGAGCGTCAGCAACTCCCGCCGCGGCAGGAAGCTCATATGCTCCGACATGCAGTAAACACACCGGAAGTCGCACCGGTCGGTCACCGACACCCTCAGGTAGGTGATCGTGCGGCCAAAGCGATCGACCAGCGCCGGCAAGGATTGGGAGTTGGGATGGTGTCCCACGGTTGGCGTTGTGCTCCTGGTGGAAGGAATGGGCGCTCATGCATAGATGGCGCGCCAGCTTCAGCTAAGCTAGCGGCCGCGGCCGGGGGTTCAAGGGTTTTATCGCGTTGGGCTGACTAATGCCGGTGCGTGACTGTCCGGCGGCCCCGGTCGGGGCATGGCCGGCGTTTCCCCCGTGATTGGAGGAACCCGGGACGGAACAGTTATGCGTATCCTGATAGCGCTGTTGCAGTGGCTGGCCTTGCGTGCTGGCGCTGGTCTGAATGGGAACGCGGATGCGGGAGGGGCGGTTTCGGCGCCCTGGCAGGCAGCGACCACTGCCGACCGCGCCGGCCGTCTGGTACCGTCTCCAGAGCATGTGGAGCAGGAGGTCAGCCGCAGCCTCTCGCAGAACTGGGCGCTGTGGCTCGCCGTCGGCGTCGTCGTCCTGGTCGTGGGGATCGGCTATCTGCGTCGGCGCATGCGCTGGCGGAGCGGCGATGGAAGCCGCCCCTCGTGGCTCAGCCGGCGAGGGCCGCGATGAAACCGGCGATGGCCTCCGCGTCGTCGAGGTCGAACAGCGGCAGATCGCCCGCGTCGGTTGGGTGATCGGCGGCGATCGCGGCGATCCTGGTATCGCCGAGGGCGAGCGGCTCCTTGGTGGGCGATGCGGCGCGTCGCAGCTCGATCTTCGGTATCGGCGCTGCTTTAAACCCCTCAACGAGGACGATATCGGCGCCCGCCACGTGCGGGGTGATCTCTCCGAGCGCCGGCGGTGGGCTCACCTGGCGCACGCCGCTGATCTCCCAAGCGTCGGGCGCAATGACGATCGCTTTCAATGCACCTGCCCGTACGTGGCGCTCGCCGTCGGTGGTGCCATCGGCCGGCCGCAGATCGTGGTGGGTATGCTTCACCGTCATCACCCTGAAGCCGCGGCGCTGAAGCGGCGGGATGAGGCGCTCGACCAGCGTCGTCTTGCCGGAGTTTTTCCAGCCGACGATGCCGACGAGAACGGGCGGTCTCGAGCGCGGCGCCTCAGGCACGGACGTCCTCCGTGCCGAGCAGCATCTCGGCTCGTTCGAGGTCCTCGGGTGTGTTGACGTTGAAGAAGGGGTCGATATCGGTTCCGCCGATCGACACGGGGGAGAACTCGGCGACGGCGCAGCCCTGCGCATCGGCGAAGCGGTGAAGCGCGCGCATGTTCCGCGCCAGGGCATCGGCCGCGGATGCGGCAAGCCCGATGCGCCATAGCCCGGCGACGGGATGGCGCTGGCCGCCGGTGGCCGCGATGGCGCAGGGGCTATCCGAACCGGTCAGTGCCGCCATCAGCCGGAAGATGAGATCCCGCGGCAGGAAGGGGCAGTCGGCGGGAGCGGTGGCAATGAAGCGGGCGGAAGGCGTTTCGCGCTGCGCCCAGGCCATGCCGGTGAGCAGCCCGGCGAGCGGGCCGGGCTGGCCTGCGATGCCGTCGGCAACCACCGGCAGGGCAAAGCCGGCGAACCGTGCCGGATCGCCATTCGCGTTGATGACGGCCCGGGCGACCTGCGGGCAGAATCGGTCCGCGACGTGCTGGAGCATCGGCCTGCCGGCGAGGTCCAGCAGCGCCTTCTCGCGCCCGCCCATGCGGGAGGAGCGACCGCCCGCCAGCAGTACGCCCGTTACGTCAGCGCCGATGTCGCCCGTCTGCATGGCTCGGATTTAGGCCCCGCCGAGGCAGGCGGCAAGCGGCGCTTCGGCCGCGGTTTATCGACGGTAGCGCCCGCGCTATAACGGCCTGTTGCTCAAACGGGATGGCCGGTTATTGCCGCAAGGATGGATTTGGTGTCGAGAAAAGTGGATCGCCGCAAATTTCTGAAGGCCACCGCGGCGGGCGGCGCGACCGGTGTGCTCGCAGCTCCCGCGATCGCGCAGACGCGGCCTACCGTCGAATGGCGTCTCGTTTCCAGCTTTCCGAAGTCACTCGACACGATCTATGGCGCGGCGGAAACCTTCGCCAAGGCGCTGGGCGAAATGTCGGATGGGAATTTCCGCGTGCGCGTGTTCGCACCGGGCGAGCTCGTTCCGGGCCTCAATGCGGCGGATGCGGTGACGAACGGCAGCGTCGAGGCCGCGCATACCGCGTCCTATTACTACTGGGGCAAGGATCCGACCTTCGCCATCGCGACGGCGATACCGTTCGGCCTCAACTACCGCATGCAGAATGCGTGGATGTATCAGGGCGGCGGCATCGACCTGATGAACGCGTTCTATGCGCGCCATAGGATCATCGCCTTTCCGGGCGGCAACACCGGCACGCAGATGGGCGGCTGGTATCGCCGCCAGATCAACACGCCGGAGGATTGGCGCGGGCTCAAGATGCGTATCGGCGGGCTCGCAGGCGCGGTGATCGCGAGGCTCGGCGGTGTGCCGCAGCAGATCGCCGGCGGCGACATCTACCCTTCGCTGGAGAAGGGCACCATCGATGCCGCCGAGTGGGTGGGTCCGTACGACGACGAGAAGCTCGGGTTCTCCAAGGTCGCCCGCTACTATTATTATCCGGGCTGGTGGGAAGGGCAGGCGATGCTGCACTTCTTCATCAACATCGACAAATGGAACGGGCTGCCGAAGCCTTACCAGGCCATGGTGCGTGCCGCGGCTGCGGTCGCCGATATCGCGATGATGACGCGCTACGACCTGCAGAATCCGAAGGCGATCCGCCATCTCGCCATCGGCGGCGCGGAGCCGAGGCCGTTTTCCGAGGCGGTGCTCGATGCCTGTTTCAAGGCATCGAACGAGGTCTTCGCGGAGATCTGTGCGAAGAATGCGGACTTCAAGAAGGTATACGAGGCAACGCTCGCGATCCGCGCCGAAGACTATTTATGGTTCCAGCTCGCCGAGCACACCTACGATACGTTCATGATGATTCAGCAGCGCAAGGGGTTGGTGTAGCCTGGAATTTTCCGATTTGCGGAGCACCATGAAACGCTGCGGGCGTGGCGGCCCGCGTAAGCAGTCTAGGGGCAAGAGTGATTGTCTTCGGGTGCCGGCGATCTGCTGCGTGCCAGTATGCCCCGGTCGAATTTGGAAGGGCTTACCATTGATAAAGCGTCGAGACTAAGCGCCCGATGGGAGGCCGCCGACGAACGGCGGGAGGGCCGTTGCTCGCAATGGGCGACGACCGATGAGCGCGATTAGGGAGAAGACGCAATGACCAAAAAATGGGTCGCTATCGTTTCGGTTCTTGTGCTTTCGGGAACGGCAGCTGTCGCCGAAGGATGGGCAGAGAAATTCAAGATTGTCGATACGGACGGCAGCGGCACAATTTCGCAGACGGAGTGGGAAGCGAACGCGTCCAAGCTGAAGATTGATCCTGTTCCGCAGTTCAGCGCGATGGACAAGAACAACAACAGCAGCGTCTCTCAGAAGGAGTGGACGGAAGCGGAGAAGATGGTCAACGCCTTCCCGGTGTCCTGCAAGTCCTCTACGGAGTCCTGGTGCCCGAAGGGGTACTGATCCTCTGATGCTATGACGCAGCTCGAAACCCGGGCGCGACTTCCGGGTTTCGAGACTTTTTCCGCAGCGGTCGAGCTTCATTTCAAGCCGCCGCTAGAGCCGTTCCGGTTTAGCTAGAAACGCAGAACGGCTCTAGACCATTGTTTGGTCGTGCTTCTTATCGGAAAACCGGTGCCCACTTTTCCGGAAGCACTCACTCTTGGTCGTGCTTCTTATCGGAAAACCGGTGCCCACTTTTCCGGAAGCACTCACTCTTGGTCGTGCTTCTTATCGGGAAACCGGTGCCCACTTTTCCGGAAGCACTCACTCTTGGCCGTGCTTCTTATCGGAAAACCGGTGCCCACTTTTCCGGAAGCACTCTAGCGGCGGTCGCGTGATGGGACACGATGTGCGCGCCCGCGCCGTCGATCCTCCCTCGTCACATCCCGCGGCAATTCACATCCGCGGCAATGCCGCTCAGCCCTCCGCCGGCTTCCCGTGTCCGGCACTGAAGCGTGCGATCGCTTCCTCGGCGAGAGCTTCCAACTCCGGCAGCAGCACGACACTTTCCTGCTCGTTGGGATCGGTGCGCGCGATGACCGCAGAGGCCGGCTTATCGCTCATGTTGATGGGCAGGTGCGGCACCCCCGCTGGGATGTAGAACAGATCGCCCGCCTTTGCGATCGTGTGGTGCTCCAGCCGGTCGCCATAGAGCGTCAGCGCCTCGCCTTCAAGGATATAGATCGCGGTCTCGTGGCTCTCATGCATATGCGCCTTGGCGCGTCCGCCGGGCGGAATGGTGAGCAGGTGCATGCAGATGGCCTGCGAGCCAACCGTCTGCGATGCGATGCCGGCGAAATAGGTGAGGCCCTGTTTCCCATCGTAGGTGTCGCTGGGCCGGATCAACCGGCACGTCGGCTTGGAAAGGTCACCCATGGGCCAGGCTCCGTCGCAAGTTCGAAAGCATGTCGAGCCGAGATTATACTGCTTCGCTCACGGCTTCACGATCGCCGGCGGCACGGACATATCGAGCGTGGGCGCGCCGGGGCCGCTCGTATCCGGCGGCGGAGCGCCCGGGATGGCGGGTGGATAGGGCGGCAGGTGGAAGCCCTCGCTCTTGAAGGCGGGCGCCGCACCGCGACTTCCCATGGCTCCCGGCGGCGCCGCGGTGGGAACCGGATCATGGCGCACCAGGCCGGGGAACGTGATCAGCAGGCCAACCATGATGAGCTGGATGACGAGATAGGGAATGGCACCCCAATAGATCTGTGCGGTCGTCACCGGCGGCATGGTGAGGCCCGTCACTTTGTCGACGTATGTGCTGCGCGGCGCGACGGAGCGCAGGTAGAACAGCGCGAAGCCGAATGGCGGGTGCATGAAGCTCGTCTGCATGTTCACGGCGAGGATGACGCCGAACCAGATGAGATCGATGCCGAGCGCGCTCGCCGCAGGCGCCAGCAGCGGCACGATGATGAAGGCGAGCTCGAAGAAATCGAGGAAGAAGGCGAGGAAGAACACCAGCAGGTTGACGAAGATCAGAAATCCGATCTCGCCGCCGGGCAGCGACACGAGCAGGTGCTCGACCCAGAGATGGCCGTTCACACCGTAGAAGGTGAGCGAGAAGATGCGCGCGCCGATGAGGATGAACATCACGAACGCAGACAGCTTTGCCGTCGACTGCGCCGCCGAGCGCATGATCTCGATGCTGAAGCGACCGGGATTTTTCTCGCTGAGGCGTTTGCCGAACGCGAGCAGCATGGCGCCCACCGCGCCCATGGCGCCACCCTCGGTCGGCGTCGCGACGCCGATGAAAATGGTGCCGAGCACGAGGAAGATGAGAAGGAGCGGCGGCACCATCACGAACACCACCTGCTCGGCGAGCGTAGACAGGAGATGCGGACCGCCGAGGAAGCGTGTGATCCGGCTCACGCCGGCGCCCGCAATGGCGAGGCACACCGCCAGCGTCATCGTGAGCACGACGAAGTCGCCGCCCTTATAGTGAGTGCCGTGCATCAGGAAGAGCGCGGCCGCGCCGCAAGCTACGCTCAGCAGCACCAATGAGAGATAGCCGCGCGCGCCGCTGGCCTCGCGGTAGCGGATGGCGTCGGACGGCAGACCGGGCGCGGCATCCTTCCAGAACAAAGAAACGAAGAAGGCGAAGACCGCATAGAGGCCGGCGAGGATCATCGCGGGGACGAGGGCGCCGGTATACATGTCGCCCACGGATCGGCCGAGCTGGTCGGCCAGCACGATGAGAACGAGTGACGGCGGGAAGATCTGCGCCAGCGTGCCTGAGGCAGCAATCGTGCCGGTGGCGAAGCGCGCATCATAGCCGTAGCGCAACATGATCGGCAGCGAGATGAGGCCCATCGAAATGACGGAAGCGGCGACGACGCCCGTCGTCGCGGCGAGCAGCGCGCCGACGAAGATCACCGCATAGGCAAGGCCGCCGCGGACGCTTCCGAAGAGCTGGCCGACGGTCTCGAGCAGATCCTCCGCCATGCCGGAGCGCTCGAGTATGAGCCCCATGTAAGCGAAGAAGGGTATGGCCAGCAGCGTGTCGTTCGTCATCACGCCGTAGATGCGCTCGGGCATGGTGCCGAGCAGCGGCCACGACAGATTGATGGCGCCGCCGGAATAGGGCGCCAGTTCGACGCCGACGACGAAGAAGACGAGCCCGACGGCGGCGAGCGAGAAGGCGGCCGGGTAGCCAAGCAGCAGGAAAAGCACGAGCGCCGCAAACATGATCGGCGCCATATTTTCCGCGACGAATGCGAGCATCGTTCCCCCTCGCTGTGCCTAGCCGGGCTTGCCGGCTGGAGGGGACGCGACCGGCAGCTGCGCGGGATCGGTCTCCAGATGCCCGGCGCCGGTGGTGGCGGCGGGATGGCCGCCATCGGACCGGTCGCCCGGCAGATCGCCGTTGATGATGGCGATACGCTTGATGAGTTCGGAGATGCCTTGCGCAAACAGCAGCGCGAACGCAAGCGGGATCAGAAACTTGATCGGCCACTGGGGCAGGCCGCCGTAGTTCGACGATTGCTCGTTCTGCTCCCACGACGCCCAGGCGAAGCCCCACGAGGTGTAAGCGATGAGGGCGGCCGTGGGGAGCAGGAAGAAGACGTGGCCGATGATCTCGATGGCGTTGCGTACGCGAGGGGAGAAGCGCTCGTTGAGGATGTCGATGCGGATGTGCTCGTTGAGGGCGAGCGTCCAGGGCGCAGCAAGCAGGAACACGACGGCGAACAGCCACCATTGCACCTCGAGCCAGGCATTGGAGCTGCTGTCGAGGAGCTTGCGCACGATCGCGTTGCCGGCACTGATGACGGCGGCGAGGATGACAAACCAGGCGACCGACTGACCGATGATGCGCGTTGCGCTATCGATCCAGCGGCTGAGCGCCAGCAGCGCTCGCATGCGTCCCTCCTTGCCCCGGTGCGAAGGCTTATCTTCCGTCAAGGCTGCCCTCTGCGTGGAGGCATCCTATATCGGGGGGAGGCCGTGACTTCTAGTGTCGCCTCTGACACTATCGATGTTCGGCCGATCAGCCGTCGCCATCGTCCGCCCCCTGGAGCCCGACATGACTATCTCGAAGC
>DASRYA010000112.1:0-9734 GCA_035687305.1 Hyphomicrobium sp. | reverse complement strand
CCGCCGCGCCGGGGCGACATGAAGCGCTCCATGGAAGCGCTGATCCACCATTTCAAGCTCTACACCGAAGGCTTCCACGTGCCGGCCGGCGAGGTCTATGCCGCCGTCGAGGCGCCGAAGGGCGAGTTCGGCGTCTATCTGGTGGCCGACGGGTCGAACAAGCCTTACCGCTGCAAGATCCGCGCGCCGGGCTTTCCGCATCTGCAGGCGATGGATTACATGAACCGCGGGCACATGCTGGCCGACGTCTCGGCCATTCTCGGCTCGCTGGACATCGTCTTCGGCGAAATCGACCGGTAGCGGCGATGGTGGATCTTCAGTTTTTCCTGGCCGTCGGGGCCATCGGGTGGGGCCTGTCGCTGGCGGCCTATCGTCCGCTGGCGCGCCGTACCGGGTGGCCGCTGGGAACCGCGCAGGCCAGCCTGCCGGCGGTGACGCTCTCCCTCGCGCTGGCGTGCATTGCCGTGGGGCTTGCGCTGGCCATCTTGCGCGGAACGGCAGGCGGCGGATTTGTGATCGCCGTTTTCGGGGTGGCGCTGGCCGTCTTCTGGAGCGGTTTTTTGCGCGTCGGCGCCCAGACGTCGCTGCTGCTGGCGCCGCTCGCGGCGCTCGCCCTCGTCGCCCTTTGGGTGCTGTGGGAGCCTATCGCCGCGTTATTCTGACAACCGTCAACGGCGCAAGCGCGCACCTTGACGGCAATCGCTTGCCTTAGTGCGCGTCTGGACGTAGTGAACGGGTGATTGTGCGCTGCGTCAAGCCCAGCGACACGACCCGCGGACAACCGGGACCGAATGTGGCCCGTGCTGCGGGCTCCAGCCGTACTCCAAGAGGTGCCAACCTTGGCAGTCCGCCGCCTATATCCAGAGCAGCCGCTGAGCTTCGCCTTTACCCCGGACAATTTGGCCTGGGCGCAGCGGCAGATCGCCAAATATCCGCCGGGCAAAGAAGCCTCCGCCGTGCTGTCGCTGCTTTGGCGCGCCCAGGAGCAGGAGGGCTGGACCACGGAGCCCGCCATCCGCGCCGTCGCGGACATGCTGGGCATGGCCTATATCCGTGTTCTGGAGGTGGCGACCTTCTACACGATGTTCCAGCTTGCCCCGGTGGGGAAGACAGCCCATCTCCAGGTATGCGGGACAACGCCGTGCATGCTGCGCGGCTCGGAGGCGCTGATCGAGGTTTGCAAGGAGCGCATCGCAGAGCATCCCCATGAGCTCTCGGCCGATGGCCAGTTCTCGTGGGAAGAGGTCGAATGCCTCGGCTGCTGCGCCAACGCGCCGGTCGTGCAGATCGGCAAGGACACCTACGAGGATCTCGACGCGAACCTCCTCGACCGGCTGTTGCATGATTTGCATTCCGGAAAGCCTGTGAAGCCCGGCTCGCAAACCGGGCGTCAGGCATCGTGCCCCGAGGGCGGCCCGACGACGCTGCTCGAGGAAGGCAAGCGCGGTACGGAGAAGGTGTAGGGAACGACTGCAATGCTGCTGCAGGACAAAGACCGCATCTTTCGCAACCTCTACGGCTTCCATGACTGGCGGCTTGCGGGAGCGCGTGCGCGCGGCGCATGGGATGGCACGAAGGCCCTGATCGAGAAGGGGCCGGACTGGATCATCAACGAGATGAAGACCTCGGGTCTGCGCGGCCGCGGCGGCGCGGGCTTCCCGACCGGTCTCAAGTGGTCGTTCATGCCCAAGAACGACCCGCGGCCCTCATACCTCGTCATCAATGGCGACGAGTCCGAGCCCGGCTCGTGCAAGGACCGCGAGATCATGCGCAATGATCCGCACCTGTTGATCGAGGGCGCGCTGCTGGCTGCGTTCGCCATGAAGGCGCATACCTGTTTCATCTATCTGCGCGGCGAATTCATCCGCGAGCGCGAGCGCCTGCAGGCGGCGGTGGACGAAGCCTACGATGCTAAGCTGATCGGCAAGGACAACGTCAACGGCTGGGACTTCGATATCGTCGTCCACCATGGCGCGGGCGCCTACATCTGCGGCGAGGAGACGGCTCTCATCGAATCGATCGAGGGCAAGAAAGGCATGCCGCGCCTGAAGCCGCCGTTCCCTGCGAACGTCGGCCTCTATGGTGCGCCGACGACGGTGAACAACGTCGAGAGCATCGCGGTGGTGCCGGACATCCTGCGGCGCGGCGGAGCATGGTTTGCCTCGCTCGGCCTGCCGAACAATACCGGCACGAAGCTGTTCCAGATCTCCGGCCACGTGAACAAGCCGTGCGTCGTCGAGGAGGAGATGGGCATTCCGCTGCGCCAGCTCATTGACGACCATTGCGGCGGAGTGCGTGGCGGCTGGGACAACCTGCTCGCCGTGATTCCGGGCGGCTCGTCCATGCCGCTCATCCCCGCCGACCAGTGCCAGGACCTGACGATGGACTTCGATGCCCTCGTCAAGCTGAAGTCGGGCCTTGGAACCGCGGCGGTGATCGTCATGGACAAGTCCACCGACGTCATCAAGGCCATCTCGCGCATCGCCTATTTCTACAAGCACGAGAGCTGCGGCCAGTGCACGCCCTGCCGGGAAGGAACCGGCTGGATGTGGCGCGTCCTGGAGCGCATGCGCCGGGGCGAGGCCGACAAGCGCGAGATCGATCTTCTGTTCAACGTCTCCAAGCAGGTGGAGGGACATACGATCTGTGCGCTCGGCGATGCCGCTGCCTGGCCGGTGCAAGGTCTCATTCGCAATTACCGCCACCTGATCGAGGCGCGCATCGACGAGCGTCGCTCCCCGGTCAAGGAAGCGGCGGAGTAAGCGCATGAAAATTCACCGCGAGAAACACAGGCTGGACGTAACCGTCAGCGATCTGTCCGGCTCGCGTTTCGACGACGTGAACCTGTCGGGCTCGAGCTATGAAAACGTGAATATGTCGGGCGGCACGTTTCACGACATCAATATGTCCGGCTGGCGCGTGCGCAACGTGAACCTCGCGGGACTGCGGATTGAGGATGCCAATCTTGCTGGCGCTTCTCTGTCCGGATGCCAGATGGATGGGATGACGATTGACGGTATCGAAGTTGGCGATCTTTTGAAGGTGTGGGCGAGGCAAGCCAAATCGGAAGATGCCACTGCTGTCCGACCGAACGTCAAATGAGGGATTGCACGTGGACCTGCTGGCGCTGCTCATAGCCTCATTCACGCTCCCCGCAGTCGCAGGCGCGCTGGCGCTGGGCGCGCTGCTCTATCTCTCGTGGGGATGCATCGGCGCAGTGATCGGCGGCATCGCCGGTTACCTCGGCGGTGCATGGTATTCGCAGCGCATCACGGGGGCGCCGCTTTCACCCTACGCCAAGGGCTGGGTGTCGCTCGCGCTTTTCATCGGCGGCCTCGCCGTGCTCGCCATCGCCACGCGATGACGCGCTGATCGGAACAGACCAATGACGAAGCCAATCATCATCGACGGCAAGCTGATCGAAGTCGAGCCCGGCACCACCATCCTGCAGGCGTGCGAGATGGCCGGCGCCGAGATCCCGCGCTTTTGCTACCACGAGCGCCTGTCGATCGCCGGCAACTGCCGCATGTGCCTCGTCGAGGTGGAGGGGATCCCGAAGCCGATCGCCTCGTGCGCGATGGGCGTTGCGGACCTGCCGCCGAACAAGGACGGCGCGCCGCGCAAGGTGCTCACCGCCAGCCCGCTCGTGAAGGCCGCGCGCGAAGGCGTGATGGAATTCCTGCTCATCAATCACCCGCTCGATTGCCCGATCTGCGATCAGGGCGGCGAGTGCGATCTGCAGGACCAGGCGATGGCCTTCGGCTTCGGCGGCTCGCGCTTTGTCGAGAACAAGCGCGCCGTCGAGGAAAAATACATCGGTCCGCTCATCAAGACCTTCATGACCCGGTGCATCCACTGCACCCGCTGCGTCCGCTTCATGACGGAAGTTGCGGGTGTGGAAGAGCTCGGCGCCATCGGGCGCGGCGAGGACATGGAGATCACGACCTACCTCGACCGCGGCATCCTCTCGGAGCTGTCGGCCAACGTGAACGATCTGTGCCCCGTGGGTGCGCTGACGCACCGGCCGTGGTCGTTCATCGCGCGCCCGTGGGAGCTGGAGAAGACGGAATCGTTCGACGTGATGGATGCGCTCGGCGCCGCCATCCGCGTCGACTCGCGCGGGCCGACCGTGCTGCGCGTGCTTCCGCGCAACAACGACGACGTCAACGAGGAATGGATTTCCGACAAGACCCGCTATGCCTGTGACGGGCTTCGCACGCAGCGGCTCGATCATCCTTACGTGCGCGAGAACGGAAAGCTCCGTCCGGCGAGCTGGGACGAGGCGCTCGGCCTTGCCGCGGAGAAGCTCGCGGCCGCGGATCCGGCACGCGTCGGCATCATTGCCGGCGATCTCTGCGGCGCGGAGGAGATGTTCGCGCTGAAGGATCTCGCAGGCCGCCTCGGCATCAAGAGCATCGACTGCCGCCAGGATGGCGCGAAGCTCGATCCCGCGCTCGGGCGCGCGAGCTACCTGTTCAATTCGGCCATCGCCGGCATCGACCAAGCGGATGCGATCCTGCTCGTCGGCACCAATCCGCGCCTCGAATCGCCGGTGCTCAACGCCCGCATCCTGAAGCGCTGGCGGCAGGGCGGGCTCAAGGTCGGCGTGATCGGTGAGGCGGCACAGCTCACCTATGGCTACGAATACCTGGGCGCGGGCGCGCAGACGCTCGGCGAAGTCGCCGACGGCAAGCATTCGTTCGCCGAAGTGCTGAAGGGCGCGCAGAACCCGCTCGTGATCGTCGGCGCCGGTGTTCCGGCCCGTGCCGATGGCGCGGCGGTGATGGCGCTCGCGGCAAAGATTGCGCTTGGTGCTGTTGCAGGCAAGGACGTTGCGGGATGGAACCCCTTCAGCGTGCTGCATACGGCGGCCTCCCGCGTCGCCGGGCTCGACCTCGGCCTCGTGCCGGCGAAGGGCGGTCTCGACGCTGCCGGCATGATCGCCGCGGCGGGCAAGGGCAATCTCGATGTGCTCTATCTTCTCGCAGCCGATGAGATCGAACTTCCCGCTCCGGGCAAATCGTTCGTCATCTATCAAGGCCACCATGGCGACCGCGGCGCGCACCGCGCCGATGTGATCCTGCCGGGTGCGGCTTACACCGAGAAGAGCTCCACCTACGTCAACACCGAGGGCCGCGCGCAGCTCGCTGTACGTTGCGTGTTTCCGCCGGGCGAGGCGAAGGAGGATTGGGCAATTCTGCGTGCGCTGTCGGCCAAGGTCGGCAAGACGCTGCCCTACGACAACCTCGACGCCCTGCGGCGCGACATGTACAAGGCCGTGCCGCATCTGGCGCACCTCGATGCACTTTCCCCTGCGCCGCTCGGCGGTATCGAGACGCTTGCCAAGGCGGGCGGCGCGGTGACCGCTGAAGCCTTCGCTTCGCCGATTCGCGACTTCTACCTCACCAACCCGATTGCGCGCGCCTCGGCTGTGATGGCTGAGATGAGCGCGTTGAAGAAAACCGTGCAGGGCTCGCCCCGCCTCAAGGCGGCCGAGTAAGGACGAGACGTTCAGATGACCGACAGCTCCTGGCAGCTCTGGTGGGATTACGGCCTCTGGTTCGCGATCATGGTCGGGTGGAGCTTGCTCACACTCGTCGCGCTGCTCGTCATCATTGCGTTTCTGCTGCTGATGGACCGCAAGGTCTGGGCGGCGGTGCAGATGCGGCGCGGTCCGAACGTGGTCGGGGCCTTCGGCCTGTTGCAATCGTTCGCCGATCTTCTGAAGTTCGTCTTCAAGGAGCCCGTCATTCCCGCGGGCGCCAACAAGGGCGTCTTTCTGCTTGCCCCTATCGCGACGGCGACGTTCGCGCTCGCCGCGTGGGCGGTCATTCCCGTCAACCAGGACGGATGGGGCAAGTGGGTCATCTCCGACCTTAACGTCGGCGTTCTCTACCTGCTCGCGCTCTCCTCGCTCGCGGTTTACGGCATCATCATGGGCGGCTGGGCTTCGAACTCGAAGTACCCGTTCATGGGCTCGCTGCGGTCGGCGGCGCAGATGGTGTCCTACGAGGTCTCGATAGGCTTCGTGATCATCACGGTGATCCTGTGCGTCGGCTCGTTGAACCTCACCGACATCGTCAATGCGCAACAGACGGGCATCGGCACCCGCGTAGGGCTGCCCGCGTCGGCGCTCGACTGGTACTGGCTCGCCCTGTTCCCGATGTTCGTGATCTTCTTCGTCTCGGCGCTGGCGGAAACGAACCGGCCGCCGTTCGACCTCGTCGAGGCGGAATCCGAGCTCGTCGCCGGATTCATGGTCGAATACTCCTCGACACCCTATCTTCTCTTCATGCTGGGCGAGTACGTGTCCATCGTCGGCATGTGTGCGCTCACGACCATCCTGTTTCTCGGCGGCTGGCTGCCGCCGGTCGCGGTGGCGCCTTTCACGTGGGTACCTGGAATCTTTTGGTTCCTCGCCAAGAGCGTGTTCGTCTTCTTCCTCATCTCGATGGCGAAGGCGATGGTGCCCCGCTACCGCTACGACCAGTTGATGCGCTTAGGCTGGAAGGTGTTCCTGCCGCTTTCCCTCGCCATGGTGGTGATCGTCGCCGGTATTCTGCAGTACGCGCGCGCTGCCTGAAGCGGGGCCAGAAGGATCTAAAGACGTGGCCATGAACGTTGCACAATCGGTAAAGTCGCTGTTCCTGTGGGAGTTCGTGCAGGCCTTCGGGCTTTCCATGCGCTACTTCTTCGCCAAGAAGAAGACGCTGGATTACCCGTTCGAGCGCGGCCCCCTTTCGCCGCGCTTCCGCGGTGAGCATGCATTGCGGCGCTATCCCAACGGGGAGGAGCGCTGCATCGCGTGCAAGCTGTGCGAGGCGATCTGTCCGGCCCAGGCGATCACCATCGAGGCCGGTCCGCGCCGCAACGATGGAACGCGCCGCACCACCCGCTACGACATCGACATGGTGAAGTGCATCTACTGCGGCCTGTGCCAGGAGGCCTGCCCGGTGGACGCCATCGTCGAGGGCCCGAACTTCGAGTTCTCCACCGAGACCCGCGAGGAGCTCTACTACAACAAGGAGAAGCTGCTCGATAACGGCGACCGGTGGGAGCGGGAGCTCGCGCGGAACATCGCGCTCGATGCGCCATACCGGTAACCGCGATCGTCTTGGTGCCGGTCAAGCCGGACCGGCGAATCATGGGGCACGTTGCACGGCCCGGGAAACGGGCAAATCGCGCGCCGGGGCGGCATAAACGCTCTCGGCGCTTGGATTGTGAGAGCGCATAGGGTACTCACCCTAGCGCGAAAATGGCTGCCGGTCCGAGGGCTGCCGCATCTTTGCGGCCTGCGCTCCGGGGCGGCGAGCCCAAGGGCTGTGGATCGCACGCAATGGCGCTGACGGCTGGCTTCTTTTATCTCTTCGCGGTGCTCTGCGTCGCGGCGGGCGTCATGGTCATCGTGGCCAAGAACCCCGTGCATGCGGTGCTGTTCCTCATTCTGGCGTTCTTCAACGCCGCGGGCCTCTTCGTGCTGCTCGGCGCCGAGTTCCTGGCGATGCTGCTGGTCATCGTCTACGTGGGCGCGGTGGCGGTGCTGTTCCTCTTCGTCGTGATGATGCTCGACGTCGATTTCGCGGAGCTGCGCGCCGGCTTCATCAAGAATGCGCCGGTGGGGCTGCTCGTCGGTGGCATCGTTCTGGCGGAGCTGCTGCTGCTGTTCATGGGGCGCGGTTTCGGCCTGGGCCTTGCGCAAAACCCAGGCGCATCGCTCGCGGAGCTGGGCCATGAGACCTCCAACACCCAGGCGCTGGGGCTCGTGCTCTACACGCGCTATGTCTTCTTCTTCGAGATTGCCGGGCTCGTGCTGCTCGTCGCCATGGTGGGTGCCATCGTGCTGACGCTGCAACACAGGACGGGCGTGCGGCGCCAGTCGATCGCCAAGCAGGTCGCGCGTACGCCGGCCACGGGCGTCGAGATCGTCAAGGTGCCGCCGGGCGGGGCAGTCATTCCCGCCGCTGAGGCGCAGAGCTAGCGGCACGCGGGGGCAACATGACCATCGGCATCGGACATTACCTCACCGTCGCGGCCTGCCTCTTCACGGTGGGCATGCTGGGCATCTTCCTCAACCGCAAGAACGTGATCGTCATCCTGATGTCGATCGAGCTGATGCTTCTGGCGGTCAACATCAACTTCGTGGCGTTCTCCTACTACCTCGGCGATCTCGTGGGGCAGGTCTTCGCCCTGTTCAACCTCACGGTTGCCGCGGCGGAGGCCGCCATCGGCCTTGCCATCGTCGTGGTCTACTTCCGCAACCGCGGCTCCATCGCGGTCGAAGACATCAACATGATGAAGGGCTGAGGCTGGATGATCTACTCGGCCATCGTTTTCCTGCCGGCGCTCGGCGGACTCATCGCTGGGCTGTTCGGACGCCTCATCGGCGCCCGTCCCTCGGAGCTCGTCACGACGGGTCTTCTGCTGGTTTCGTGCGTGCTCTCGTGGCTGGTGTTCTGGCGCGTCGGGTTCGGCCAGGAGACGGCGCACGTCACCATCGAGCGCTGGATCACGTCGGGCGAACTGGACATCGGCTGGGCGTTCAGGATCGATACGCTGACGGCCGTGATGTTCGTCGTCGTCACCACGGTTTCGGCGCTCGTGCACGTCTATTCCATCGGCTACATGCACGAGGACGACAGCCGCCCGCGTTTCTTCGCCTACCTCAGCGGCTTCACCTTCGCCATGCTCATGCTGGTGACGGCCGACAACCTCGTGCAGATGTTCTTCGGCTGGGAAGGCGTCGGCCTTTTCTCCTACCTGCTGATCGGCTTCTGGTACACGAAACCGGAAGCCAACGCGGCCGCCATCAAGGCCTTCGTCGTCAACCGCGTGGGCGACTTCGGCTTCCTGCTCGGTATCTTCGGGCTGTTCCTCGTCTTCCGCACCGTCAACCTGCAGCAGCTCTTCGATGCCGCTCCGGGCGTTGCGGGGCAGACGTTCGAGTTCCTCGGCTACCAGGTCGACATCCTCACCACGGTCTGCCTGCTGCTGTTCATGGGCGCGATGGGCAAGTCGGCGCAGTTCCTGCTGCACACCTGGCTGCCCGATGCCATGGAAGGCCCGACCCCGGTCTCGGCGCTGATCCACGCGGCGACGATGGTCACCGCCGGCGTGTTCATGGTCGCGCGGCTGTCGCCCATCTTCGAGCATGCGCCTGACGCCCTGCAGTTCGTGGTGCTGATCGGCGCCATCACGGCGTTCTTCGCTGCCACCGTCGGCCTCGTGCAGAACGACATCAAGCGCGTCATCGCCTATTCGACGTGCTCCCAGCTCGGCTACATGTTCGTTGCCTGCGGCGTCGGCGCGTATCAGGCGGGCGTGTTCCACCTTTTCACCCACGCTTTCTTCAAGGCGCTGCTGTTTCTCGGGGCAGGATCCGTCATCCACGCCATGCACCACGAGCAGGACATGCGCAAAATGGGCGGCCTGCGTCCGAAGCTGCAGTTCACCTGGGCGATGATGCTGATCGGCACGCTGGCGCTGACGGGGTTCGGCATTCCGCACCTCGGCGGCCTTTCCGGCTTCTATTCCAAGGACACCATCATCGAGGCCGCGCACGCTGCGCATACGCCGGGCGACTACGCATTCTGGGCGCTGGTCATCGCGGCGCTGATGACCTCGTTCTATTCATGGCGGTTGATGTTCATGACGTTCCACGGACGGACGCGCGCCGACGCTCATACATTCGACCACGCCCACGAGAGCCCGCCGGTCATGCTGGTTCCGCTCGCCGT
>DASRYA010000111.1:0-5090 GCA_035687305.1 Hyphomicrobium sp. | reverse complement strand
GGACGGCGTGTCCATTCGAGCATAGGCTTGGCCCGCCCAACGGACCCGTCGATGTACGGATACATCTCCGAGCACCATGGGTTCGGCATGACTGCGGAACAGAGCGGTGACTATGCCGAAGACTTGGCAGCCTCGATGCTGGCTTCGACGCTCGGCATCGAATTCGATCCCGACGCGGCATGGGACGAACGCAAGCGGGTCTATCAGACCAGCAACCTCATCATCGGCAGCACGTCGGTGACTGCATATGGCGAGGGAGACCAGCGCGGTTACTGGACGTGTGCCGTGGCCGCGGCGGTCTTCCGTTTCGTCTGAGGATGGGCAGGGCGCGCGGCCCCGCCTTCATCGAGCATCGACTGCATGTGCCGACGTGGCTGGCGCGAAGATGGCGGTCGTTTACCCCCGCAAATGGCGGCTAGTCGCTGGTCTGGATTTTGTCCGCGTCAATGATCTTGAGGCGCATGGCGAGGTGCACGAGCTCGATGTCGGAGGAGACGCCGAGCTTCGACTTGATGAGGTAATGGTAGTTCGCCACCGTCTTGGTCGACAAGTTGAGCGTGGCGGCGATCTCGCCGACGGACTTGGCTTCGGCCAGCATGCGAAAGATGTCGAACTCGCGCGCCGTCAGGCTTTCCGGGGCCAGCGCTTCAGGGTTGATGCGCATCATGGCGAGCTCATGCCCGATGTCCGGGCTCAGGGCCTTCTTGCCGGCGGCGACGTCGCGGATGGCGGTGACGAGCAACTCGGGCGGGCTCGATTTGGTGATGTAGCCGCGGGCGCCGGCTTGGAATGCCTGCAGGGCGTAGGCGGCGTTCTGGTGCATGCTGAAGACGAGGATGCGGGCGCCCCCGTCGCGCTGGCGCAGGTGGCGGATGACCTCGATGCCGCCGCGGCCCGGCATGGTGAGATCGAGGACGACGACGTCGGGGGTCAGTTCTTTGTATAGCTTGTACGCGGCATCTCCGTCGGCGGCTTCGGCGACGACCTTCATACCATTATGCTTCTCGATCAGCCGCCGGTAGCCTTCGCGCACCACGGCGTGATCGTCGACGAGCATGACGCTAATGCCGGGCGTGTCCATAGCTCTCCCGATCCTCCGCGTTGACGGGGACGAAGACACGCACCTTGAGTCCCTTTCCGGCGGCATCGTCGAATGAGATCGAGCCCCCAAGCGCCGCCACCCGCTCACGCATGTTCATGAGGCCCATGCCGTGCGTCTCGTCGGCGACGGCGGTGGAACAGCCGTTGCCGTCGTCCTCGATGGTGAGGTTGATGCCGGTGGGCCTGCTGGCTTCGGCTCCGGTGACCGGCTCGACGCTGAGACGCACGTGACTGGCGCCGGCATGCCTTGCCGCGTTGGTCAGTCCTTCCTGGGCAATGCGGAAAACATGGATCGCGGCGTTGTCCGGCAGCGCAATCTCGGGGGGAATGTCGAGCTCGAAACTGGTCTCGCGGCGGCGGCTCAGGCTCCACATGTCGATGAGCTGGCGCAAGCTTTCGACGAGACCGAAGCGGTCGAAGTCGGCGGGCCGCAACCGGAGCAGGGTGCCGCGCAGCGACGTCATCATGCCCGCAGCGATGTGGGCCAGGCTGCGCGCCTCGGCAACAAGCGCAGGGCACTCGTCCTCAGCCGTGTGCTCGATCGAAGCTGCGAGCGCGGCCATGGCGGTGAGGTTTTGACCGAACTCGTCGTGAAGCTCCCGGGCGAGGTGCCGGCGCTCGTCCTCCTGCGTGTTCATCAGCCGCTTCGACAGATCGGCGCGTTCGGCAAGCGTCGCCTCGATCTTGGCGGCGAGCTGGTTCGATACCTCGCTGATGCGCTGCAGCTCGGCGAGGGAGAACTCGGGCAGGCGATAGCTGAAATCGCCGGCGGCGATGCGGTTCAGTCCGGCGATAACGTCTTTAGTCGGGGCCAGTGCGCGGGCGAGCGCTGCGTAGACGAGGACCGAGACGGCGATGACGGTGAGGAACGTGAGCAGCAGCGGCTGTCTGAGCGCGTCCCACACACGGGCGGCGACCGCCTCCGGTGCGGATGTCACGGTCACGGTGCCATAATCGATGCCTTTGTAGGCAACGGCGCGGCTCACGCCCTTATCGGATGCAAAAAGCGCGGCGGATGTCGCCGTGAACCATTCGGGTGCGGCGCCGGCGCCCGGCGGAAAGCCCACGCAGTCGCCGCGCTGCATCTCGCCGCTGGGTGCATAGAAGCGCACGCATTGGCCGTCGCCGATACCCGCCGCCGTAACCGTCTGCCACTCGGGAAAGCGCTGCGCCAGGTCGAGGCCGGCCTTGATCCGCAGCAGTTGAAGCTCCAGCTGACGGGCGACGAGGTCGGCCGTCGTGGCGGCGCGCCGGTTGGCGTCGCGATGCGCCTCGACGAGTGTGACGATCGTCACCGTTACCAGACAGAGAACCGCCGCGAGGACAATGCGCAGAACCAGCGAACGCTTAAGATCGATAGTTCGGTGCCTCGGTCGTGCGGTGTCCGTTGGGCGGGGCAAGCCGGTCATGGTCATGGTCCTGGACATGGCTCGACAATAGCAGGGATACCTTGGGCAAATTGCCCGACTTTCGGCGGGTAACGGCCCCTATTGGCACGCATGGGCGTTGCTTAGCGTTCCTCAAATACCGAACACCTGCTAAGAGGAACGACGATCATGGAAAAGTTAGCACGCATCTGCGGCCTGGCGCTGGCGGCGCTGATCGCGTGGGCCGGCGTGAGTTCCGCTAACGCCGAGCCGCGGGCGAAGCTCGCCATCCTGCCCTTCGAGATCAACGACACCTCGGGCGAGGTGGGGCCGGCTTCGCGCCACGCGGAGATGCTGTCGGAGCTGACCCGGTACACCGGCGAGCGCATCAAGGCAGCGGGTCTCTACGACGTTGTCGACCCTGGCGCGGTCGCCAAGGCCGTGGCCGAAGTGAACCCCGGTACGTATCTGCGCGCCTGCAACGGCTGCGAACTCGACATTGCTCGCAAGGCGGGCGCCGACCGGGTGATGATCGGCTGGGTGTGGAAGGTGTCCACCCTCATCGGCACGCTGCACATCGAGATCAAGGATGTCGCGAGCGGGCGCACGACCTACTCCAAAGTGTTCGACTTCCGTGGCGACAACAGGAAAGCCTGGGAGCGGGCCACGGCCTACATGGTCGACAGCATGCGTAAGGCCCGGGACGCCGACAGGGCTCCAGACGCAGGCTGACGGTTGCGTCGGCCGCCAGCGTCCCGGCCCGGCGCCGAACGGGTCGGGACGCGCCTTCCTTAGGTGCTGCGTGTTGGGGCTCGCCCACCGCATCGGGATGGGCATTGACGTACGCGGTCACGGGCGTGGAATACCTGCGCTGTCTTTCAGGGATGAAGCAATGGCGTCGTAAACGCGCACGCAGTCACGGCCACAGGAAAGGATCAGCCCGATGCAAATCAAGCGAAACGGAACGCAGCCCTCTCAAAAAGGTCCCGAGGCATGGTTCACCGGACAGGTCCGCATCGACCCTCTGCACACGGCTCCTGCGCCGGCGCGTGTCGGCGCCGCGAGCGTCACTTTCGAGCCGGGCGCGCGTACGGCCTGGCATACGCATCCGCTGGGGCAAACGCTGATCATCGTCTCTGGCACGGGCTGGGTGCAGCGTGAGGGCGGGCCGATTGAGGAGGTGAGGCCGGGTGATGTGATTTGGTTTCCGCCGGGCCTCAAGCATTGGCACGGTGCGACGCCGTCAAATGCGATGACCCATATCGCCATGCAGGAAGCTGTCGACGGCAAGACGGTCGACTGGCTCGAGAAGGTGACCGATGCGCAGTACGCGCGCTGAAAGCGCAGAGGACTTCCGTGCCGCAAAAAGGTGTGACGTGAGCCACTAACGGTCGGCACGCCGAGATGACTTGCGTTGTCGTTCGATGCCCCACCAGAAGCCGGACGCGGCCCAAGTGACGTCACCGGCTCGGCGTCCGCTTGGGGAAGCGGAACTCGCTGCGCCGCAACCCTTTCCGCGTGTCGGCTGTTATCGACGCATGTCGCGTCGTCAGCCGAACGGCGCCCCGCCGTTACGTAAAATTCCCCTGGAAGTGTTCGCCGGAAGTGAGGCATGGGCTAACCTGCCCTTGTCTATCAAGGTCGCCGTCGTTCATGTTTGGCGGGCAGAGCGGACACTGGCGGCCGAGCGAACGCCTGATTATCCGGCAGCTAGGGTAACCTAGAAATTGGCCGGAACAATAAAGTGTTACCACCTTACGATTCGACCTGCGCCCTGACCTGAGCTACGCTGTCTACATCATGCGCAACGACCCCCTGGGCGCGCGTGGCTGAGAGAGTATCGGTGCTCCCGCCTAGTCAGTAGGAGTGCGCACGGATGAATAAAGCAATCGATTTTCTGGACACCGAAGCCATCGGTATTGCGGCCAGCGCTCTCGACGCGGCGGTCGAACGTTGTGATTGCATTCATGACGATACCCAGGAGCTTCGGCTTGCCACGGCGCGGCATATCATCGGCATGATGGAGTCGGGCGAGCTGGACCGTAACCGGCTACGCCGGTCGGCGGTCGAATACATTCAGACCCGCTTCCGCTGAGCGGCAAGCGCGGGTGACGGCGAACGGAAGCTGGTGACAAGCCGTAACGCTTTCCAGCGCGCGTCGGGCACGTGTGTCATCGTCTCAATTCCAACACTCCATGGAGCCTGACGCGCGATTACGGCGCCGAGCAAATTTAAGGTCATTCGCCTGGCGTCGAGCGTGAGCTTCGCTGGCGATATTAGATCACCATGTGCATCGGCGTATCGGGCCGACGCGCGTTGTCGGCTCAGCTATCCGGCACTGCCTCGTTTTCGTCGGGACGCTCGTCGTCGGAATCGCCACTCGCGTCCGCATCGGGCAGATCGTTATCGTCGGTATCTACCGGCGGCGCCGGAGGAATGATGATCTCATCCTCGGCGGGGACGCCCAGTTCGCGGGGATCGTCCATAGCACGCTCCATTGCATGAGCTGTTCGACGACAGGTCAACCGTCGATCGCATGGCGGGTTCCCTTGAATTGGGAGTGAAGCATATGAGGGTGAGTTGGAGTTATAATCCGGCCGGGTAGAAAATGACGTATCCGTT
>DASRYA010000110.1:0-1810 GCA_035687305.1 Hyphomicrobium sp. | reverse complement strand
GGGGATATGCTTGTGCTCGAGCCCGAGCGCATAGAGCTCGAACGCGGGAGCCGTGCCCGCCTCGTAGGCCTCGATCATCGACCGCCCGCCGCCGGAATAGCCGCTCACCGCATTGACGGTGATGGGGTAGTCGGCCGGGATGATGCCCGCATCGACGAGCGGGCGAATGAGGGCGATCGCGCCGGTCGGGTAGCAGCCAGGATTGGCGACGCGCTTAGCCGTGCGCACGGCTTCGGCTTGTCCCGCGCTCAGCTCGGGAAAGCCATAGACCCATCCGCCGCTCGTGCGGTGTGCGGTGGAAGCATCGAGGATACGCGGCGCTTCCTCGCCAAGCGCCTCGCACATGGCGACGGCCTCGCGCGCGGCATCGTCCGGCAGGCACAGCACGACGAGGTCGGCCTGGCGCAGCATCTCCTTGCGCGCGTCGTTATCCTTGCGCAGCGCCGGATCGATGCTCAGCACGGCAGCGCCCGGCAGGGTCGCGAGGCGCTCGCGGATCTGAAGACCCGTCGTGCCCGCTTCACCGTCGATGAAGATTTGCGCTTCTTTTGCCGTGGTCATGGCTTCAGGACTGCTGGTTCTATGCAAGGGATGTTGCGACATGCGCCGATGGCGCGGGATTAGTCCCCCGCGCGCCCCTTGTAAATACGGTGCTGTTTGCGCGGAGAGCGCTTAAAGCGCGTTATGAGAAGCCCAATCGGTGCTTGATGCCCTGCCACAGGGTCTCCGAGCATCCGAAGTTGAAGGCATTGCACGTCACCTCGTGCGAGCCCTTGTAGATCATCTCGAGGGCCACCCAGAGGATGATGAGAAGGCCGATCCAGGTGATCCAGGGATACTTCACGAGCAGGTTCGCAATGTAATGCGAAGCGACCGCCATCAGTATGATCGCGATGGCGAGGCCGATGACGAGCACCAAGATCGAGCCCTTGGCCGCGCCGGCAACGGCCAGCACGTTGTCGAGCGACATCGACACATCGGCCAGCGTGATGAGGCCCACCGCCGACCAGAAGCTCATCTCGCCGTCGTGGTGCGGCTGTTCGCCGGCCCCGACATCGGAATGATGGCTGCCCGTCGTGATCTGCAGGTACATCTTCCAGCACACCCACAGCAGCAGGATGCCACCGGCGAGCGTCAGGCCGATGACCGTCAGCAACTGAACCGTTATGGCCGCGAACAGAATGCGCAGCACGACAGCGGCGGCGATGCCCCAGAAAATGACCTGGCTACGGATCGCCTTGGGCACTCGCGAGGCCGCGAGACCGACGATGATGGCGTTATCGCCCGCCAGCACCAGATCGATCATGATGATGTTGAGGAGGGGGACGAAGTTCTGGCGGTACCAGTCGATCGAAACGAGATGCTGCGCTTCTTCGCCGATCACCCCGAGCAGATAGCTCAGGTCGTTTAGCAGCCAGTCCATCTCACACCCTGTCCGCGCCACCGGCCTGCGCCGGGGCTGTAATTCCCACCCGGGCGGTATGTGGCACTCCCGGGAACGGCGGGCAAGTGGGCGGTGGACCAAAAATGCGACGGGCCGCCCCGAGAGGCGGCCCACCATGATGTTCGATGCCCGGCAATGCCGTGCCGATTAGCGCTTCGAGAACTGGAAGCTGCGGCGAGCCTTCATGCGGCCGTACTTCTTGCGTTCGACGACGCGGCTGTCGCGGGTAAGGAAGCCGCCCTTCTTGAGGATCGAGCGCAGGTCCGGCTCGAAGTAGGTGAGGGCCTTGGAAATACCGTGGCGCACCGCACCGGCCTGGCCGGAAAGTCCGCCGCCCGCGACCGTCACCAGGATGTCGTACTGCGT
>DASRYA010000109.1:0-6138 GCA_035687305.1 Hyphomicrobium sp. | reverse complement strand
ACGACCTCCCCTTCGACACGGTTTACAGCTGCGCGGCCTGGCTGGGCTGGATGGTGCCGCTGGCGGCGGTCACGCTCCTGCCCACCCCCTGGGCGCCGCGACCGCGCTGACGCTCGCGGCCGCGCGCGCCATCGACTAGGGTGCGCGGCATGAAGCCATCCAAAGACATTTCCCGCCTCATCGAGATCATGGAAGCGCTGCGCGATCCCGCGACCGGTTGCCCGTGGGACAAGGAGCAGACCTTCGCCTCCATCGCCCCCTACACGATCGAGGAGGCCTACGAGGTGGCCGATGCGATCGGCCGCGGCGATCTCGACGAGCTCCGGAGCGAATTGGGCGATCTGCTGCTCCAGGTGGTCTATCACGCGCGCATCGCCGAGGAGCAGGAGGCGTTCGCCTTCGGCGATGTCGTGGAGGCCATCACCGCGAAGATGATCCGGCGCCATCCGCACGTATTCGGCACCGAGGAAGAACGCGCGGCCGGTGTCGAGCCGGGGTTCTGGGATCGCGTCAAACAACAAGAAAAGAGCCTGGCGAGCCGTGATGCGCCGGCCGGTGTGCTCGACGACGTGCCCGTGACGCTGCCAGCGCTCACCCGCGCGATCAAGTTGCAGAACAAAGCCGCAAAGGTGGGTTTCGACTGGCCCTCGCTCGGCCCCGTGTTCGCCAAGCTGCACGAGGAAATCGGCGAGCTGGAAACGGCGATCTCCGGTGCGGCTCGGCAACCCGGTAGCGATGGACGCGCGCACATCGAGGAGGAGTTCGGCGACCTCCTCTTCGTGATGGCCAACGTCGCGCGACACCTCGATATCGATCCCGAAGCGGCGCTCCGTGCGGCCAACGCCAAGTTCGTGCGCCGCTTCCGACACATCGAGGCGCGGCTCGCCGAACAGGGCCGCTCCCCCGAGCGCTCGACGCTCGGCGAGATGGACGAGCTGTGGAACGAGGCCAAGGCCGCCGAGAAAAAATAGACGCGATACCTTGAGGCGGCGGCGGGGCAAACTATGCCGCCCCGATCAGCCGCTCACACTCTCCGAAGCGTGGATGAGCGAGGCAGCCACAAGTCGCTTCGGCTACCCGACGCCGGGGATCAAGTTGGGCAGACCGGCTCAGCGCTCGAGCCCGTCGTCGGTCAGATCCGATCCCAGCGGCGCGCTTACGTGCTCGCCCGTGGCGCGATTGATGAGCATCGTCACAGCCCACAGGGCAACTCCGATTCCGAGCAAGACCGCCGCGATCACGTACTGCTGCGGATCGCGTCCCGTCCACGGTCCGACGAGGAAACCGCACGTGAGCGCGCCGAGCACCGCCACGATGGTAGGCGTGCGGAAGTGCTCGTGTGCGACACTGTCTTTGCGCAGCACCAGCACGGTGACATTCACCACCGCGAAGACGGCCAGCAGGAGCAGCGCCGTCGTGCCGCCCAGCGCCGGCACCTCACCCACGAACGTGATGAGGGCGAAGGCCAGGAGCGTCGTGAAGGCGATGGCGACGTAGGGCGTGCGCCGCCGCGGATGGACCCGGCCGAGCACGGGTGGCAGCACATGCTCGCGGCTCATGCCGTAGATGAGCCGGCTCGCCATCAGCATGTTGATGAGCGCGCTGTTGGCCACCGCGAACATGGTGATGAAGCCGAACACGCCGACTGGGAACGAGGGCGCGCCCGCCTCGACGACCTTCAGCAGCGGTGTCTCGCCCTGCCCCAGCTCGTCGGGCGGGACGAGCGCGATCGCCGAGATCGAGACAAGTACGTAGATGAGGCCCGTGAGGATCAGTCCTGCGAGCAGCACCTTGGGGAAGATGCGGCTCGGGTCCTTCGTCTCCTCGGCCATGTTCACGGAATCTTCGAAGCCGACCATGGCGAAGAACGCGAGCGTCGTGCCGCCGATCACGCCCCAGATGATGCTGCCGTCGGCGCTGGTGTTGAACTCGAACGCCCGCGCGAGATCGCCCGTGCCCCCGGCAATGGCCCACAGGCCAATCGCGATGATGATCAGCAGGCCTGTCAGCTCCACGCACGTCAGCAGCACGTTGAGCTTCACGCTTTCGCCCACCCCGCGCAGATTGATCACCGCAACGCCGGCCATGAAAAGAAGACCGATCACGGTGATTCCAACACTACCCGACAGCCCGAGCCCCAACGCATCGGAGAAGTTTGCCGCGAAGGCACGCGATGCCGTCGACGCCGACGTGATGCCGGAGCACATGACGGCGAAGGCGATGAGGAACGTGAAGAAGTGCATGCGGTATGCGCGGTGCACGTAGAGTGCCGCACCCGCGGCGCGCGGATACTTGGTGACGAGCTCCAGGTAGCTGAAGGCCGTCAGCAGCGCGACGACGAACGCGGTCAGGAACGGCAGCCAGACCGCGCCGCCGACGTGCTTTGCGACCTGGCCGGTCAACGCGTAGATGCCGGTGCCGAGAATATCGCCGACGATAAAGAGAAGGAGCAGCCATGGCCCCATCACGCGGACGAGCGAAGGCTCGTCCCTGCCCTTCGCCCCATCGGGCTGTTTGATCTCGTCCATCGGGCTCCCTTTGTAGAGGAGCGAGTGTGGCCGCACAGGCGTGCCACGGTCAACCGCGCGCGATGGAGGTTCAGCTTCCTAGAGACCGGGCCTGAATGCGAACGCAGCGCTGCCTCGAAAGACAGCGCTGCGCCGATAGGTTCTCAGGTGAAGGTCGTGTTAGTGGCTCGCGGCCGTACCACGCGGCAGGCCGGCAAAGCCGCCCCCGCCCTCGCGCTGTTTCGAACGCTGGCGCGGCTGCATGCCATGCTTCTGCCCGCCACCCGCATCCTTGCGGCGTCCTTCCTGCTGGCGCGCGCCTGCGCTTCGCGTCCCGTTGCGGGGAGCATCGGCGCGGTGACCATCGGCCTGACGCTGATCGTTACGGCGGCCATCGCCACGTCGCTGCTCGCCGTTGCGGCCGTCGCTGCGGCGATCGTCCCGATGACGCGCCTCGCCGGCGCGGGATTCGTTGCGGCGATCGTCCTGACGGGGACCGGCGCGACGGCTGTCGGCACGGCGATTTTCACCGCGGCGGGCTTCATTGTTCTGCTCGCCGTCGCGGTTGCGGGCCTCCGGGCGGCGCCCTTCGTGCCGCCGGTTCTCTTGCCTGTGTTCGGCGCCGTTCTGCTGCTCGTCGTGGCGTCGAGCATCGCGCGGTGCAGCTTCCGCTGTGCGGCGCTCGCCCCAGCCCTGCCCGTCGCGGCGGGACTCGCCGCGCGTTTCAGAGCTGCGATCCGGGCGCTCCGGCCGGCGCCGGATGCGTCCGCCGCGTCCTTTGCCGTCGGCGTCGCGGCCGCCCGCGAACGGACGCTCGCCACCCTGGGCACCCATGCGGCCGCGGCCTGCGCCCCGCTCGCGCTCCGGCTTCTCGCCGCCTGCAACGTGCGTCACGACGAGAGTTGCATCGCCCCGGCGGTCGGAAGCGGGGATCTGCTGACGCGTCACGCGCTCGATGTCGCGCAGATAGGCGTTCTCCTCACCGGCACACAGCGAGATTGCGATGCCCTCCGCGCCGGCGCGCGCGGTGCGGCCGATACGGTGCACATAGCTTTCCGGAATGTTCGGCAGCTCGTAGTTGACGACGTGGCTTACCTCGTCGATGTCGATGCCGCGGGCTGCGATGTCGGTTGCGATGAGACCGCGAATGCGCCCGTTGCGGAAATCGGCGAGCGCGCTTTCGCGCTGGCGCTGGCTCTTGTTGCCGTGGATGGCAGCGACGGGAATACCCGCCGCGCCGAGGTGGCGGGCGACCTTGTCGGCGCCGCGCTTGGTGCGCGTGAAGACGAGCGTGCGCTTCAGTGCCGGATTACCGAAAAGCTCGACGAGGAGCGCCTGCTTCTTCTGCGGCTCGATGTGGATGACGCTCTGCGCCACGCGATCGGCGGTTTTCGATACCGGCGTCACCGCGACGCGCAGCGGGTCACGCAGCATCTCGTTTGCGAGCGCATTGATCTCGCGCGGCATGGTCGCGGAGAAGAACAGGCTCTGGCGGCGCTGAGAGAGCTTCGAAAGGATCTGCCGGATGGGGGCGATGAAGCCCATGTCGAGCATCTGATCGGCTTCATCCAGCACGAGGATCTCGGTGCCCGAGAGATTGACGCTGCGCTGATCGATGTGATCGATGAGGCGGCCAGGCGTTGCGACGAGGATGTCGACGCCGCGCGCCATCGCATTCACCTGCGGGCGGAACGGCATGCCGCCGAACATCACAGCGACACTGAGGCCGGTGTGACGGCCGTAGGTGCGGAAGCTTTCGGCGATCTGCGTCGCCAGCTCGCGCGTCGGCGACAGGATGAGCGCACGCGCGCCGCAACGCAGTGGCGGACGGCGGTCGGCGGCGAGCCGGTGCAGGATCGGCAGCGCGAAGGCGGCGGTCTTGCCGGTGCCCGTCTGGGCGATGCCCATGAGGTCGCGTCCCGCCATAACGCCGGGAATGGCCTGCGCCTGGATCGGTGTTGGATTTGTATAACCTTCGGCGTCGAGCGCCTTCAGGAGAGCCGGATTGAGGTCGAGCTCGGTGAACGAGGGGGTCGTCGTTTCGGTCGTCAAATGGATATCTTTCATGTGCAGGCCGACGGCAGCCACGGCGGCGCGCACGCCGACCGGGCCGCGCCAAACGCGGCGGTACGAAGAGAGCCCCGCGTGGCCTGGGCTATCGAATGGAGAGGATGTCAGAAGCGCTCAACAGGAGGACGACAGGGACCGCCGACAGCAAAAGGGCCGAGGGCTTAGAAACATCGTCCGTTCACGCGGCTGGAGCGCCGATGTCCGCCCGGGTGGGTCCCGAGCGATGGGGGCGATATGGCACGCCTCCATGGCGAATGCAAGGCGGCGTGGCAAAGGAGCGCCGCTGGGAGCGCTGCTGAACGATCGGCCTCGGCCCTGCGTTGTATGGTTAGTGAGACAAGAACAGTGAGGCCAAGGACATGCGCTTACCTGCATTGATCGCGGCCGTTGCGCTATGCGCCGGCACCGTAGAGGCACAGAACCTGCCGCACGATCTTCGGCAGGATACGCCACCGGTGCCGGGACAAAACGTCGAGACGGTGCAGGATCAGCTCCGTATCGTGCCGAAGCCCCAGCGCATACGCCCCGAGCCGACGCCGGGGCTGCCTTCCAGCGGCTTCAAGGGTGTGATCCCGGAGGGAGCCATACAGGAAAGCCGCAACGACTGGAGATACGCGCCACCCACCGACCGCTGACGTTCCGCCGTCTCCGCGGTCGGTGCGATGACGCTAGCCCACCGCGCGCCGCTTGTTGCGGTCGACGAGACTCAACGGCACACGGGCGGGCCGCTGCTGCTGTTGATGGTGTTGCTGGTGGTGGTGGTGTTGCTGGTGGTGGTGGACCTCGTGCGGATGCACGGCGTGCGGCCCGGTGGGCTGTGCAGCGGAGCCGTCGTACTCCTCGGCGATGTTGCTCGTTGCCTGACGCCAGTCGCCGGCGCTCGGCAGATAGTTTGCAGGCTCGGCTTCGATGGCGGCGTGTTGAGCAGGCGGCGACTGGAACATGCCGATGCTCGACGCAAGTCCGTGCAGCTCGCCGAGAATGGCGGTACGCCGCGCTTGATGCTCGCTGGCGATGGTCTGCACGTCGGAGAGCAACTGCTGATCGAGCCGTTCGAGCGCGTCGCCCAGCGCTTTGATCAGAGCCTCCTCGTGGGTGGCAGCCTCCGCAACCCTGATGTGCATATCCTCAAGTTGCTCAAGCAGCTTCCGCATTTTGTGCCCCCTCACGTTATTGGCGAATCGAATTGCAAATCCGATTGGGCCATCTGACCGGGCCGAAAATGAGGAGGAGACGCCTCAGTGCGGCGAATGGAGACGCGCTGTGACGTGAATGCAATCTGCGCCTCCTGCGCAGTTGCGCGGCGGTGCGCCGGTGATTCAGTACCGCGCGCCGCCGGGCGTGCGGCGAAACTCATCCCAGACCTTTTGCGCATCGGGACGCATGATCTGCTGCATCGCCACCTGCCGCTGTTCGTAAGGAAGCGTGAGATCCTTGGCGATGTTCGCATCGTCGAAAAGATCGGCGTAGTCCGCATAGGATGCTGCGTAAAAGATCTTGGCGACACGCGCCCAGTATGCGGTCGAGAAACACATCGGACAGGGCTCGCAGCTCGAATACA
>DASRYA010000108.1:0-7798 GCA_035687305.1 Hyphomicrobium sp. | reverse complement strand
TGCACCGGGTCGCTGCGCCTTGGAAGCAACGTTCCGGTCGTCGAAAACGACGTGGCCACGGCGAACGTCTGAGCTGACGCGCGCCCGCGCGCGATGCGGCCAGTGACCTACCAACGGCCTTCTACCCCGTAGACGCTTGCGCTTCCCGTCGCTATTGGCAACGGGCTGCACTCTTGCGTCCGCACGCCTTTCGGTAGATCGCCATGACCCTGCCATCCGGCCTTTCCGCGCTCGCCAACGGCGCCGTGCTCTCGCCTTTCACGCAACTGCGCCGGCTGCTCGGCGATGCTCCGCCGGGTCTTCCCGACATCATCGACCTGACGATCGGCGAGCCGCGGGAGCCGATGCCGGCGTTCGTTGTCGAAAAACTTCTCGAAGCGGCCACGAGCTATGGGCAGTATCCGCCTATCCGCGGCACGGCGGCATTACGCAACGCGATCTCGGCATGGGCCGGACGGCGGTTCGGCATTGCTGCAGCGCCGGATCCCGAGACGGAGATCCTGCCGCTCAACGGCTCGCGCGAAGGCCTGTTTTTAGCGGCTTTTCCGGCGGTGGGCCGGCGCGCAGACATCTCCCGCCCAGCGGTGCTGATGTGTAATCCGTACTACAGCGCCTACGTGGGCGGTGCGCTCGCCACAAATGCGGAGCCGGTCTATCTCAACGCCACGGCCGAGACCGGACACCTGCCCGATCTCGACGCGTTGGCCGCGGATCGGGAGCTGCTTCAGCGCACGGCTGCGCTTTATCTGTGCTCGCCTGCCAACCCGCAGGGTGCCGTTGCCAGCGCTCCCTATATCTCGCGTGCACTCGAACTCGCGCGCACGCACGACTTCATGCTGCTGTTCGACGAGTGCTATTCGGAAATCTACGCGGATGCGCCACCGACGGGCGCCTTGGAGGTGGCCGCAAAAACACCGGAGCGGTTCGCCAACCTCGTCGTCTTCAACTCGCTATCGAAGCGCTCGAACTTGCCGGGACTGCGCTCGGCCTTCTGTGCGGGCGATGCGCGTTTCATCGAAAGCTTCGCCGAGATCCGGAACATGGTCGCGCCGCAGATGCCAGGGCCGACCCAGCACGTCTCGGCGGCCGTGTGGGCCGATGAGGCCCACGTCGAAGCGAACCGCGCCGCGTATCGCCAGAAATACGACGCCTGTGACCGCATTCTCGACGGCCGGTACGGTTACCGCCGACCGGCCGGCGGTTTCTTCCTCTGGCTCGATGTCGACAAATTCGGCGGCGCCGCTCAGGCAACAGTAACCTTATGGCAACGCGCCGGTGTCAAGGTGCTACCCGGTGCCTTCCTGGCGCAAGCCGGACGCGATGGGACCAATCCGGGGGCGAATTACCTGCGCCTGGCTTTGGTCCGTGACGTAGCGACCGTCAGCGAGGCGCTCGAACGATTAGTAGTAGTTCTTGCGTAACAGAGTACGTTCGAAATGTCGCTCGAGTCGCATGACCCGAGACGCCTGCTTCCGCCTGAGATGGAGGACAGGCTGATCGGCTGGATGATCCGCGCTGGAGGGCTGCTGACCCTCATAAGCGTCGCTGCCGCATGGGCAAGTCTGCTCACCTGGTCGCAAGCCGACCCGAGCCTGACCCACGCCGCCGACGGCGAGCCAACGAACGCACTCGGTGCGGTTGGCGCCATATTTGCCGACGTTCTGCTCAACACTCTCGGATTTGCAGGCGTGTTCCTGCTGCTCGCGCCCATGTTCTGGGGCATCGAGCTGATGCTCGCCGAGCGCATCTCCGCCAATCGCAAGAAGACGAGCCTCTTTCCGCTGGCCGTGCTGCTGCTCGCGGCGGGCTTTGCCGCGCTTCCGCTCTCGGCCACCTGGCCGTTCGGCCATAGCTTCGGCGGCATCGTGGGCGACTGGGTCTACAAGCTCACGGCGACCTGCTTCGACGTCGTCGGCGCCGGCAGCGCGATGCCGGTCGCCGGCCTCATCTATTTCCTCACAGGGTTTGCGCTGCTCGGCTATAGCGTCGGTCTCGAGCGCGACGATCTCAACCGCCTCCTGGAACGCAGCCGGCGTATCTCGCGCAGCCGTGGTGCGCTGGTGCCCGATTGGCTCGGCCAATACTTCTCGCGCGCACCCATCGTGTTCGAACCCGCGACCGGCACGCCGCTGCGTCCGCGCTATGCAACGGATGTCGGCGCGGAATTTACGGCCCGCCGCGAGCCGTTCCTGCCGGGCCCTGCCGCATTCGATCGCGCTTCGTCTTCCGCCGCTCCGGTCTCTCGCGCGCCACAGCGCGGCCGTGCTCCAGTCGATGACGTTGTTGGCCGCGAGCCCGAGTTCGACGACAGCACCGACGCGGAGAGCCGCGCCATCGCGCGCCGTTTCGCGCCCGCCAATGCCGCACGCCAGCCGGACGAGCCGCAGGTCGTCGAAGTTGCTCCGGAAGCCGCCCAGCGTCCTGCGAAGGCTAAGCGCTCCTCGCTGCTCGGCGGTATTGCTTCGGCGCGCGCCTCCGGCTCCTATCGGCCGCCGGCTCTGAGCCTGCTGCGCCGTCCACCCAGCGGAAAACAGGGCCCCACCTTCACGCAGTCGGTTCTGCGCGGCACCGCGCGCCTGCTGGAGGAAGTGCTCGCCGATTTCTCCATCAAAGGCGAAGTGCGCGAGATCAAGCCTGGCCCCGTCGTCACGCTGTTCGAGCTCGAACCCGCACGCGGCACCAAATCCTCGCGCGTCGTTGCGCTGGCTGAAGACATCGCCCGCTCGCTGAGCGTCACCTCGGCGCGCGCGGCCATCGTGCCCGGCCGCAATGTCATCGGCATCGAGCTGCCGAACGTGCGCCGTGAGACCGTCTATCTGCGCGACATCCTCGAAGCGGAAGCCTTCACGGCATCCGATGCCGCGCTGCCGATGGCGCTCGGCAAGTCGATCGGCGGCGAGCCGATCGTCGCCGACCTTGCGCGCATGCCGCATCTGCTCGTCGCCGGCACGACCGGCTCGGGCAAGTCGGTGGGTGTCAACGCGATGATCCTGTCGCTGCTCTATCGCCGCGCGCCGGAGGAATGCCGGCTGCTGATGATCGATCCAAAGATGCTGGAGCTGTCGGTCTACAACGGCATTCCGCACCTGCTAACGCCGGTCGTCACGGATCCGCACAAGGCAGTCTCCGCGCTCAACTGGGTCGTTGGCGAGATGGAGGAGCGTTACAAGCGCATGGCGGCGCTGTCCGTGCGCAACATCGAGGCGTTCAACGCCCGCGTGAAGAAGGCGCAGAGCCGCGGCGAGCAGCTGACGCGCACAGTGCAGACGGGCTTCAACGAGGCGACCGGCGAAGCGGAATACGCCCAGCAGGAGATGCCTGCCGAGACCATGCCGTATATCGTCGTCGTGGTTGACGAGTTCGCCGATCTCATGATCGTCGCCGGCAAGGAAATCGAGGCTGCCATTCAGCGCCTCGCGCAAATGGCGCGCGCGGCGGGCATCCATCTCATCATGGCGACGCAGCGTCCGTCGGTGGACATCGTCACGGGCACCATCAAGGCGAACTTCCCGGCGCGCATCAGCTTCAAGGTGGCGTCAAAGATCGACAGCCGGACGATCCTCAACGAGCAGGGCGCGGAGCAGCTCCTCGGCCAGGGCGACATGCTCTATTCGCTCGGCATGGGCCAGATCATCCGGGCCCACGGCCCGTTCGTTTCCGACGAGGAGGTGGAAGCCATCGCCGAGGCACTGCGCCGCCAGGGCACGCCGGATTACATCGACGGCATCACCGATGCGCCGCCGAACGCCGCCGACGGCGCCCCGGACGCGCGCGAAGCCAGCGACGACGACATCTACGATATGGCTGTCGCCATCGTCATGCGCGACCGCAAGGCCTCGACGAGCTACATCCAGCGCCGGCTGTCCATCGGTTACAACCGGGCGGCGGATCTCATCGAGCGGATGGAGAGCGAAGGGCTGATCGGGCCGGCGAGCAGCACCGGCAAGCGGGAAATCCTGATGACCGGACGGGACAGCCGCGCTGCGTCTGCCTAATGGCATACGGGCACCGCCAACATCTAGACGTAATGTTCGGCAACGAGTGCTCGCTGGGTGTTCCCGCGCGCACGGGGATATCCTATCTAGGGCATAATTCAGGGGCGATTCGGGAGACTTTGGGGGCCCATGCAGGAGCTGAGAACAGTCGCAATCGCGGCAGTGGCGTTGCTTGGCCTTTTCACCGCGCCGTCAGGTGCCGTTGCCGAGGATGCCGCCCCGCCGATCGCCGTTCCCGCCCCGATGCCGGCGGCTGCCCCTAAGGCTGGCGAGCCGGTTGCCGGCTCCAGCTCCGCGTGGAGCGCGCAGGTTGCGCCGAACAAACCCGGCGAAGGGCTCATCCTCAACGAGCACCAGACCGAGCTGGTGCACAAGGTTTCGGGCTACTTCAGCGAAATCAGTACCTTGCAGGGCAACTTCGTGCAGACCAGCGCCGACAACAAGCGCATGCGCGGCAAGTTCTATGTGAAGCGCCCGGGCCGCTTCCGCTTCGATTACGCGCGCCCTTCGCGGCAGGTGGTGGTGTCCGACGGGCGGTATCTCGCGATCCAGGATCTCGACCTCAACAACGAGGACCGGGTTGCGCTGGACGATACGCCATTCCGCCTGCTGCTGCGCAGCGATGTCGACCTCGTGCGCGACGCGCGCATCATGGAGGTTCAGGAATCGGAGGATCTGCTGGTTGTCGGCATCATCGACAAGAACCCCGACACCCCCGGCCAGATCAAGCTTTTCATGTCGACCAAGCCCACCCTCGAGCTCAAGGAATGGGTAACCAAGGACGCCCAGGGCCTCGATACGCGCGTCCAGGTTTCCGACCTCACCAAGAGCGCCGAGCTCGACGCCGCCTTGTTCAAGATCCAGTCCATGGGCCGCCCGCTGGGGACGCCCTGAACACCACCCACTGTGGCTGTTCGGACTCTTGGCAATAGCCCGCTGGGGAAAACCCCCGAGCGGCTGGTAACATTTTTGTGATGCGGGGGGCGCGCCACTATTGAAGTTCCCGGCTTTGCGCTTAACTCAAAGCAGTCAGGTGGTGTCACCCTGTATCGGTAGTGCCCCCCGTCTAGCCGAAAGACACCGCCTGGGGTGCCGGCTTCCCTCCCGGCACCACGCGCGAAAGCGCTCTCGACGCCCAGCCCCTCCCCCCGGGGTTGGGCGTTTTTTTGGGTCAGCGTCCGGCGCGCTTTCAGCCTGCGGCGGCCTGCAGCGGCTCCGGCTCTTTAGCGGCCTCCGATGTATCCGCTTCCACGCTATCGGCCTTCGTGGCCCGGGACAGGCACTCATCGGCACGCCGCAGGATGGCCGCAGTTTGCGCCAGCCTGTCCGCCAGGTTCTGCATCAGGCGATCGGCGAGGCCCGGATCCCCCAATATCAGCTCGTGCAGGCTTTCGCGCGTAATGTGCACCGCGCGGACGCGGGTGCGGGCCACCACGGAGGAGCCATAGGTCGTCTCGACGAGCATTGCGGCTTCGCCCAGGAGCGAGCCCGGCGCGACCGTTTCGGCGTGGGTAACCAATTCCGGCCCGCTCACGCGCACAGCGGTTCCCGCGACGATTAAAATCGCGGCGTCGGCCACCTCGTCCTCTTCGATGATCGTGGCGCCGGGCGTGTAGGATACACGGTCAGCACGGCGCGCAATGGCGGCGAGCTGTAACGGCGTCAAACCGCGAAAGAGCGGCAGCACGGCCAGTTGTCCTGCGAAGAGTTCCAATGCGTTCCGCTCATGTTGCCGGCGGCTTCGTTATGCTTACGAATTGCCACCAGACATTCCACATGCCGCCCGGCTGGGGCCGGACCATGCAACCCCCGAGAATTTCGTTTGATTCGCTGTCGAGGGCTATTGCGGGCGCACAACAGGCGCCCGCTGCGTCCACACGATTCGCACATGCCTTGTGGAAAAGGCCTTACGGGACGAGGCGGTAGCCGCCCGTCTCGGTGACGAGCAGCTCGGCGCTCGAGGGATCTTTCTCGATCTTCTGGCGCAGCCGGTAGATGTGCGTCTCGAGCGTGTGCGTCGTCACACCGGCATTGTAACCCCACACCTCGTGCAGCAGCGTATCGCGCGAAACGACCTTGTCACCCGAACGGTAGAGATATTTCAGGATCGAGGTTTCCTTCTCGGTGAGGCGGATTTTCGTGCCCTTGTCGGTGATCAGGAGCTTGGAGGCCGGCTTGAAGGTGTAGGGGCCGATCGCGAAGACCGCGTCCTCGCTCTGCTCGTGCTGGCGTAGCTGCGCGCGGATACGGGCCAGCAGCACCGCAAACTTGAACGGCTTGGTGATGTAGTCGTTCGCGCCGGCATCGAGACCGAGGATCTGATCCGCGTCAGATACGTTGCCCGTCAGCATGACGATGGGGGTCTTAAAGCCGGACTTGCGCAACAGGCGCACCGCCTCGCGGCCATCCATGTCGGGCAAGGATACGTCGAACACGACGAGATCGAAGTGATCTGCCTTCGCCGTCTCCATGCCTTTCGCGGCCGTGCCGGCGGTCTGCACTTCGAATTCGTCGTGGAGGATGAGTTGGTCTTTCAGGGTTTCGCGCAGGTCCTCGTCATCATCGACGATGAGGATGCGTCGGGCCGTGCTCATTGTGGTTTCTTTCGCTCCCGCAAACGATCAAGGTGCTCCATGCCGCAAATACCTTGGCCGCGGCCCACACCCGCTTTATCTGACGGATGCGATAGCACGTGCGCCGGGAAGCTCCAATGAAGACACTAGGCAGGAAATCGCGGCGGGCACCTAAAATCGTCGTGAAAACGCTGTCGGCGCAAAAGACAAGGGGTATCCTGACCTACGGCAACCTGCGGTTTCCCTGCGCCCTCGGAAAGACCGGAAAGCGCGTCGGCAAGCGCGAGGGGGACAACGCCAGTCCGGTCGGCGATTTTCCGCTCCGCACCGCCTTCTACCGTCCCGACCGCGTGATGCGGCCGCGCACCTGCCTTCCGCTCTCACCGGTGCGCCGGGACGACGGGTGGTGCGATGCGCCGGCAGACCGCAATTACAATCGCCCCGTGCGTCATCCCTACCCGGCGAGCGCCGAACGCATGTGGCGAAGCGACGGGCAGTACGACCTCGTCGTCATTCTCGGCCACAACGATTGCCCGCGTATCAGGGGGCGTGGCAGCGCGGTGTTTCTGCATGTCGCCCGCCCGGGTCTGACACCGACCGAAGGCTGCATCGCGCTCGAGAGGCCGCACCTTCAGCGTCTCCTCGCCGCCGTAGGCCGGCGCACGCGCATCCGCATCGCGCCATAAAAAACGGCCCGACCGCCGAAGCGCCGGGCCGAGTTTGGGTGCGCCAAGGGGAGAGCGCACACGCGGGAGAGAACGTCGGCCGCGATCCGATGGGACCGCGGCCGGTGGTTCGCTGGCTACTGCACCGACTCGCCGTGCAGCGCCACGTCGAGGCCTTCGACTTCCGCCGCTTCGCTGACGCGGATGCCGATGGTGAGCTTCAGCAGCATCAGGATCACGAAGGTTGCGACGGCGCACCACGCGATGGTGGCGAGCACGCCGTAGATCTGGATCGGCACCTGGGCGAAATTGCCTTCGAGGAGGCCGGCGGTACCGCCGATCGCCTCGACCGCGAACACGCCCGTCAGGATGGCGCCGATGATGCCTCCCACGGCGTGCACGCCAAAGACATCGAGACTGTCGTCGTAGCGAAGGGCCTTCTTCACGCCCGTCGACATGATGTAGCAGCCGACGCCCGCGGCTGCGCCGATGACCAGAGCGCCCTTCACGTCGACGAAGCCGCAAGCCGGCGTGATGGCAACGAGGCCGGCAACGGCGCCCGACG
>DASRYA010000107.1:0-21331 GCA_035687305.1 Hyphomicrobium sp. | reverse complement strand
TGTCAGCTTCTAGAGCGGTCCCGTAGCGCCGTCGCGCGTGGCGCGATTTTCGAAATATCGTGCTTCTTGCCGGAAGATCGACATGAGCAGCCCAGCAAAGCCGGCGCAGCGGCCCGCCAATCCAAATTTCTCCAGCGGCCCATGCGCCAAACGCCCAGGCTGGACGCCGGATGTACTTCGCTCTGCGCTGCTCGGGCGCTCGCATCGCTCGCCCGCCGGCAAAGCGCGCTTGAAACGTGCCATCGATGAAACGCACACGCTGCTCGGCCTGCCGCACGACTATCGGGTTGCCATCGTGCCGGGCTCCGATACCGGCGCCTTCGAAATGGCGCTGTGGAATATTCTCGGTGCGCGCGGTGTCGACGTGCTGGCGTGGGAGGATTTCGGGCGGCGCTGGGTGACGGACATCGTGGCCGAGCTGAAGCTATCCGACGCGCGCGTGCTTGCCGCCGACTATGGCCACTTGCCCGACCTCGGTGCGGTCGATTTCGGCCGCGACGTCGTCTTCACCTGGAACGGCACCGCGGCGGGCGTGCGCGTTCCCGATGGGAAATGGATTGCCGCGGATCGGGCAGGGCTCACGATTGCGGACGCAACGTCGGCGCTTTTCGCGCAGAAGATCGATTGGGAGAAGGTGGATGTCGCAACCTTCTCCTGGCAGAAGATTCTCGGCGGTGAAGCGGCGCACGGGATGATCATCGTTTCGCCGCGCGCGTTGCAGCGGCTTGTCGAATACCGCCCGGCGTGGCCGATCCCGAAGCTGTTCCGTGTGGTGAACGACGGCCGCGTCGACGCCGGCCTCTTCGAGGGCGTGACGATCAACACGCCGTCCATGCTCTGCGTGGAGGATTACCTCGATACGCTCGCCTGGGCGAAAGGGATCGGCGGCCTCGCAGCTCTCTTTCGCCGCGCCGATGAAAACGCCGCGGTGCTGTTCGACTGGATCGAGCGCACACCCTGGATTGCCAATCTCGCCGTCGATCCGCGGACGCGCTCGAATACGTCGGTGTGCCTGCGCTTCACGGATGTGAGCGGTGGAGAGGCGGCCGAGCGGCGCATCGCGGACGGCATGGCTGCGCTGCTCGCGGAAGAGGGCGTCGCGTACGATATCGGCGCCTACCGGACAGCGCCGCCGGGGCTGCGCATCTGGTGTGGCGCGACGGTGGAGCGCGCCGACATCGAAGCGCTCGTCCCGTGGCTCGAATGGGCATATGGCAAAGTTCGCGGGGCCTGTTAGCGCCAGGGCGGGAAGCTTTCCCGCTGCAGTGCCAGCGGCGTCATAATTCAGACGTGAACCGCCGCCACTCGTCGCGGTGGGGACGGCCTCTTTCCGCGTCGGAAGCGGGGCCGCGAGAGCAAGCAAGGAATGGGGCTATGATGCGCACGCCTGTCGTGATCGCCGCGATGTCTTTGGCCATCATCACCGGGAAGGCGGTTGCCGAGGAGATACCCGCAACCTCGCGCATCGAGAGCGTGACGGTGTTCCCATCCGGGGCGGAGGCGACACGGGCTGCGCGACTTTCGCTCGAGAAGGGCGAGCATACGCTCGTCTTCAGCGATCTTCCCGCCGAGGCGGTGCCCAGCTCCATTCGTGTCGATGGCAAAGCGACTGCGGGCCTCGAGATCCAATCGGTCGATACGCGCCGGCGCTACATTCCGCGCGCCGATCAGGAGGCGCTGCAGAAAGAACGCAAGGACATCGAAGACGAGATCGAGCGCTTGCGCGACGAGCGCGGTCTCGTGCAGGGCCAAGAGGACGCTGCGCAGACGCAGAAGATGTTGCTGCAGAATCTTGCGCAGCTTCCGGCCCGGCCCCAGGCGGCGGAAGGACAGCCCGCCGCGCCGGGCGCGCCCATTCCACAAACCGACTGGGCACAGATTCTCACCGTGATCGGGACGGGCATGCCGCAGGCGCAGCGGCTCGCGCTCGATGCCGAAGTCAAACGACGCGATCTCGACCGCCGCATCGAGGAGCTGGAGAAGAAGCTCTCCGCTTTGACGCCCGGCCGCACGGAGCAGACGGAGGTGAAGGTTCACGTGGTCGCGGCGGCACAGCTCGAAGCCGACCTCACCGTGCGCTATCAGGTACGCAACGCGCGCTGGACGGCGCGGTACGATGCGCGCCTCGACACAGGCTCGAAGACAGCGCCACCGCAGCTCGAGCTCGCGCGCCGCGCCGATATCGTTCAGCGCACCGGCGAAGACTGGTCGGACGTTGCGCTCCATCTTTCTACGACGCGGCCGACGGCCAATGCGGCGGCGCCGAACATCGAGAGCGTCATCGTCGATTTCGAGCCGGAGCGCCATCTCGAGCCCGCGGCGGAAGCCATGCCCGCACCGATGGCCGCCTATGATGGCACGAGTGCCCGCAGGCAAAAAATGGCGCGCGACAATGAGAGCTTCAGCCTCGCCGCCGGCGGCGCTGCGCCGCTGCAGGACATCGCGCAGCAGGGCGCAAGCATTTCCGCGGCGCCGTTTCAGGCGGTGTTCGCGGTGCCGGGCCGTCTGACCGTTCCTGCGACCGGTGAAGCCAAGCGTGTCTTCCTGCAGCAGGATGCTATCGAGCCGGCGCTGACGGTGCGCACGGTGCCGAAGGTCGATGCGAAGGCATACCTCTACGCCAAGCTGGTGCTGCCGAAGGGCGCGCCGCTTCTGCCCGGCGAGGTGTCCCTCTTCCGTGACGGCACGTTCGTCGGCACCGGGGCGTTGCCGGTGCTCGCCTCGGGGGAACAGCACGAACTCGGCTTCGGCGCCGACGATCAGGTGCGCGTGCGCTACGCCCTCGCCGAGGAGAAGCGCGGGGAGACGGGGCTCATTTCCTCGGCGCGCACGGACAGCCGCAATTTCCGTATCACGGTCAAGAATATGCACGAGCGCGCCGTCGATCTCGTCGTGCACGACCAGGTTCCGGTTTCCCAGAACGACGATATCAAGGTCGAGCTGATCGGCCCCGCCCAGCCGACGAAGAAGGACGTCGACAACAAGCGCGGCGTCATCGCCTTCGAATCCAAGCTCAACCCCGAAGAAGAGCGGCTGATCGAGTTCGGCTATCGCGTGATCTGGCCGGGAGCGCGGTCCATCGTTTACCGGTGAACCGGGCCCATTTGGCCTGCTCGATGGATTTGAGGCCAACCGCGGGCGCTTTCTGGCGCGGCAGAGGCGCCTATCGGGCCTTAGAGGGGGTTGGCAAGCCCGAATCTGCGCTATAAGCCCCCCGATGGCCCCGGCCGCCGAGCCGGGGCTTCGTTGCGAGTGGGATATCGAATGGCAAACGTCGCGGTGGTCGGCGCCCAGTGGGGCGATGAAGGCAAGGGCAAGGTCGTCGATTGGCTCTCTGAGCGCGCCGATATCGTCGTGCGCTTCCAGGGTGGCCACAACGCTGGCCATACGCTGGTCATCGGCGACAAAACGTTCAAGCTCTCGCTGCTGCCGTCCGGCGTCGTGCGCTCGGGCAAGCTGGGTGTGATCGGCAACGGCGTCGTCGTCGATCCTTGGGCGCTGTGCGCGGAGATCGAGAAGCTCGGCGCGCAGGGCGTTTCGGTCAATCGCGACAACCTGCGTATCGCGGAGAACGCGACGCTGATCCTTCCGCTGCACCGCGAGCTCGATGCGCTGCGCGAAGAGGCGGCCGGCGCGGGCAAGATCGGCACGACGGGACGCGGCATCGGGCCGGCCTACGAGGACAAGGTGGGCCGCCGCGCGATCCGTGTGCAGGACCTGCGCAACCTCGCGACGCTCGGCGGCAAGATCGACCGCATCCTCGTCCATCACAACGCGCTTCGCCGTGGCCTTTCCCAGCCGGAGATTTCCAGGGAAGCGCTGATCGGCGAGCTGACGGAGATCGCGCCCAAGATCCTGCCGTTCGTCGACGTGACGTGGGACCTATTGGACCGCGAGCGCAAGGCGGGTAAGCGCATCCTGTTCGAGGGCGCGCAGGGCGCGCTGCTCGACATCGACCATGGCACCTATCCGTTCGTCACCTCGTCGAACACGGTCGCGGCGCAGGCGGCGACCGGCTCCGGCATGGGCCCGCGCAGCGTGGGCTACGTGCTCGGTATCGCCAAGGCATACACGACACGGGTCGGCGCCGGCCCGTTCCCGACGGAGCTCGACGACGAGATCGGCAACTGCATCGGTGAGCGCGGCCGCGAGTTCGGCACTGTCACCGGGCGCAAGCGCCGCTGCGGCTGGTTCGACGCTGCGCTGGTGCGCCAGACGCTGAAGATTGCGGGCGTCGATGGCATCGCGCTGACGAAGCTCGACGTTCTCGACGGCTTCGAGGAGATCAAGGTCGGGGTCGGCTATATGCTCGACGGCACGCGCATCGACCGGCTGCCGGCCAGCAGCGGCGCGCAGGCGCGGGTGAAGCCCATCTACGAGACGCTGCCCGGCTGGACGCAGTCGACGGCGGGTGCGCGCTCCTGGAGCGAATTACCCGCGCAGGCGGTGAAATACGTGCGCTACATCGAAGAGCTGATCGAGCGCCCGGTGACTATGCTCTCGACGAGCCCGGAGCGCGACGACACCATCCTGATGAAAGATCCGTTCGCCGACTGAGCGCGCGAACACACGACGTCTCAAAGCATTGCCGGCAAAAAGATAAGGACACCTCCCTCGTCGCGAGGCAGGTGTCCTATCAATAGGGTGGACCCGTGCCTCGACGAGGGGGATGGGGAGGGGAGGCGAGGCCCGTGTCCGGTGATAGAATGCCGAGCGCGCCGATCTGTTCCCTCGATCTGAACGGAAATTTCAAACGACATGGACGCTGCAGCAAAAGGCGCTGAGCTGACATGCAACTCAGCGCCTTTGTCTGGTCGTGCTTCTCATTGGAAAACCGGTGCCCACTTTCCGGAAGCACTTACTCCTGGTCGTGCTTCTGATCCGAAAACCGGTGCCCACTTTTCCGGAAGCACTCTCCTTCTACCGTGCTTCTTATCGGAAAACCGGCTCCCACTTTTCCGGAAGCACTCTTAATTTGCCCGCTGCCTGAAGCACTTCTCAGATGACGTGGAAGATATTCATCAGGATGATGATGCTGATCGGCACGCCCAAGAGCCAGAGGATTACGCTGCGCATGGTGGCTACTCCTTCTTCTTTCGGAGTTGAACACATCGCGCGAACAAGAGTTCCGGCGGTGGCAGGTCGTGCATGCGTGCGGTTGGGAATTTCCGCCTGCGAGCGGGAGGCCGTTCCGCTCCGCTGAGGCCGTCGACGGCCCTATTCCTTCGGGAAAAGGCCGATGGATTCGGCGGAAAGCACGCCGCCGGTGATCTCGATGTCCTCGAAGGCCGTTGCCGCTGCAATCTGCCGGGCGGTGATGTCGATCTGGCCGATGCGCGCGCTGAGCTCCGCGATCGATGCGGCGTAGACGAGGCGCCGGATGCCGCACCAGATGATCGCGCCCATGCACATGACGCACGGCTCTCCGGATGCGTAGAGCGTTGCCGTGTGCAACGCATCCGGCTCGTGCCCCTGGAGGAAGGCGCGGATCGCCATCATCTCCGCATGGGCCGTCGGATCGGCATTGCGCTTGGTGCTGTTGCGCCCGAGGGCGAGCACGCGGCCATCGACGACGATCGCTGCGCCGAAGGGAACGTCCGCTTCCTTCGCCTGCTCGATGGCGAGCTGCATGAATTTGACATCATCGGCGGTTGCCGGCGTCGATGTCACGCGTCCGTGCGCCGTGCCAGGCAGCAACTGCGCGGTGAGAAGGGCGCCGCCTCCGCTCAGCAACGATCGCCTGTCCATGTCCCGCTCTCCCCATGCGCTTGCCCGGCAGCCAAGTCTATGCGCGTGGGGCGCCGAGGTCATCCAGCGCGTTCGCCCGCGACCGTGCCTTTGAAGTGCGCCAGCGCGCCGGTCGCAAGCTCGGCTGCGAGCAGACGCCGTGGATCGACGGGGCCGGGCAGGCCGATCTGGCCGAACGGCACCGGGCGAAAACCGAAGCGGCCGTAATAGGGCTCATCGCCCACCAGCAGCATCAGCTGTACGCCGTCGGCTTTGGCTGAAGCCATCGCCTGGGAGATGAGACGCTTGCCAAAACCCTGCCCGGAGAACTCGCGGTCGACGACGAGCGGCCCCAGCAGCAGTGCGCCGCTTTTGCCGCCGATGGTGATGGGCGTGAAGCGGACGGCCGCTATGGGCCGGTCAGCGAGCATGGCGACGCGGCAGTAGGGCGAGATGGCCGGCGTGCCCTCACGCACGCGGTAGGCGGTGCGCGCGAAGCGGCCCGGGCCGAAAGCCTCGGCGTGGAGGCGCGAGACTGCGGGGAGGTCGGCCGCCGTCATGGGCCGATCGAGAACGGTGGGTGACATGGGAGGCTTCCGGGCGGACCGCCAGCTTCGGCGGATATCAAGGTGTAACGCGGATAAACGGTATGGTCAGCGCGCGCGTCGCGTGCCGCCTCGTCGCAGTTCCAAGCCTCGGAGCCATCTCGTCATGGCGTGCCGTGTAGCACGGGGTCAAATCGCGGTCCAGCGCCGCCCGGGCGCGGCTGGAGGTATCGGGTGCGGCTGCTCGGCTTCACCAGATAGCGCTGCGGGGGGCGCCGGAGAAGATCTCGGCAAGGCGCCGCACGGTGCCAGCGCTCGTGTCGGCGGGTACGTCATCGGGCGCGAAAAATCGCTGCTCTGCGATCTCGTAGTTCGGCTTGGGCACCCGCTCCTGGTGCCAGCCGCGCACGACGAAAAGCACGATGTGGTCGTTCGGAAACGAGGCGGCGTTGGAGTAGACGCCGAAGAGTTGCGGCTCGCCCGTTACCTCAATCCCCACTTCCTCCTCCAACTCGCGCGCCAGCGCGGCTGTCACCGTCTCGCCCTTCTCGACACCGCCGCCGGGGAAGCGCCAGCCGGGCTGGTAGGTGTGGCGGACGAGAAGGACGCGGCCCTCGGGATCGACGATCGCGCCTTGGGCGCCGAGGGTCAGCGCGCGGGTCAGCCGCCAATAGCGCTGCAGCAGCTTCTTGACGATATAATCTCGCGGCACGCTCTTTCCCCGTTGCGCGACATCCTGCACTTTGCCGGCGTCGGCGCGCCGATGCGTGCGATGCATGCTAGGCTGATGTCATCCGGGCATCCTGCCATGGTCTTCGCCGGGTTGGAACACGCCGGCTGGATACATACGATCATCATGCCGAAGACAATCGGGAGCGAGACGATTTCGAGCGAGACCATCACGCTTGCGCACATTTCCGATGTGCACCTCGCACCGTTGCCGGCCCTCGGCCTGCGCCATCTCAACATCAAGCGCGGCCTCGGCTATCTCAACTGGCAGCGCTCCCGCAAGCATACGCACAGCCGCTTTGCCCTCGATCTCATCGTGGCGGACGCGCTGCGCCATGAGCCCGACCACATCGCCGTGACGGGCGACCTCATAAACCTGGGACTGCCAGCCGAATACGAGGCGGCAACGGCGTGGCTCGCCTCCGTGGGATCGCCCGAGCGCGTGACGATCGTTCCCGGCAACCACGACATCTACACGGCGCTGCGCAACGATCCGGGCGTCGCGCGCTGGGCCGCCTACATGCAAGCGGACGCGTGGGGGAAGCGCTTTTCCTCAGACACGGCGGCGCGGGTTGTGGGCCTGCCGTTCCCGTTCGTGCGGCGCGTCGGCCCCGTGGCGCTCATCGGCGTCAACTCCGCGGTCGAGACGCCGCCATTCGTTGCGGCGGGAGAGGTGGGGGAAGCGCAACGCGAGGCGATCGGCGGATTGCTGTCTCAGCTCGGCGGGGAAGGTCTCATTCGCGTGGTACTGATCCACCATCCGCCGCTGCCCGGCCAGGCGCCGCCGCGGCGCGGGCTGCGCGATGCGCGGGAGCTTTCACGGGTGCTCGCCGAGCATGGCGCCGAGCTCGTTCTGCATGGCCACAACCATTGTGACAGCCATACGGATTTTGCGCGGCTGCCCGAGGTCGGCGGCAGCATCCCGGTGATCGGCGTTGCATCGGGATCGATGGCGCGGATGCACAAGAATGAACCGCTCGGCCGCTACAACCTTCTGCGCATCGGCCGCACCGATGGACGGGTGCACATCGAGTGCATCACCCGCGGCCTGACACAGGACGGCGAAGGGGTCGTGCAGGTTGATCGAAGATTCGTCATATGAGGCGTGCATCGTCGCGATGACGGGAAATGCGGCGCGCTCTGTTGTCGCACGTTTCCGCCGCCCCATTGCCGGCAACGGAATTGCCGAACCTCTGCGCAAATGCATCGCGGCGGTGCCACGCTTCGCTAACCCTATGGCGTCCGTGCCACGCTTCCTCCACGAGCGACATGTCGCGTGCGGTTCCCCAACTATCGACCGCCGCGGCATTATATAGGGCTAGGGCGATGGACACTCGTGGAGTGCCCCGATCTCGCGGGATGAGGAAAGTGCGGCGGCTGTTCAAGCGAAACGTCCGAGTGAACCTCGCCCTGCAAGGCGGGGGCGCGCACGGCGCCTTTACGTGGGGCGTGCTCGACCGTCTGCTCGAGGATGACGACCTCGAGATCGGCTGGGTGAGCGCCACGAGCGCGGGGGCCATCAACGCTGTCGCCGTCGCTGCCGGGCTGAGCGAAGGCGGCAAGGCGAAAGCGCGCGAGAAGCTGCGTGAAGTGTGGGAGGCGGTACAGCAGTCGGGCGTTCCCGATCTCGTCCGTCTCAATCCGTTTCTCTACGGTCTTTCCCGTGCGCCGCAGATCGCGCACATGGCGAGCCTCTGGTCGCCCTACGAGTTCAACCCGCTCGGCTTCGATCCGCTGCGGCGGCTGCTTGCCGACAATATCGACTTCGCAAGGCTGCGCGAGCACTCGCCCATCGAGCTGCTGATCGCCGCCACGGAAATTGCGACGGGACGGGCGCGTCTTTTCAGGCGCCCGGAGATCACCGTCGACGCCGTGCTCGCATCCGCCTGTCTGCCGACGCTACACCACGCGGTGGAGATCGACGGCGTTGCCTATTGGGACGGCGGCTTTTCCGCGAACCCCGATATCAAGACGCTGGCGATGGAAAGCCCGATCGAAGACACGCTCATCGTGCAGCTCAACTCGATGGTGCGCGAGGATCTGCCCACGGGCACGCGCGAGATCTCGCTGCATGCGTATCGCCTGGCTTTCAATGCCCCGTTCATCCACGAGGTGGAACTGATCGAGACCGTGCGCGAGACGATGCAAGGCCGGATCGGGGGGCCACGCGGCCGTTTCGGCAAGCTCGCCACGCATCGCTTCCATCTCGTCGACGCGGGCCGCTACACCGGGACGCTCAGCGCCGACAGCACGATGAAGCCCGACCGGGAGCTGCTGGCTTATCTCTTCAACGCCGGCCGCGACGAGGCGAACAAGTGGCTGGTGAGGCACCGCGCGAGTGTCGGGAGGCGCTCGACCGTCGACCTCAAGGCGCGTTTCCTGACCCGCGACCGCGGCGCGAACGGGGAGACCGACGGGCTCGGCGAACAGACCTCCGGCGGAGCGAGGGCCGTGGGTGCGAGCGATATTCCTGACGGAATATAACGCTCGACGGGTGCGCTCCGCGGCATCATTATGACGCCGAGCGATCGAGCACACCGGAGGTCCCGTGAGCTATCCGTCGAAGGCCGCGATGGCGACCGCCCGTCTGGCGTTCGCGGGAGTGCTTCTTACCCTGGGTTTTGCTTCGCACCCGCTGGCGCAGGAGAAGCCCGCTGCGGCGCCGGATGCGGCCGCGAAGATCAGCGCGACGCCGACGAAGGCCGCGATGGCGACCGCCCGTCTGGCGTTCGCCGGAGTGCTTCTTACCCTGGGTTTTGCTTCGCACCCGCTGGCGCAGGAGAAGCCCGCTGCGGCGCCGGATGCGGCCGCGAAGATCAGCGCGACGCCGAACATCGCGGCGGCGGCGAGCCTGCGCTATTCGCTCGACGAGATCGCGGAGCGTTACGCCAAGGCAACGGGCAAGCATGTCAAACTGACATACGGCTCGACGGGCAACCTGGTGCATCAGATCGAATCCGGCGCGCCGTTCGGGGCGCTGTTCGCCGCCGATGACAGAAGCGTCAAGAAGCTCGCCGCCGCGGGCAAGACGGATGGCGAGCCCGTGATATTCGTGCGCGGCGAGCTGAGCGTCGCCGCGCCCAAGAACTCTCCCATCGCGGTGGATTCCGATCTCGAGGGGCTTCGCGAGGCGCTGGCGGCGGGCAAGGTTCGCCACGTGGCGGTCGCCAATGCGGAGACGGCGCCCTATGGCCGCGCCGCAGAGGAAGCGCTGAAGCATGCGGGGCTGTGGGAGCAGGTGAAGCCGCTCCTCGTGACGGGCGAGAACATCGGCCAAACGGCGACATTCATCTCGACAGGCGCCGCCGAGATCGGTTTTATCGCCCGCTCGTTAGCGGTATCTGCCGAATTGTCTCCTGGCATCGTCTCGGCCGTGGTTCCTTCGAGCTGGCATCAGCCGATCAACCATGGTCTTGCGGTCATCAAAGGTGCGCCCCCCGAGACGAAAGCGTTCGTCGACTTCGTGCGGGGACCGCAGGGCCGCGAGGTGCTGGAGGCGAACGGTTTTGCCGTACCTTCACCCTGAAGCCGCGAGTTGAGTTCCGATGGATTGGTCCGCGTTCAGCCTGACATTGCAGCTCGCCGGCTGGACGGTGGTGCTCCTGCTGCCCTGCGCCATGCTGATCGCGCGTCTGCTCGCGTGGGGTCGCATTCCCATGAAGGGCGCCATCGAGGCGCTCATCATGCTGCCCCTCGTGTTGCCACCGACGGTGCTGGGCTTTTATCTTCTCGTCGCGTTCTCACCGCAGTCGGAGCTGGGGCGGGCTCTCGCAGCGATCTTCGGACGCGCGCCGGTGTTCTCGTTTGCCGGCATTCTCCTCGCTTCGCTGATCGTCAACCTGCCGTTCGCCGTGCAGCCCATCCAGCGCGCGTTCGAGGCCATACCGCGCAACGTGCGCGAGGCGGCGTTCGTCAGCGGGCTTTCGCGGTGGCAGACGATGCGGCGGATCGAGCTGCCGCTGGCGTGGCCGGGCATCATATCGGCGATCGCGCTGACGTTCGCCCATACGCTGGGCGAGTTCGGCGTCATTCTGATGATCGGCGGCAGTATTCCGGGCGAGACTCGCGTGCTGTCGATCGCCATCTACGACCGCGTGCAGGCTTTCGACATCGCCGGGGCTAGCGCGATGTCGGCGGTGCTGCTCGGCTTCTCGCTGCTCGCCATCGCCATCGTTCACACGCTGGCTCGCCGCAGGGGCACGGCATCGCATGGCATCTGAGCCGTCCGCGCTATCGCTCGCCCTAAGGCAGGATGCGCCGATCCCACTCCATGTTTCGCTGTCGATCCGCCGGGGCGAGCTGCTGGCGCTCATCGGTCCGTCGGGCAGTGGCAAGACTACGGTGCTGCGCTCCATTGCAGGGCTCTATCGTCCCGCCGGCGGTCGCATCACGGCGGGCCATGAGACGTGGCTCGATACGGGCAGGGGTATCGACCTTGCTCCGCAGGCGCGCCGCGTCGGTCTCGTCTTTCAGGATTATGCGCTGTTTCCGCATCTCACCGCGCTCGACAACGTGCGCCTTGCGATGCTGGGTGAACGGGAGGACGAGCGCACGCGCCGGGCGAAGGCGCTTCTCGCACGCGTTCACCTCGCGGGGCTCGAGGCGCGCCGTCCGGATCAGCTCTCCGGCGGCGAGCGCCAGCGTGTCGCGCTCGCTCGGGCGCTGGCGCGCGATCCCAAGGTTTTGCTGCTGGACGAGCCGTTCTCCGCCGTCGACCGCATGACGCGCGAGCCGCTGAAAGAGGAGCTCGCGGGGCTGCATCGCGCGCTCGACATTCCCATCGTGCTGGTCACGCACGACCTGGAGGAGGCGCAGTCCCTCGCCGATCGGATCTGCGTACTGGAGCGCGGAGAAGTGCTGCAGATCGGAACGCCCGAAGACATTCGTCTCCGCCCCGCGGCTATCGGCGTGGCGCGTCTCATGGGGCAGACCAACCTCGCCCCGGCGGTGGTGCTCGATGGCAGCCATATCCGCTGCGGTTCGCATGTCATTGCTGTTCGCCAATTGGATGGCGCGCATGCGGGCGATGAGGTGACGGCGCTGTTCCCGGCCGATTGCATCTCGCTCGTCGATGCGGAAAACGCGGGGCCGAATCTTCTGCGGGGCACACTCTGCGATCTGCGGCCCATGGGGGACGTCACTGCGCTGACACTCGACTTCGATGCGATGCGCCTGCGGCTGAAAATACCCGCGCGCGAAGCGTCGCGGCGGGCGTTGCGCCCTGGGTTAACGGTTCGTGTCGAACTCGATCCCGCGTTCGTCCATGTGATCGGCAAGAGCTGAAGCCGACAGCGGCTTGAACGCTGTCCCATGCGTGCTGCCGCCTAAGCGCTTCGGTGCAGATCCGTTCCGCGACATCCGATCATCATCCCCGCGCGAAACCTTCGCGCACGCGCGGCGTTGGCGCTGAATACCGATCAGCTCGCATCAGGAAGGATGGCGCGTGTCGCGACAGACGGGCAAGGTTACATCCATTTCGACGCCTTCCACCGAGGGAATGCTCGCGACGGTTCTGGCGCCGGTCGCAGCGCTGCTGTTCAGCGTATCTCTGCTGCTGATGGGCAACGGGCTGCAGAGCACGCTCGTGCCGGTGCGTGCCAACATGGAAGCGTTCTCCAGCATCGATCTAGGTTTGCTGGGTACGGCATATTTCCTGGGCTTCACGTTTGGCTGTATGCACGGCCCGCTGCTCATCCATCGCTCGGGCCATATTCGCGCTTACCTGGCGATGACGTCGCTCGCTTCGGTCGTCGCGCTGATGCAGGCGCTGTATGTCGATCCCGTGAGCTGGTGGGCGCTGCGCGCGCTGACCGGCTACTGCTTTGCCGTGCTCTACATTGTGATCGAGAGCTGGCTCAATGCGCGCTCGGACAACAAAACGCGCGGCACGGTCTTTTCCATTTATACCGCCATCAACCTCACGGTCATCACGGCTGGGCAGATGATGCTTGCCCTGGCCGATCCGCGGACGTTCAACCTGTTCGCCTTCACGGCGATCCTCGTCTCGCTGGCGGCGCTGCCGATCGCGTTCACCCATTCGGCATCGCCCGAACAGCCGGAGTTCGTGAAGCCGCGCATCGGCAAACTGTTTCGCATCTCGCCCGTTGCCGCTGCGGGATGCTTCGCGGTCGGCCTCGCCAATGGCGCGTTCTGGGCGCTGGGCCCGGTATTCGCGCAAAACGAGGGCTTCAACATCAACGAGATCGCGTACTTCATGAGCGCTGTCGTGCTCGGCGGCGCGCTGGCGCAGTGGCCGCTCGGCACGCTTTCGGATCGCATGGACCGCAGGCTCGTGATGCTCGGCGCTGCGATCACCGCGATGCTGGCGGCATTGGGGCTGATGCTCATGCCATCCGCCGACAAGCTTTCGCTCGTGCTCGTGGGGGCGCTGTTCGGTGCCGGTGCATTTCCGCTCTACGCGCTCGCCGTCGCCCACGCCAACGATTGCGCCGATGCGAGCCAGAGCGTCGAGGTGTCGAGCGGCCTGCTGCTTCTTTACGGCATGGGCGCGGCCGTGGGTCCGCTGATCGCGGCGGTGTGGCGGGATGTATTCAGTGCGCCGTCGCTGTTCTATTTCACCGCAGCGGTGCACGTCGTGCTTGCGAGCTACGTCGTCTGGCGCATGTCGCGGCGGCAGGCGCCGGACGCCGATCAGCGTGTGCAGTTCACCGAGGCCGCGATCGTGGCGCAAACGGTGCTTCCGATCGAGCCTCAAGCGGTGAGTGCGGGGGCGGGGGACGGTGACGCCGATACTGCGACGCCGCAGCGGAACTGAACCGAAATGCGCAGGCGATGGGCGCGTCGGCAGATCAGCGCGCGTTGGCGTGGCGGCCGATGAAACCGGCGATGGCGTCCGCAACGGCGGGTGCGAGGGGCAGCTCGGCATCGGCGTACGTTGCCAAATTCGCGGTGCGATCGTCGGAGGCGACCTGCTTCAGGACGTGATTGACGTCGTCGAGCAGGACGAGCTCCGCGTCGCTTTTCGCTGCCGCGAGGCGTTCGGCATCGGCGACGGTGATTTGCAGGTCGCGGCGTCCTTGCAGGATGAGCGCCGGCCCCGTGTAGCGGCCGATCAGTGCCGCGGGGTCGTAAGCCATCGCATGGCGCAGAAAGCCTTGTACGGCGGGCTGAAAGAGGGGCAGCAGCGCCGGATTGAGCGTTGTTGCGTCGACGTTCCTTCCAGCCTCCAGGGCAGCGATTGCATCGAGAGCTTCGCCGAGGACCGGCGCGTTCGCCGGGTTGGACCTCAGCTGCTCGCGCAGCACGTCGCCGACGGGGCGGCCCGGCGATGAGATCAGCACCAGTCCGCAAATGCCGGCCTCCTGCGTGGCGGCTGCGAGCGCGACGAGCCCGCCTTCGCTGTGTCCGAGCACCCACACGCACGGGGCGCCGGTTCGGTCGCGAATACCGGCTACCCACGTACGCACGTCCGCGGCGTAGCCGGCGATGGTGGCGCCGTTGGCATCGGATACCGCGTGCGCGCTGCCGAACATGCCCCGCTTGTCGATGCGCACGGAGGATATACCGCGCCGGGAGAGCTCTTGCGCGAGGAGCCGGTAGGGCGCCGCTTTGACGCCGAGCGGATTGTTGCCGTCGCGATCGGTCGGGCCGGATCCGGGCACGATGAGAGCCACGGGCGCACCCGGTGCCGCCACGAGCAACGTTCCCTGCAGCGGACCGAGTGGTCCCGGCACCTCGATGGTGCTTTCGGGCATTGCGCTTTCGATCGGTACCATCCCCCGTGCGACAGCCGCCGCGGCGGCCATCAACGCGATCACTGCGGGCGCGAAGAGCGCGAGGCGGCGCGCGCGGATACGGCTCACTTCACGAGCCGCGCGTAGCCCTGCTCCAGCGTTTCGTCGAGCATCTTCCTATACTCGGCGTAGAACGGGCTCGTTGCATCGATGTCGCCGAACTCGCCTTCGAAGGTGTCGCGCTTTGCATAGACGATCGGCGTTGCGACCGGGACCAGCATCGCGCCGTGCTTATGGATGGTGGTGACGATGCCGCGCATCTCGCCGAAGCGATCCACTTGCGAAACGACGACCATGCGCATCGCCCCCTTCGTGAGCGACACGAGGTGGATGAACATCGACGAGGACGGAATGTAGAGCCGCCCGCGGTGCGAATAGGGCGCATCGGGGCGGTCGCGCTCCTGGAACAGCAGGCTCGGCCAGTCGGCGTCCCAGACGATGTCCGTGCGATAGGCGATGATATGGTCGGGACGGGAAAAAGCACTGCGCAACGTCAGGTAGCTGCCGATGTAGTGGTCGACCGCCGCGCGCGTGTAGGCGCCCATGTAGAGCGGCGCGACGAGGCCGCCATTTTCGCCCTGCAACTCGGCTTGGGAGGACGGAAAGTTGCCGCCGCCCGTCCATGCGCTCTTCAGTTTGTCGAAATCGAGCCCCAGGACCATGCAGACGTCGAACAGGGTCTGGTCGCGGACGGAGCGGCCCCCGAGCAGGTTCTGGATGGTCTTCTCGTGACAGTCCGCGGCATCGGCAAGCTCAGCCTGCGTAAGCTTTTTTTCGATCATCGCGGTACGGATCTGGTTGACCGCTCCTTCGCGCGCTGATCTCGACACGGTGGCCTTCATGGATGCCGTTTGCCTCGGTATGGACGCCGTCGTGAACGCAATTTGCCGGAATTTACCGGCAATTCTCCCTTCTGGGCAAACGGAACCGTGCGCCAGCTGCGTTTCCTTGATGTTGGGGATTGGGCGCCTCGTTTTTCCAACGGGGCGCGGGCAGAGTCGAGGTGGTTTTTTGTCTAGGCGCGAAACGTGCGACTGCGCCAGCAACAGGAGCTCAATGCCATGAAGGCCCCGAGCGAGTATCTCAACAATCCCGGTCCGATGGGCGGCCCGTTCGCCGCCGTTTTCGTCGCCCTCGGCGGCGCTCTCGTTGTCGCTGGCGCGATGCTACTGGTCGGCGTGCGCCACATCAGCCTGTCGCGCTACGTGCCGGACTTCGCGATGCTGCAAAGCCTCGTGGGGTGAAGCCTGCGTAGCTTTCCGTTCGCGATCCGCCCGATTGGATCGCTTTCGCTTCTCGAGGTCGCAAAAAAGGCGGCGAAGCCGATGGGCTGCGCCGCCTTTGCCGTTTCCAGGCTGTCTCCAGCCCATGGCCTGCGTGCGGCGTTAGCCGCCGATGCGCTCCACCGTTACCGGGGCGACGCCCGAGGAACGCATGCCGATCACGCCTGCAGCGGCGTTCGACAGGTCGATGATGCGGCCGCGAATGAAGGGCCCACGGTCGTTGATGGTGACGATCACCGATTTGCCGTTGCGCTTGTTGGTGACACGCACCTTCGTGCCGAACGGCAGCGTGCGATGGGCGGCCGTCATGGCGTTGGGGTTGAAGCGGACGCCCGAAGCCGTCATCTGGCCCTGCCAGTAGTAGGAGGCCATGCCCGTCTGCGTGGAGAGGACGCGGTGCGTGCTCTCGGTCTCGACCTTGCGCACGGTGATGTTCGGCTTCACGGCCACGGCAGCGGTCTTTTCGCCGGTCTTGGTGTCAGCGGCCTTTGCGCTGGTGCTGGCCTGCTTGTCCTGCTTTGCGGCGGGGGCCTGCGCGTCCTTGCGCTCGGGAACCTCCATCTTCGCCTGCGGCTTCACCGCCGGCTGCTCGGCACGGGCGAGGCGCTGTCCGGACTTCGCCTTCGTGGTTTCCGCCTTGGCGTGGTGCCTGTGGCTGCGCTCGGCGCTCACCTTCTTGATCTTGCGGCCGTAGCCATTACCCGTGAATGCCGTGCGATGGCTGTGGACGACCGGCGCGTCGCCGCAGGCGAAGGCCGGGCTCATGCAGGTCCAGGGCGCATTCTCGGCGCTGGCGGGGGTGACGGCCAGCAGGCCGAAGCACGCAGCAGCCATGGCGGAATAGAAAAGGGTCCGCATTCGATAACTCCTCATCGAGGTGACGGGATACTCGGGACACTGCTTGATCCCCGAACCAGCGCATCGCGTCTGGAGGCGCGCCCTTTCGATCGGCGCGCACTTGGGAGGGAGGGATCGCCTTGCAGTCGATTGTCCGGAGCACGAACACCAGAACCCGTTCGAGCCACCTGGAAGTTGCGCGGGGTAGTCCCCCCGTTCTGGCGCGCGTTATGGGCCACCGGTAATTGTGGCGGTCAATGCTTCAATTTGAGATGCACTTCAGTAATATTTGAAGGAATAGCGGTGTGTGAAGGACTTAGCTGCGCGAACGCGATGCGTTGGCGCGACGGCGGGTCGCACATAGGCAGTGTTTGTCGCATCCACGAGTTGTTGCTCACGGCTGCTACGCGTAGCGTTGGTGCAGCCGTCACGCGGTCAAACGGTTGAAATTCGTGAAGTCCGGGCGCCGTCTCCGGTGCACTTGCGAGGGGCGTTGCAGGAAATGATGCGCAGTGCCGCCACGGCGCCTCTGCCCGAACCCGAAGGACCTGTGACCGTCGACAGGATCATCGCGACGTTCGGGAAGATCGGATTGCTGTCGTTCGGAGGGCCCGCCGCACAAATCGCGCTCATGCACCGCGTGCTGGTGGAGGAGCGGCGCTGGCTCGACGAGCGGCGTTTCCTTTCCGCGCTGAGCTTCTGCATGCTGCTTCCGGGGCCGGAGGCGATGCAGCTCGCAACGTATGCGGGCTGGCGTCTGCGCGGGGTTTCGGGCGGCTTGATTGCCGGGCTGCTTTTCGTGTTGCCCGGTGCGGCGCTCGTGCTCGCCCTTGCCATGCTCTACGGGGCCTACGGGACAACGCCGACGGTTGCGGCGCTGTTCGTCGGCGTGAAGGCGGCCGTGCTCGCCATCGTATTGCAGGCGCTGGTGCGCGTCGCCGGGCGCGCGATCCACGGCTGGCTGGATTGGACAGCTGCCGTTGCGGGCTTCGTCGCGATCTTCTTTCTCGGCTTGCCGTTTCCGCTGGTGATCGCCGCCGCCGCCGCTGCCGGTTTCTTTTTGCGCACGCGGGAGGCGACTGCCGCGGACATCGCCCGTCCGGCGCGCGTTCCGCTGTCGCGAACGCTACGTATGCTGGCGGTGTGGCTTTCGATATGGCTCGTGCCGCTCTTTGCCATCGCGGCGCTGCTCGGCACCGGTCACGTACTGACGGAGCTCGCCTACTTCTTTTCGAAGCTCGCGGTGCTCACCTTCGGCGGCGCCTATGCCGTGCTCGCCTACATGGCGCAGGAGGCGGTGACCGACTACGGCTGGCTGACGGCCGGAGAGATGCTCGACGGTCTCGGTCTCGCCGAGACGACGAACGGTCCGTTGATCCTCGTCACGGAGTTCGTCGGCTACATATCCGGGCTGCACGCCGGCGGTGTCTGGATCGCGTTGATAGGTGCGCTCGTTGCGCTGTGGGCGACATTCGCGCCGTGCTTCCTGTGGATCTTCGTCGGCGCGCCCTACATCGAAAGCCTGACGCATGCGCCGCGCCTCGCGGCGGCGTTGCGCGCCGTCACCGCGGCGGTCGTTGGCGTCATCGCGAACCTGTCGGTGTGGTTCGCGCTGCACGTGATCTTCACGCGGGTCGCGGTGCGGGAAGCGGGCCCCTTGCGCCTGCACGTTCCGGATCCGGCGAGTATCGATCCCGTTGCGCTCACGCTGACGGTTCTGGCGCTCGTGCTGATCTTTGCACTGCGCTGGAGCATCGTTGCGACGCTGGCGCTATGTGCCGCCGCGTCGCTGGGGTGGCTGAGCCTTGCGCCGTGACACGCGGGATGCGTGCGCCCGTGAGCCTGGCTAGAACCAGCCTTTGCGCCGGAAATAGATGAGCGGCCCGATGGCGGCGAGCATCATCAGGCCCAAGGCCCACGGGTAGCCGAAGGTCCATTCGAGCTCGGGCATGTGCTTGAAGTTCATGCCGTACACCGAGGCGACGAGCGTCGGCGGCAGCAGAACCACGGCCATCACCGAGAACAGCTTGATGATCTGGTTCTGCTCGTTGGAGATCATGCCGAGGGTGGCATCGAGGATGAAGCCGATACGCTGTGAGAGAAACTTGGTGTGATCGAGCAGCGAGTTGATGTCGCGCAGTGCGCCCTTGATGCGCTGGCGGATACGCGGATCGTCGTCGCGGTCCTGGGTCGCCTGCGTGAAATAGAGCAGGAGGCGGCTGAGCGAAGCGGCGCTGTCCTCGGCGCGGGCGGTGATGTCACCGGCCTTGCCGATACGCTTCAGCACGACGTCGAGACGGCGATTGCGGGTCTGCTGGCCGCCGCGCAGGTCGAACACCGATTGCGCGAGCCGCTCCACTTCATCCTGGATGCGCTCGATCAGGTCGGCCATGCGGTGCACGATGGCATCGATGAGCCCGGCCATGATGAAGGCGCCGGTGGCGCAGGTGGCATCGCCTTTTTCGACGCGCTGCATGAAGAGCGGAAACGCGCGCGGCTCGGCGTAGCGCACCGTGACCAGACGGTCGCCGGCGAGAATGAAGGTGACGGGCGTCGTCTTCGGCATCGGCGTCTCGACGCTGTAGACGATCGACGCGGTCATGAAGTAGGCGCCGCGCTCCTGATAGAAGCGGTTGGACGGCTCGATCTCGCGCATCTCGGCGCGGGAGGGGATGTCGATGCCCGTTACCTCCTCGACGAACCGGTCTTCCTCGGTCGTGGGCTGCAACAGGTCGATCCAGACGCAATTCCCCGTCAGCGGCGCATCGGAGGGATGCGGCTTCAGCGCTTTGCCGTCGGATTCGTAGATCGTCATCATGCGCTATTCTCCGGCGCCGGCGGTGGGCCGTCCCTGCGGCCGTGTCCGGGCTTCCTACGCTGCCCGCAGGCGCCGCGCAACCGGGGCGAAGAGGGTGCGGCTTCGGCACCCGGAGCGGAGTACCACCGGGGAGTGCGGACGCATTCGAGGAGCGCTGCTTTGTGACAAGCTTCGTGCGGAGGATGCAGCGAGAGGCCAGGGAACAGCGCTCATCTACGGAGGAGGCGCCGCTGTCCTCCGCTCGAATATGACAGGACGCGGGAAGGTAAGCGCCCTTACCCGGCGAGCTTGGGATCCTCGCGGTCGTGGGCGTGCCCGACTGCCTTCAGTAACGCGGTATCGACCTTCTCGGGATCGAGCACGACCTTTTCATCGTGCACGCTGCGGATGGCCGAGCGCGGGATGGTGAATTCGCCGCTGTTCTCGACGTAGATGACGATGTGGTCCTTGTCCGTTTCCCGCACGGCGGCGATGCCTTCCTCGCCCTCGGCGAGGAACACCATGAAACCCGTCTCGATCGGCTCGTTCATCTCTCCTCCTCGGATGCGCAGCAGTGGCCAGGCGTCGTGCCTCGCGGCCAGCCGTGGGCGGCTGGCGGAGGCACCCGGGGGAAACGGCTCCGGGCGTTTCAGGTTGCGATGGAGGGCCTTAAGCGAGCGTTGCCATGCGGGCGGCCGGCCGGCTGCCTCTGCTTGCTGCTGGCGCGCTGTGAGGCAGGTACGGGCTGCGGGCGGCGCTACTCCGCAGCCTCTTGGCCCGCATGCCCAAGCTTCACGTTGAGCTTATTGATGAGGTCGGCGGCAGCTTCCGGGATGTTCGTGCCCGGGCCGAACACGGCCTCCGCACCGGCCTCGTAGAGCGCGGGATAATCGGCCGGGGGGATGACGCCGCCAACGACGATCATGATGTCGCCGCGGCCTTCCTTCTCCAGAGCCTGCTTGAGGTCCGGCACCAGGGTGAGATGCCCGGCGGCCAGCGAGGAGACGCCGATCACGTGCACGTCGTTCTCGACGGCCTGGCGCGCGGCTTCATCCGGGGTGGCGAAGAGCGGGCCGATGTCGACGTCGAAGCCGAGGTCGGCGAATGCGGATGCGATGACCTTCTGGCCGCGGTCGTGGCCGTCCTGGCCCATCTTGGCGATGAGGATACGGGGGCGGCGGCCTTCGTTCTTGTCGAAGGCCTCGACGAGCTGCAGCACCTTGGTGACGTTACTATTCATGGCTCCGGCCTCCGACCGGTAGACACCCGAAATGGCGCGGATCTCGGCGCGGTGGCGGCCGAACACCTTCTCCATGGCATCGGAAATCTCGCCGACACTGGCCTTGGCACGGGCGGCCTTCACAGCGAGGTCGAGCAGGTTGGCGTTGCCCGCGGCGCCCTCGGTGAGCGCCTGCAGCGCGGCCTGCACGTCCTTCTCGCTGCGCTCGCTGCGCAGGCGCTCGAGCTTGGCGATCTGCTGCTCGCGCACGGCCTTGTTGTCCACCTTGAGGATCTCGATCTCGGCTTCGTCGCTGACGCGGTACTTGTTGACGCCAACGATGGTCTGCTTGCCGCTGTCGATCCGGGCCTGGGTGCGGGCGGCGGCTTCCTCGATGCGCATCTTCGGGATGCCGGCTGCGATGGCCTTCGCCATGCCGC
>DASRYA010000106.1:0-10324 GCA_035687305.1 Hyphomicrobium sp. | reverse complement strand
GGAACCGCAGCGCGCAGCGCATTGCCGGAAGCGTTGGCGGCGCACCGCCCACCACCGTTGCCCAGGCGATGGCAAACTCGCAGCCGGTGCCTCCGATGGCCCTTGGCGGCCCGCCGCCGCGCGACGACATCGACACCGCCGTCATGCTCACCAACGGACGCGGGCCTGCGATCTGGGCACAGGGTCTCGGCGCCTACGCGCGCGTCGATGGATCGCCACGGGCCAGCGCCTCACTCGGCGGTGTCGTCGGCGGCTATGACCTCATCGACAACGGAACGGTCTCCGCCGGCATTGCCATCGCCTTTACGTCAACGAACCTCGATACGCGCGGAACGGGCGACGACAGCTCATCGCAGGGCTGGCATGGGTTTGCCTACGCGACGTGGGTCGATAACGGGTGGTTCGTCGATGGCGTTATCGGCGGCAACCGCTTCGACAACAGCTACAAGCGCGCCGGCATCGGCGGCACCAGCGGCACGGTGCTCGGCAATGCGGGCATCGCCGGACATTCCTCGAACGACACGAGCGGCTTTGCGGCGCGTCTCACGGGCGGCCACGTCTATCAATGGGGCGCGGGCACCGTTGCGCCCTACGCCTACCTCACCTTCCTGCACCAGCGCACGGGCGGCAGCACGGAGGTCGGCGCGGATCTCTTCTCGCTGGCAATCAACGCGACGCGGCTCGATCAGGTCGAGGGTGGCGTTGGCATGCGCGCGCAGGCGGGCGGCACGACGTGGGGAATCTTCAACATCACGCCGTCGGTCGACCTCGGATACGGCCGTCTCGGCGGCGATGTTTCCCTGCCGGTCGGCTTCGAGCTGCTCGGCAACGAGCTGTCGGCAAACGTAGCAAACATCGGCCGCAACGTGTTCCGTGTCGGCGCGCAGCTCGATGTGCTGCGGTTCGACGAGCTGGCCGGCGGCTTCGTCGCCTACGATGGCCGCTTCCAGGAAAACGCGCAGAACAACACGTTTTCCGGCGGCGCTTTCATCAGGTTTTGAAGACGGCGCAATTGCGCCCCAAGCCACGCGCGGCATCTTCGCGGTGTCCGCGCGTTCGCGGCTGCAGCGAAAGCGACGCTGCTGGTATGGCGTCAATGACATGATGGGAAAGATGGTGGAGGGGGTTGGATTCGAACCAACGTAGGCGAAGCCAACGGATTTACAGTCCGTCCCCTTTAGCCACTCGGGCACCCCTCCACACTTCTGTTTCATCTCAGACCGCGTGCGGCCTTAAATGAAATCGCCCCGCGCAAGGGGCGGCAGGGCGGGAGGCTTTATCCGCACCAGCCCCTTGGATGTCAAATGGAAAAGCGGCAGGATGCGCTTCCTTTTCTGATCCGGTCCCCATGAAATCCTCATCCCCTCGCCGCCCTGCGGGAAAACGCCCGCCCCACCGCCACAACGAACGGCGCTTCCAGCAGCGAAATCGCGGCCCGCAGGGGCGATCCGCCCTGGCCGACGACGGTCGCGTGCGCCTCTTCGGCGTGCACGCCGTGGAAGCTGCGCTTCGCAATGCAGAGCGGACGGTTCAGCGCCTCCTGATGACGGAGAACGCGGAGAATCGCCTCGCCGAGGCGGTTGCTGCGCGTCAGGTCGCCCCGGAGCGCGTGAGCCCGCGCGATCTCGACCGGCTGCTGGGAGAAGACACGGTTCACCAGGGCGTGATGCTCGAGACCGAGCCACTCCCGGAGCCCGATGTCGCGGAGCTGCTCGCCCGCCCCGGATCCGGTCCGCTCATCGTGCTCGACCAGGTCACCGATCCCCACAACGTCGGCGCCATTCTGCGCTCAGCCGCGGTCTTCGGCGCCGCGGGGCTCGTCATGACGCGCCGGCACAGTCCGCCGCTCGACGGCACGCTGGCGAAATCGGCATCGGGTGCACTGGAGCTCGTGCCGGTGGCGCTGGTGCAAAATCTCGCCCGCTCGATTGCCGAGTTGAAGGAGCACGACTGCACGACGCTCGGTCTCGAAGGCACCGCCGAGGCCCTGCTGGAGGACGAGCCGCTGACGGAACGCGTCGCATTCGTGCTCGGCGCGGAAGGCAAAGGGCTGCGTGAGCTGACGCGCCAAAGCTGCGAGAAGCTCGTGCGCATCGCGACGGCGGGGCCGATCGGCAGCCTCAACGTTTCGAATGCGGCTGCCGTTGCGCTCCACCATGCGGCGTGGAAGCGCGCGCAACGGGCCTAGCCGGCCAAACACCGACAGACTGTCCCCACAAACAACAAGGGCGACCGGTTTGCCGATCGCCCGTGTTGTCGTGCGTGACTGCGGCGCCGATCAGTCGCAAATCATCGGACGCCGGCAAACGTAATCGCCGCCGCGGCACACCATGTCGCCATAACGGTTTTCGAAGCACCGCTGGTTCTCCCAGTGGCAGCGCCGCGGACCGCGATAGCAGGCGGGCTCGTAGTCGTCGTAATAGTAGCCTCCGCGGCCGCGTGCGCTTGCGGCTGCGCCGAGAATGCCCAGCCCGATGATGCCGGCGGCAACGCCCGCCGCAACGCCGCTGCCGCGGCCGGCCTCGGCTTCCTGCACGGTTGCCGCCGCCAAACCCGCCGCCAGCACGAGCGCCATCACCGGTTGGAGGATCTTCTTCATCATGCAGATGTCTCCACAATTCACTGCCGCCATCGGGCGGCAACACGTCGCGAGAAGAAGCATGGCGAGGGGAAGCCACGCGCCTTCGTCGCTGCCCGTTAGCCACGCCATACGAACATGGCTTGATCGCGGACGAGATCGCGGCGGATTTGCGGCCGACGGCTTCGAGCGCTCACTTCAGGTACCGGCCTTCGCAACATCCGGCTGCAGCGACCGGAGTCGCAACGTAGGCCGGTGCATAGGCGCGGCGCGGCTGCCAGAAGCGACGCGCGTATTGCCGATAGGGCCGGCGGTAGCGATCGACATATCCGCGCGGCATGTAGGCATAGGCGCCCGGGTAGGGAGCAAGCGTTGCCCAGTAGTAGACGTTCGAATAGCGCGGGTAATAGACGAAGTGGCTGACGGGCTGGGGCCCGCAGAAGCCGCCTGGCGCCCGGCACCAGCCATGGGCTTCGGCGGGCAGAGCGGCGAAGCCGAGAGTGACGGCGACGCCGATGAGTGACAATGACTTGAAACGCATGCGCAATACCTCGACTGACATTCAACGCGCGGGGGTCTCACCCGCAGGACTGACGCAACTGCGTTCACCATCTCAGGATATGGATAATGAAGGGCTAATTGCCGCCCCGCAGCGGAGCAGGCCGCTGCCATCGCGTGACTGGCGGCGGCTTGCGGAGCGCGATATAAGGCTCGCGCACGGACGCCGAGGCCGGCTTAGCTCAGGGGCCTGAAGGCGAGAATGCAAATCGGATCATGCGCTTAAGGAAAGTGCGGTCCGAACAAGTACCGAATAGGCACCGGAATCGGTGTCGCAGGGGCCGGCGTAGCACAGCGGTAGTGCAGCGGTTTTGTAAACCGAAGGTCGGGAGTTCGATCCTCTCCGCCGGCACCATTTTCCTCAGAGGCACCGGATTGGTCAAACCAGGGTTCTTATTTTGTTCTTCCGTTAGCTGAGGTTCTAGGGTACAGATTCCCTCAACTATAGCTTGCCTAAACGGCCATCTGGTGGGGCGCCTGATGATCCTTGAGAGTTTCCAAGTCACGAACTTCCGCTCGATCAATTCCAGCGGGGACATCAAGGTCTCACGGATCACAGCCCTCTTGGGGCGAAACGAGAGCGGCAAGTCCAACCTGCTCCGAGCTCTTCAAAGCTTGAACCCGGCTGGCGGGTTCGCCGCGCTGAACCCCATCAAAGACTTCCCGAGGCATCGCCGGCTGGAGGAGTGCAAGCCAGACACGCCGGTCGTCGCTTCGACGTGGCGGCTCACGGACGAGGAGAGAGCGGAGCTAACCGCGATCCTGCCCCGCGCCGCCTCGGTCACGCACGTGGAGATTGGCCGAAACTATGAGGCAAAGCACGAGGTAAGTTTTCCGAACGTAGCCGACCAAGTCTTCGACGAGGCTCACGTGAAGGCCCAGATACGGAAGGTCGCTCCGGCGGTGAAGGCGGCGGCTGCCAGGCTCGACGAGCCACCGAAGGCAACGCTGGAAGCTGCTGCCGACGCCTTCGAGAGGGCAATTGCTGTCGCCGAGGACAGGGTGGCGTGGGCCACGAAAGCGAAGGCGGCCTTGGCCACGCTCCGGACGGCGCTCGCCGCCGCAGACGTCGATCTCACCGACAAGCAGGAGCAGGTGGTCGTCGAGTTGGAGGAGCTGTCCGAGGCCATCTCGGGCGACAAAGATTCTCAGGCGAAGGCCCGAAAGTGGGCTGTCTCGAAGCTGCCGGTCTTCATCTTTCTCGACGAATATCCGGAGTTCAGCGGGCATCAGAACATCGCCGAGTACCTGCAACGGAAGAACGGCGGAAACCCGTCGCCTACCGACGCCGACACGAACTTCGAGAAGCTGTGCAAGGTCGCCGGGCTGGACCCAGCCACGCTCCACGATCTCCTCGGCAAGCAAGATCAAGAGACACGAAACCAGCTCGTGAACCGGGCGAGCGCGGTCGTCACGTCGGAGATAAAGCGCCTCTGGAAGGACCGCCCCCTCAAGGTCCGCTTTAACCTCGACGGGAACTTCCTCGACACCCTGATCTCGGACCCCAACGCGACCTACGACGTCGAAGTGAACCTCGACGAGCGCAGCCGTGGGTTCAAGTGGTTCTACTCATTCTACGTCACCTTCTCGGCCGACACCGACGGGGGCGACGCCGCGAACGCGATACTCCTACTCGACGAGCCCGGCCTCTACCTGCACGCCAAGTCACAGACTGACCTCTTGCGCCACTTCGAGACGGACTTCGCCAACCAGATAGTCTACACGACACACTCGCCCTTCATGGTGCCAACCCAGAAGCTCGACTCTATCCGCACCGTCAACATAGGCGAGCAGAGCGGCACGACCGTCACGAACGACCCGACCGGCGACGCGAGGACTCTGTTCCCGCTCCAGGCAGCGCTCGGCTACGACCTCGCCCAGAGCCTCTTCGTCGGCCCTAGTAACCTCGTCGTTGAAGGCGTCACCGACTTCTGGATACTCTCCGCGGTGTCGGAGTATCTAACCTCGCTCTCCGAGGTAGGGCTCAGCCCTGAGCTCACACTCACCCCGGCGGGAGGGGCGCAAAAGGTTTCGTATATGGTGGCGCTCCTCTCCTCCGAGGAGCTCAACGTCCTCGTCCTCCTCGACGAGGAGAAGGAGGCCCGATCCACGCGCGACGACCTCGTGCGAACGAAGTTGATCCGCGAGCACAACGTCGTCTTCGTGTCTGAGGCGTTCGGCCCGCCCGCCCCGAAGGAGGCCGACGTGGAAGACCTCCTCGACCCGCAGGTGTACGAGGCCATCGTGCGAGAGAGCTACACGCAGGAACTCAAGGGGAAGAAGCTGTCGCTCAACTCGAACATCCCGCGCATCGCGAAGCGGTTCGAGGCCGCGTTCGAGGCCGTCGGGTTGCAGTTCCACAAGACGAGGCCCGCCCGGCTGCTGCTCTCCAAAATAGCATCCGATCCGGCGAGCATCGTGACGGCTGATGTCGCTGCGCGCTTTGAGACGTTGTTTGGAGTGGTGAATGACCGGCTGAAGAAGCACTCGGAGCGCCGGTCCGAGCCGTTCCGGTGAGCACCGCACGGTGATCGCCGAGGATCACCGCGCGTCGCCTACGATGTCGCGTAAGGGCTTGTCCGCGAACCAATAATCTCCGATAGTGCGCTCTGGATCAGCCGAACCTGACCCATTTTGTAATCAGGGGGTCGGGGGTTCGAGTCCCTCAGCCGGCACCAGAATATTTCGATATTTCAGTATTTTATCGACATGCGCCACGATGGATTGCGGCAGCCCTTTTCAGGCGGGCAGGCTGGCACCAATTGCGGCCGTGGTTTTCATCGGATCCGGCCTACACCCTACGCGGCCTTATCTCCTGCGCCCGATCGGGGCTCCCTCTCTCCCTCGCGCCCAATCCGGGCCTCCCAGTGGTCCGCCGCATGCAAGGCGGCAACGGCCCGTCACTGCACGATAAAGCCGCAACATGCTTAAAAATAAAGCATTAGGGGATTGCAGTGTGGGCTTCTCCGCGTCATTAGCAGTGGGTTCGCATACATCGATACGCTGCCTCGCCGAACTCATCGACCCCACGCGATCAATCCGGCCCTGAGTGTCGCCACTGTCCGCGGACGTCACCCCGACGGCCCAGGGGAGCCCTTGGCCGTTTCGAAGTCAGTCTTTCAGGCTTGGGACCAAGAACAAATGCTCGATGAGAAACTGGAGCCGATCTACGCCGAAGTACTGCGCCGCAATCCCGGAGAGGGAGAATTCCACCAAGCGGTCCGTGAAGTGCTGGATAGCCTGGGCCGCGTCATCGCCAAGCATCCCCACTATGCCCATGGCGCTCTCATCGAGCGCATTTGCGAGCCCGAGCGGCAGATCATCTTCCGCGTGCCGTGGGTCGACGATAAGGGCCAGGTGCACATCAACCGCGGCTTCCGCGTACAGTTCAACTCCGCGCTCGGACCTTACAAGGGCGGCTTGCGCTTCCATCCGAGCGTGATGCTCGGCACCATCAAGTTCCTCGGCTTCGAGCAGACGTTCAAGAACGCGCTCACCGGCATGCCGATCGGCGGCGGCAAGGGCGGATCGGACTTCGATCCGAAAGGCCGCAGCGAAAACGAGATCATGCGCTTCTGTCAGTCGTTCATGACGGAGCTCGGCCGCCACCTCGGCGAATATACCGACGTCCCCGCTGGCGACATCGGCGTAGGCCAGCGCGAGATCGGCTACATGTTCGGCCAGTATAAGCGCATCACCAACCGGTACGAGTCCGGTGTGCTCACCGGCAAGGGCCTCATCTGGGGCGGCTCGCGCGTGCGCACGGAAGCAACGGGCTACGGCGCCACCTACTTCGTGCAGCGTATGCTGCAGACGCGCGGTCAGGATTTCGCCGGGCGCCGCGTTTCGGTTTCCGGGGCCGGCAATGTTGCGGTCTACACCATCGAGAAGGTCGAGGAGCTGGGCGGCCGCGTGATCGCCTGCTCCGATTCCGACGGCTACGTGGTGGAGCAGGAGCGCATAGATCTCGATCTCCTGAAGGAGATCAAGGAAGTGCGCCGTGGACGCATCGCCGACTACGCGGCAGCACGCGGACCTTCCGCCACGTACGTTTCCGGCGGACGCATCTGGGACGTGCCGGTCGACATCGCCATGCCGTCCGCGACGCAGAACGAGCTCACCGGGCAGGACGCGGTGAACCTGATCCGCAACGGCGTCATCGCCGTCGGTGAAGGCGCCAACATGCCCTGCACGCCCGAAGCCATCCGCGCCTTCATCGAGGCGCGCGTGCTGTTCGGACCGGGTAAGGCGGCCAATGCCGGCGGCGTCGCCACGAGCGCCCTCGAAATGCAGCAGAACGCCTCGCGCGACTCCTGGAGCTTCGAGATCACCGAGGCTCGCCTCGCGAACATCATGCACAGCATCCACGACGAGTGCGCACGCACCGCCGAGGAGTACGGCGATCCCGGCAACTACGTGATCGGCGCCAACGTCGCCGGCTTCATTCGGGTTGCAGAAGCCATGCGCGCGCTCGGCGTCATTTGACGCAACGCAGCACGCATCGACACGCACATGAGGAACGCGTCCGCTTCGGCGGGCGCGTTTTTTCGTTTCTGCCGCGCATGCTACGCCGCCCGCCGATAATTATCTCAAAGTCGCGCATCGCGTGCTGCAACGCACCGTCGCCGTGCATTTGATTTTGCGCCGCACTACTACCCGCCGGCCTTCCACGTGCCATCGAGGTTCCGGCATTGCTGCCCGCTCGATCCGACGCCATAAAGGTGGCGACGGGGTGCTAACCGGTAGGTGGGTGAATGGCGATCTCGTGGACTCTCGAGAAAGAGCTGTGCGGTCTGGTCGACGCGAGCTCAACGGGCGAGGCGCTCTGGCGCCTCGGACTTGCGGAGAGTCCCGCCGTTGCACCGGTGCTGGAAGAGCAGCACGGCTGGCGCCGCGGAGGCGCGGAAACCTTCGTCTACCATTTCAAGGTCATCGGCTCGGATGCCGCGCACGATGTCGTACTGAAAGCCGTCACCGCGTTCTCGCTGACGCGCACGCTCAACCAGCTCAGCAACGAATGGCTGAAGCGCCGACGGCTGCTGGCCGAAGCGGGCATCAACACGCCGACGCTCTATCACGCCGGACGGGCGCTGCTCGTCGAACAGCATGTGGGCACGAAACTCGCCACCTGGCTGCTCGGCGAACCCGGCAACGGCCATCACCTCGCCGACCAGGTGATGCACATCGCGGCGGTGATGGACCGCCACGGCTTCGCGCCCATCAATCCGTTCGGCGGGCTGCGTACGGACGGCGAGAAGGTTTACGTCGTCGACTTCGGGCAGGATCTGGGGCCTCCCGGTGTGCGGCAGCGCCGGGGCAAGCCGCTCCTGAACGAAGCGAAACGCTGGCTTGCTACCGCGGGCCAGAGCATCGACCGGCGGCGCGCGGAAGCCATCTACGCCTTCCACCTCGATGGCGGGGCCAAGGCTTGCCATGAGCAACGATCGTCTTAAACGCGACATCGTCAAAGCGGTCGGCCGCCTTCGCGTGGCGGAAGAGGCGGCCGACGCGTGGATCGTGCCGCTGGGGGCGCATCCGCCGCGCGGACAAAATCACTTCGTGCTGTTCCTGAAACCGGAGCTTCTCGCCGTGCGTCCGGCAGCGCGGCTCGGTCCGATCCTCGATCTGGTGTTCGATGCGTTGCGCCGCTACGGCGTCGAGATCGGCGCCGTGCGGGTGCTGAACGGGCCCTATCTCGCGCGGCACCGGATCATGGAGGCGCATTACGGCGTCATCAATCGCGCTTCGCGCCTGGGCTTGGCGGCGCTTTCCGCCGCAACGCGTGCGCGGCTCGAAGCCGAACACCCCGAAGTGCGCGCGGTGCTCGGTGCCCATCAGCTTCTCGAGCGCTATCCGGAGATCTCCCCGTTCGCGCTCAACGTGATCGTCGACACGGTCGGATCAAAGAAGATCGCGGGCGGCAAGTACGCGACAGTGCTCAACATCGAAGGCGAGAAAGTTGCGGTGCTCAACGCCTTTCACCCGCAGCAGCTCCTGCACTACACGCGCCCGGGGCGTGCGCTCGTCGTCTTCGAATGCGCGAGCGACACCGACTGGAAGGATCTGCGTCACGCGATGACGGGCGCGACAAATCCCGCAAACGCGGCGGAGGGTTCGATCCGGCGCACGCTACGGGAGAACGCCCACGGTCTGGGATTGCCGGAAGTCACGACGGCCACCAACGGCGTCCACTGCTCGGCGGGGCCGCTCGAAGCGATGCTCGAATATTGCCGCTTCTTCTCTGGGGGAGAGGCGGTCGTGCGCCCCGGCGCGACGCCGTTCGGCCAGCTCCTGCGCAACCACGGGCTGCGGCAGAAAGAAATCGCCGCGCTGGCAAAAAACCCGCTCGTCGGCGAGGGCAAAACGGCGGACTACGTCTTCAATCGCACGGAAGAGAAGAACGCGGACGTCGCGGCGGAGCTGCTCGCCAAAGCGGTCCGCGAGGCGGCTTGAAGTCGGGCGCCGCCTCGCAGGACTTGCCGCTCGCCGGAGGGCGTGGCACTCAATCCGCATAGCGACCGACCTCGCAGGAGACCACCATGGACGCAAAGACGCTGATCATCGCCGTGCTGGCCGTAGCCGTCGCCGTGCTCGGCTACCTCTATTACGAGCACTCGCGGCACGGCATCACCATCGACACACCGGCTGTGAGGATCGACGCGAAGTAGTAGCAGTCCCCGGCGAGGCGGATGAATTCGCCGGAACGCGCGAAAGGCACGCGGTGCACTGCGATCGGCACCCAGTGCGATCCGTCACATGACGGATGCACCGCGTCCTTGAATTTTCCGGGCGATGGCCACGAGTATCAGCTCGACGAGCAGGAATGCTATGACCAGCGCAACGATGTTCGCGCCGACGCGCGCATAGCCCAACTCGCTTACGTCGATGAAGGGGTAGGGATACCAGCCGCTCGCGGCGCCATAGACGAGAATCCACGCTGCGTAGGCGAGCGGAAAGATGAGCGCGACAAGTCCCACGCGCCAGCCGATGCCGGCCTTCGGCACGAGCAGCGCCCAATCGATGACAAACAGCACGGGGGTCACGGAGTGCAGGACGTGCTCGACCGCGAGCGACAGCCCATGCCGATGACTGAGGCCCAGCAGCAGCAGGTAATAGACGGCGCCGACCATGACGATGTAGCCGGCAATGGCCGTGCGCACCGAGGCGCGCGAAAGAAAACGAGCTGCC
>DASRYA010000105.1:0-2484 GCA_035687305.1 Hyphomicrobium sp. | reverse complement strand
TGCACTCGCAGCCGCCGGGGCGGCGATCGGCGGCGCTGTGCTTCCGGCCGGTGTCACGCTGCTCGGCGCAACGATTACCGGTGCCACGATCGGATCGCAGCTCGGCGCTATTGCCGGCTCGATGGTCGACCAGGCGCTGCTCGGAGGCTCGGGCAAGACCCGCCACATCGAGGGCCCGCGCCTCTCGGAGCTGCACATCACCGCCTCGACCGAAGGTGCACCGATGCCGCGCGTCTATGGGCGGGTGCGTCTTGGCGGACAGGTGATCTGGGCGACGCCGTTCGAGGAGGAGATCGTGACCTCCTCGAGCGGTGGCGGATCAGGCAAAGGCCTGGGCGGAGGCGCCCGTGCGCCATCGAGTGTCACCACAGAATATCGCTACTACGGCAACTTCGCCGTGGCCCTCTGTGAGGGCGAGATCGCGGGCATCGGCCGCATCTGGGCGGATGGCGCAGAGCTCGACCGCGGGCAGATCGTGCACCGCCTCTACACGGGCAGCGAAACGCAGAACGCCGATAGTCTCATTGCGGCCCGCGAAGGCGCGGGCAAAGCACCGGCCTACCGCGGCACGGCCTATGTGGTGTTCGAGCGGATGGCCCTCGCGCCATTTGGCAATCGCATGCCGCAGCTTTCCTTCGAGGTCTACCGCTCGGTCGAAACCTTCGGCGAGGACATCCGCGCGGTGGTGATGATCCCCGGCTCGGGCGAGTTCGCCTATTCGCCGACGCCCGTGACGCAGCTCGTGGGCCTCGCGACACAGGAGCCGGAGAACGTCCATTCGCGCCAGGGTGGCACGGACTGGACCATCTCCGTCGATCAGCTCGAAGCAACGCTGCCGAATGCGCGCAGCGTCTCGCTCGTGGTGAGCTGGTTCGGCACCGACCTGCGCGCCGGCGTGTGCCAGCTACGGCCCGGAGTCGAGCACCGCGATAAGATCACCAGTCCCTACGCGTGGAAGGTGGCGGGCCGAACGCGCGCCAACGCCTACGTCGTGAGCCAGAAGAATGGACGCGCCGCCTATGGCGGAACGCCGAGCGACCGCAGCGTCATCGAAGCAATCCGCGATCTGCACGCGCGCGGAATCGCTGTGACGCTCAATCCTTTCATCCTGATGGATGTGCCGGCGCCGAACGCGCTTCCCAGCCCATACGGAGGTGCCAGCCAGCCGGCATACCCCTGGCGCGGCCGCATCACGGCGCATCCGGCGGCGGGTCAGACGGGAAGCCCTGACAAGACATCGGCCGCGGCAGCGCAGATCGCTGCTTTCGTCGGCGCGGCGAGACCATCGCACTTCACCATCGTAGGCGGCGAGGTGGTTTATTCAGGCCCCGACGAGTGGTCGTTCCGCCGCATGATCCTGCACCATGCGTTCCTTGCCAAGGCAGCGGGCGGCGTCGATGCGTTCGTGCTCTGCAGCGAGTTGCGCGGGCTCACGTGCGTGCGCGATGGAGCCGCGAGCTATCCGTTCGTGGCGGCGCTCAAGTCTCTCGCCGAGGACGTGAAGACCGTCCTGCCCGGAACGAAGATCGTCTATGCGGCGGACTGGTCGGAATACTTCGGCCACCAGCCGGCGGACGGATCGGGTGACGTCTACTTCCACCTCGATCCGCTGTGGGCATCCGCCGCGATCGACGCCATCGGCATCGACGTCTATTGGCCGCTCGCCGATTGGCGCGAGGGGCGCGATCATCTCGATCTGCAGGCTGGCGTGCGCTCGATCTACGACCTCTCCTATCTGACGGGCAACCTGCGCGCGGGCGAAGGCTTCGACTGGTACTACGCCTCGCCCGAGGATCGCGCTGCACAAGTGCGCACACCCATCATGGATGGTGCGGGCAAGCCGTGGGTGTTCCGTTACAAGGACATCCGCTCATGGTGGTCGAATCCGCACTACAACCGTCCCGGGGGCGTCGAAAGCGACACCCCCACCGCGTGGGTTCCGCAGTCGAAGCCGTTCTGGCTGATGGAAATCGGCTGTCCGGCAATCGACAAGGGCGCCAACCAGCCGAACGTGTTCGTCGATCCGAAAAGCTCCGAGACGGCGCTGCCGTATTTCTCCAACGGCACGCGCGACGATTTCATGCAGCGGCGCTTCCTGCGCGCGATCATCGAGGGGTTGGATCCCAATGCGCGCGGCTATCTGGCAGGGTCGAATCCCACCTCCGAAATCTACGGCGCGCCGATGGTCGATCTGTCGCGCGTCTACGTTTACACATGGGATGCGCGCCCCTATCCGGCGTTTCCAAACGACACCGCGGCATGGGGTGACGGCGAGAACTGGCAATACGGTCACTGGCTGACGGGTCGCTTCGCCAGCGCCCCCCTTGCTGACACCGTCACGCGGCTGCTGCAGGATTATGGTTTCCCCGACCACGATGCGGGAGCGCTCAGCGGAACGGTGCCGGGGTACGTAATCGACCGCGTGATGGCCGCCCGTGATGCGCTGGAGCCGCTGGAGCTCGCCTATTTCTTCGATGCTTTGGA
>DASRYA010000104.1:0-5510 GCA_035687305.1 Hyphomicrobium sp. | reverse complement strand
AATGATGCAACCAGCGGCTTGAACCGCGCAACCCGATTGCCTATTCCCCGCCCATGGCCGCCATCATATCGATCAAAGATCTGTCGAAGACATATGCCGGCGGCTTCCAGGCGCTGAAGCGTGTCGACCTCGATATTCGCCGCGGCGAGATATTCGCCCTCCTGGGCCCCAACGGCGCCGGCAAGACGACTCTCATCTCCATCGTCTGCGGTCTCGTGAACGCAACCACCGGCTCGGTGACGGTCGATGGCGGCGATATCGTACGCGACTACCGGCGCGTGCGCGCGATGATCGGTCTCGTGCCGCAGGAGCTGACGACCGACCACTTCGAGACGCCTTTCAACGCGGTGTCGTTCAGCCGCGGCCTCTTCGGCAAGGCGCCCGATCCCGCCTATGTCGAGAAGATCCTGCGGTCGCTTTCCCTATGGGACAAGAAGGACAGCCGCATCATGACGCTCTCGGGCGGCATGAAGCGGCGCCTCCTCATCGCCAAAGCCCTCTCGCACGAGCCGAAGATTCTCTTTCTCGACGAGCCCACCGCGGGCGTCGATGTGGAGCTGCGCAAGGACATGTGGCAGGTGGTCCGCGACCTGCGCGCAACCGGCGTCACCATCATCCTCACGACGCACTACATCGAGGAAGCCGAGGAGATGGCGGACCGCGTCGGCGTCATCGCCAAGGGCGAGCTGATCCTCGTCGAGGACAAAGCCGAGCTGATGCGCAAGCTCGGCAAGAAGCAGCTCGTGCTGCATCTCGATACGCCGCTTTCGGCGATCCCCTCCGGGCTCGAGAGCTACGGGCTCGAGCTTTCCGGCGACGGGCTGCAGCTGACGTTCACCTACGATACGCGCGCCGGCGGGCGCACGGGCATCACCGCGCTGCTCAACGATATGCGCACGGCGGGGATCGGCTTCGTCGACCTCGACACCACGCAATCCTCCCTGGAGGACATCTTCGTCGATCTCGTCAGGAGCAAACAATGAACCTGCACGCGGTCAAAGCCATCTACATGTTCGAGATGGCGCGCGCCGGGCGTACGCTGATGCAAAGCATCATCTCGCCCGTGCTGTCGACATCGCTGTATTTCATCGTGTTCGGTGCCGCCATCGGCTCGCGCATCGCGCAAATCGACGGCATCAGCTACGGCGCGTTCATCGTGCCGGGGCTCGTCATGTTGCAGCTTCTCATGCAGTCGATCTCGAATGCCTCGTTCGGCATCTATTTTCCGCGCTTCACCGGGACGATCTACGAACTGCTCTCCGCGCCCATCTCGCCGCTGGAGATCGTGATCGGCTATGTGGGCGCCGCGGCGACGAAGTCAGTCGTGCTGGGGCTCATCATTCTCGCCACGGCGGCGCTGTTCGTCGACATGCGCATCGCGCACCCGGTGTGGATGTTCGCCTTCCTGATCCTTACTGCGGTGACGTTCAGCCTCTTCGGCTTCATCATCGGCATCTGGGCGGACGGGTTTGAAAAGCTGCAGATCATCCCGCTGCTCATCGTCACGCCGCTCACCTTCCTCGGCGGCACGTTCTACTCGATCAACATGCTGCCGCCGTTCTGGCAGACCGTGACCCTCTTCAATCCGGTGGTCTATCTGGTGAGCGGGTTCCGTTGGAGCTTTTATGAAATTTCCGACGTGAGCATCTTCGTCAGCCTCGCCATGACCTTGACGTTCCTCGCCATTTGCCTCGCCATCGTGTGGCGCATCTTCAAGACGGGCTATCGCCTCAAGGCCTGAAAGGCCCGTAAGTTGCTTGCGCAGGCAACAGCCTCGGGCCAGTCTGTGGCCGCCGCGGGCCCGTAGGCGCGTGGGAGCATGACAGGGGGAGGGGCACGTGACCGGAATTATCAATTCCATCGTTCAATTTCTGCAGCAGGGCATCGCTGCGATATTCAAATTCCTGCAACTCATCTGGACATGGTCGTTCGGGCAGATCGTTTCGGTCTTCTCGTCCGACTGGCAGTCCCTGCCGATCTGGAAGATCATCATCCTGATCGCCGCCATGGTGGCCATCGCCTACATCCTCTACCGCGCCTTCATGGTGCTCTGGAGCGGTGTCGTGGCGCTCTTCCACGCGTTCGTGGACCTGCTCGGCAAATTCGTGTCGGTGCTGCCGCAGATCGTCATCGCCGGGCTGATCGCCTTCGCAGCCGGGTATGTGATCCACAACATCCAATTGTAAGCCTTCCCATTTCGTCCGGATCGGCCAGGGCCGCTTATTACGCGTGAAGGAAGCGTCGCATGGATTATGTCATTCTCAACATCGGCTGGTTCCTCCTCGGAGCTTTCGCAACCGGCTTCGTCCTCGCGTGGATCGTATGCGGCGAGGAAAAATCGGGCAGCACCGCCGCTGTCGCCGCTGCTGGGGCGGCCGCAGCCGCGACAGCCGTGGCCGCCGGTGCGCGCGAAGACGAAAAGCGCCGCCGCGGCCTCTTCGCCTGGCTCTGGCGCGGATATCGTACCTATGACCGCGGCGCGGGCTGGTGGGACCGTATCGCGTGGCTGCTCGGTCTTTTCAAAACGAACGCCGGCGTCGCGGTGCTCGTGGCGGCGACGGGCGCGGCGGCGACCTACGGCGCAATCGAGATTCACGACCGTTACATCACGCCCCGCGGGGAAGTGGAAACAGCGGCCATCGAGCCGGAGGTGCGCCAGACGGCAAACTCCACCGTCTTCGCCATCGAGGGCAACGACAAGGCTGGCCGGCACGGCGCGTTCGACGTCGTGGTGCTCAACAAGAGCTTCCTCTGGGTGCGCGGAAGCGCAGAGGACCTCGAAAAGGACGGCCAGGTCCTGCCGCGCGCAGAGCTGGCCAGCGCCGTGCTCGACGACGAGGTCCGCGCGGCCCTCACCGATACGCGGGAGGTCATCGCGGTCGGCACCGCTTCGCAGGAGGGTGTCGCGACGGAGGAAATGGCGCGTGCCGACCGGCGCGCGAAGCAGACCGCGGCGCTGATCGCCGGCGCGATCGCGGCCGACGTGCCGATCTATACGCTCAACCTCGGTCAGTATCGCGACAACTGCACCGATTGCGAAACGGGCGGCACGAGCTGGCAGCGTCCGTTCATCGTCATCGGCGTGAAATCGGCGGAGCCCGATACCAACATCGGCGAGGCGCTCGCCGACGCGATGACGGGCAAGGAACGGTTGCCGAGCCCGACGAGCTACTCGGCCTTCGAGCTGACGCGCTTCCGCTGAGCACCACGGGGCCTGGTCGCCAAGGGCGGCCGGGCCTCAGCCTGCAGCAGCTGCGCAAGATCCTCGCGCAGCAGATCGGGCGAGCGCGACAGCAGCCTATCCACCGCATCGTGGGTGCTGCGCCAGACATCCGTCGCCGCCGCGAGCGTCCTGCGGCCGGCCGCCGTGATCTTCAGCCGGCGATTGCGCCGGTCCTTCTCGTCGACGACGATCTCCAGAAGCTTGCGGCGCTCCAGCGGCTTCAGGTTTGCGGTCAGCGTGGTGCGGTCCATGGCCAGCAACCGCGCGACCTCGCCCATGGCCGGAGGGGCGGGGCGATTGAGCGACATCAGCAGCGAGAACTGGCCGCTCGTCAGGCCGAACGGGCGCAGCGCGTCATCGAAGCGGCGTGCGAGCGCGCGCGCGGCCCGCTGCACGTGAAGACATAGGCAGCGATCGCGAACTTCAAGGGTAACGGTGAAGGGAAGCTCATCGCGCGTTGACATGCCCTCTATTATGTTGATATCAACGTAATTGTCAATCGATACGGAAAGGAGCAGTCATGTTCGACGTACTGACCTACGTCCTCGTTGCAGCGGTCGCGGTAATCGCCACCGTGCTTTTCATCGCCTCGAAGCGGCCGGACGAGTTCTACGCCGCGCGGTCATTGAAGATCGCGGCTCCGGCGAGCCGCCTGCACGGTCTCATCAACGACGTCAGGGAGATGAACCGCTGGAACCCCTATGCGCTGCGGGAGACGAGCGGCTCGGGTCATTACAGCGGCCCCCAATCCGGCCCCGGCGCGACGTATCACTTCGCGGGCAAGGGCGGCACCGGCGCGATCAGCGTGACGGACAGCACGGAGGATACGGTCGGCCTGCGTCTGAAGATGACGAAGCCGTTCGCCATCGAAAATCGCGTCGAGTTCAATCTCAAGCCGTCGAGCGAGGGAACCGAGGTCACCTGGGGGATGCGCGGGTCGCAATCGCTGCCCGGCAAGGTTTTCTCGCTGTTCATCAACTGCGAGAAAATGATGGCGCGGGACTTCGATGAAGGCCTCGCCAACCTCAAGGCCATCGCAGAGGCCGGACAACTGCAGCGGAGCACCCAAGCATGAGCGTCACCTTCGTTCCTTGCCTCTGGTATTGCGACCACGTCGAGGACGCTGCCAGGTTCTACACGTCCGTGGTGCCCAACTCGGCCATAACGCGGGTTTCCGCACTGCCGGTGGATTCGCCCTCGGGCCCGGCGGGCACGGTCAAGATCGTCGAGTTCACGCTCGCCGGCGCGCCGATGATGGGGTTTGCGGGTGGTCCACATCACGACTTCAACGATGCCATTTCGCTGATGCTGATCTGCGATACGCAGGAGGAGATCGATCGTCTGTGGGATGGATTGCTGCAAGACGGCGGCAAGCCGGTGCAGTGCGGCTGGCTGAAGGATCGGTTCGGCATCTCCTGGCAAATTACGCCGCGGTGTCTCGGTGAGATGATCGCGAAGGGCGGCCCTGGCGCTGCCGCCGCCACGTTAGCGATGATGCAGATGGTGAAGCTCGACATCGCCAAGCTCGAAGCAGCATACAACGGCTAGGCGGAGCGGCCGGGCGCGGAGACTGGGCGAAACGGCCGAGGGGCGAGATCTCGCCGGTGCGGTCGAGCACGCGTCGCGCCGGCGTCTTGCGGTGCGACGCAACACTGTTACACTCTCCACGCCGATGGCCCGCGAGGAGTTGCGCACGTGACAGCACAAACGACGCCCATAGCCGATGACCGGTGCGCCACCGAATTGCAGCGCATCGTACAATCGTTCGAGGCCGACAGCGGCACCATCCACTTCCTCGAGCACGACGGCATGCTGCACCTCGCGGCGGCGAGCGCCGGAATGCCGGAGCCGGTGCTGGCGATCATCCGGACGATCCCGGTCGGCAAGGGCATGGCGGGGCTCGCGGTCGAGCGGGCACAGCCGGTCGATGCCTGCAACATCCAAACCGATACTTCGGGCGATGTGCGGCCCGGCGCCAAGGCGACGGGGCTCGCGGGCTCGATCGTCGTTCCGATATTCGACGGCGAAGTGGTGGTCGGCGCGTTGGGCATCGCCAACCGCGCGGAGCGGGTGTTCACCGCGGACGAGATCTCGCGGTTGATGGACGAAGGGCGCCGGCTCGCGGCGGTCCGCGGCGGCTGAGCCGTCCGGCTGGTGCCCGGCGCACCGCGCCTTCCGGCTTCCCGCTTCGGCCCGTGGCCGCGGCGAACCCTGTGGCAGCCCCGTGCGTTGGAAGGAGCGAAGGAGCACCCCCTTGCCCCGGGGAGAACGCCCGTGCGCACGTTCA
>DASRYA010000103.1:0-5032 GCA_035687305.1 Hyphomicrobium sp. | reverse complement strand
TTCTCGGTGAGGAGCAGTCTGGTCACATTCGCGAGGTGGGCTTCGAGCTCTATCAGTCGATGCTGGAGGAAGCGGTTGCGTCCATGAAGGGCGGCGACCTCGAAGCGACGACCGATCAGTGGAGCCCGACGATCTCGCTCGGGACTTCGGTGCTCATCCCGGAGACCTACGTCGCCGACCTGCAACTCCGTCTCGGCCTCTATCGCCGTCTCTCGACGCTCGAAACACGTGAGGAGATCGACAATTTCGCCGCCGAGCTGGTCGATCGCTTCGGCCCGCTCCCCGAGGAGGTCGAGCATCTGCTCGATGTCATGGAGATCAAGGCATTGTGCCGGCAGGCGGGCGTGTCGCAGGTCGATGCCGGGCCGCGCGGCGCCGTTATCGCCTTTTACCGCAACGCGTTCGCGAATCCGGAAGGTCTCGTTGCGTTCGTGCAGGCCTCACGCGGTCTCATCAAGGTGCAGCCGGACCAGAAGCTCGTGTTCCGCGCCGAATGGGATCTGCCGACGGACCGCCTGAAGGGCGTGCGCGGCTTTATCGGCCAACTTGCAGCCGTCGCGGCGAAGGCGAAGAAGGCTGCGTAGTCTTGCGCCGAAGCTTACCCGATAGGGTTGCACTGTGGGTCGCGACGCGCGCGATCAGGTCGTCTTGCGCTTGAAGAACGGGCGGGAAGCCGCTGCGCGCCGCGTGCGTGGCTCGGGCATCGTCGGCTCGATCTGCTTGATCGCCTGCACGAAGATGATCGGAAAAACGACCACCAGGAACAGGCCAATGCCCATCAGGTCGCGCATCTCGGCATTATAGCCGCGATAGAGCACCAGCAGACCCGATCCGATGCCCGCTGCGGTGAGCAGCGTGATCATGATGGCTTCGAGGTGATGGGAGACGACGTACCAAAGGCCGACGGCGGCGAGGGCGGCTGTTATTCCCAACGCGGTGAGCACGCCCGGATGCGCCGCCAGATACTGCATGAAACCGTCGAGCATTATCGTCTCCCTTCGCGTTGTCCGCCGCGCGGTGCTCAAGAGCAGATAGCATTTTACGACGGCTGATCTGCAATGCAGCGCGCGAATTGGGCTCGGCGCGGCATGTGAGCCACACGGAAAGCGTCAGCCTGTGGACAACTCTGCCGGAACGCGCAGCGCTTGCCGCATCACCTTGCCGTTTGCGGTGCGCGGTAACGCACCGATGAAAACAATGCACCGGGGGCGCTTATAGGCGGCGAGATGCTCGGCGGCGAAGCGCTCGATCTCGGCGGTGCCGGCATCGGTGCCCGGCTGGCGCACGATGAACGCGGCGATGACGGACACATCGGCGCGCACGCGAGCTTCGCAGCACGCAACCTCGGCCACGGCGGGATGCTGCGCGAGAACGCTCTCCACCTCCAACGGCGAGACACGATAGCCGAGCGCCTTCATGAGATCGTTGGCGCGGCCTTTGTGAAAGACATAGCCGTCCGCGTCGATGCTCGCGAGATCCCCGCCGACAAACCACTCGCCGCGATAGACGGCCGCTTCCTCGTCGGGACGGTTCCAGTATCCGAGCATCAGTCCGGGATCGGAGCGGTGCACGGCGAGCAGACCGTCTTCGCCGGGCGGCAATGCTTCTTCGCCACCTTCGAGCGGCAGCACGGCGACGCGGCGTCCGGGCTGCGCGATGCCGACCGCCCCGGGGCGGCGCGCAATCTCGGGGCCGGTCGAGATGTAGGTCGAGATTTCACTCATACCGAGCGCTTCATAGAGCGGCCGTCCGGTGCGCGCTTCCCATTCTTCGAAGAGGCCCGGCGGTGGAGCCTCGCCGGCCATCAAGCCGTGGCGCAGCGCGCCGAGACCGTCGCGCGTCGGTGCACCATATTTCAGCACCTGCCGAAACACGCCCGGCACGGCGGCGAAGAGTGTCGCTTCCGTTCGTGCGACGAGCCGCGGCCACACGGCGGGGTCTTTCTCGCCCGTGTAGATGATCGATGTAGCGCCGTTGGCCCAGGGATCGGTGAGGCCGGTGCCGAGCGTGAAGGTCCAGTTGAACGCGCCCGCATGCAGCATGCGGTCCGCCGCGGAGATGCCGTACCAGCCGCGGTACATCGGGCGCCGGCCGAAGGCGGCGCGCTGGGCATGCAGCACGCCCTTCGGCGAGGCGGTGGTGCCGGACGTGTAGATGAGGAATGCGGGATCGTCGGCTGCGATATCTGCGTAGCTCGCGCGCCTTCCCTCGCGCAGCATCCGCAGGACGGCGTCGGCGTCGAGGCGGAGAATGCCTGAAGGCAGATCTCCAACGTCCATTCCGTCGCCGACTGCCACGGCCGCCGCGCCGCTGTCGGTGAGAAGAAAGCGAGCTTCGCTTTCCGTGAGCTGCGCCGATGTCGGCAGCGGCACGAAGCCGCCGGCGATCGCGCCGAAGAAAAGCAGCGCATAGGCGCTGGTGTTGTCGAGGCGAATGAGAATGCGTGCGCCCTTCGGAAGGCCAGCGTCACGCAGACCGCCGGCGATGCGCAGCACCGCGTCTTCGATCTCGGCGAAGGTCCAGATTTCCGACGCGTTTCCAGAAGCCGCATCGTCGATGACGAGCAGGGCTGTCGCGTTGGGCTGCGCGGCAGCGGCCCGGCCGATGGCATAGGCGGCCATATTGAAGCGAGGGGGAAGTGTTGCGACAGGGGGAGGCTTCGTCATTTTGCGTCCGCGGCCCACCAGCTGTCGACGTTGTAGCCGAACAGCGGCGTCTTCTCGGGATAGTGCAGGCGCGCCCAGAAGGCCACCCACTGCTTGGGGATGTAGAACAGCGGAATGACGTAGTCTCCGGAAAGAAGGACGCGGTCCAGCGCGCGCACGGAGGAGACGAAATCGGCTTCGTTGTCGGCGGCGAGGAGTGCGGCGATCATGGCGTCGGCGGCCGGGTTCTCGACGCCGGCGAAATTATAGGTGCCGGGCGTTTTGGCCGCCTGTGACGACCAGCGGAAAAGCTGCTCGTTTCCGGGCGAGAGCGATGAGACCCAGGTGTTCTGGATCATGTCGTAGTCGTAGTCGGTGAGGCGCTGCTGATATTGGGCGCTGTCGACGACCCGCACCTTCACCTCGATGCCGAGGCGCTCCACGTCCCGTGCGAAGGAGAGCAGCAGCCCCTCCTGGGCCGTGGACATGGCGAGGATCTCGAAGCTGAGCTGCCTTCCGGTCTTGCCGTCGACGAGACGCTCGCCACGCACCTCGTAGCCTGCCTCCTGCAGCAGGCGGAACGCCTTTTCCTGGTTCTGGCGGCTACGTCCTGAGCCGTCGGTCACTGGGAAGCGATAGGTCCCGTCCATGAACTCGGGCTTCACGGCGTGGGGGAAGGACGTGAGGAGCTCGCGCTCGTGCGCGTCCGCCGGCCGTCCTGCCGACGATAGTATGGAACGCTCGAAATAGCTCTGCGTGCGGCTGTAGAGCCCGGCATAGAGCGTGCGGTTGATCCACTCGAAGTCGAACAGATAGATCAGCGCCTCGCGCACGCGCGGGTCGGCGAACACCGGCCGGCGCGTATTGAACACGAGGGCCGACATCCCCGCCGGTAGCCCGATGCTGAACTCGTGCTTGACGGCGCGGCCGTCGCGTATGGCGGGAAAATCGTAGCCGTTGGCCCAGCGGCGCGGATCCTCCTCCGGCCACAGGTCGATCTGCCCTGCCTTGAAAGCGTCGAACATCACCGAGCTTTCGCGGAAATAATCGAAGCGGATCTCGTCGAAGTTGAAGCGGCCGCGATTGACCGGCAGGTCGCGGCCCCAATAGTTCGGATCGCGCACGTAGGTTACGGATCGGCCGGGATCGATCTTGCCGATCGTGTAGGGGCCGGAGCCGATCGGTGCTGTCAGTGTGGTGTTTTCGAAGGTGTCGGGGTTGGTGGCGTGCTTCGCCAGGACCGGCATCAGGCCGAGGATCAGCGGGATCTCGCGATCCCCCGCGCCATCGAACGTGAAGCGTACGCTACGATCGGAAAGACGCTCGGCCTTCGTCACCTTGGAGAAATAGGTGCGATAGTTGGGGCGGCCTTTCTCTTTCAGGATTTCGAAGGAGAACAGCACGTCGTCGGCGGTGATCGGATGTCCATCCGAAAAGCGCGCATTCGGGTTGAGGTGGAACGTGACCGAGGCGCGATCGGGCGGCATCTCGACGCTCTCGGCGATGAGGCCATAGAGGGAGAAAGGCTCGTCGAGGCCGCGCGCCATCAGGCTTTCGACGGTGAACTCGCGCACGCCGTTGGCGGCGACGCCGCGCACGATGAGCGGATTGAGGCTGTCGAACGAGCCGAATGCACCGAGGACGAGGCGTCCGCCCTTGGGAGCGCCGGGATTTACGTAGGAGAAGTGCGTGAAGCCCGGTGGCTCTTTGGGCTCGCCATGGAGCGCGATGCCGTGCATCGGCTCGGCGTTTGCCACACCGAAGACGCATGCGAGTGCCATAAGGGCGCCGGCGGCGCGGCACGATCGCCTATGGGCGGGAACGGCCGGTATAATCTGGAAAATGGCGAGCATTGGCAGCCTATTATCATAGGATCGGTGTACGGCCATGTCCGCTGCCGCGGGTTGCACAATAGTGAACATTGGCAATCACCGTTGCGGCCATGCAACGATGTGTCGAACGGATATCGGTAATGCAGAAAGGCCGATTGCATGGCCACGGAGTTGCCGTAATCCAAGCCTTACTGCCGCTTCGATGAGGCCGAGGGGCGTCATATGGGCGCGCAGTTCGTGCACGCTTGGCGAGGGGTGAGCTGGGCGGACCAGCTCTCTAAGAAAGGTTTGTATTCCATGACAAATACCGTTGCGCACCTCCTGTATAAGGGGCGGAGCGCCCGCGGGGTCGCCGCTGCGTGCGCCGCCCTCGGGATGGCCGCCATGATCACTGCACCGGCGTCGGCACAGGAAGCAAAAGCGCCCGCGAAGGCTCCGGCCTCCAAGGCTGCGCCCGCCGCGAAAGGCGCCGCTGCTGCTGGCGACAAAAAAAGCGCCTGGGTGAAGCTTTGCGAAAAGGCGCCGTTCAACCACAAGGATAAGGACGGCAAGGAC
>DASRYA010000102.1:0-4701 GCA_035687305.1 Hyphomicrobium sp. | reverse complement strand
ACCGATAGGACATCAACGAGTGGATGCACACGCCGCCATTCCGGACAGCCTTCCAGCCCTGGTCCTAAACGCCGATTTCCGGCCCTTGAGCTACTACCCACTTTCGCTCTGGAGCTGGCAGGATTCGGTGAAGGCGGTTTTTCTTGATCGCGTCAATATCGTCTCCGAATACGACCGCTACGTGCGCAGCCCCAATTTCGAGATGCGGGTGCCGAGCGTCGTCTCCCTCAAAACCTATGTGAAGCCTGCACTCTATCCTGCGTTCACGCGCTTCAACGTGTTTCTGCGCGACCGCTTCACCTGCCAATACTGCGGCTCGCGCGACGACCTCACCTTCGATCATCTCATTCCGCGCTCGCGCGGTGGCCTCACGCGGTGGGACAACGTCGTCGCCGCGTGCGCACCCTGCAATCTCGCCAAGGGCGGCGAGATGCCGGATCAAGTGGGGATGCACCCGAAGCAATCGCCGTACCGCCCCACCGTTTTCGAGCTGCACCGCAACGGGCGGCTGTTCCCGCCCAACTATCTGCATGAGAGCTGGCTCGACTATCTCTACTGGGATACCGAGCTCGATCCGTAAGGGACTCGCTTCCATAGAGACGGGCACCCTCGCAGCACAAACAAAAAAGGCCCTGGCAGCAATGCCGGGGCCTTCGTCGTCAAGGGACGATGGATCTCAGATCAGCGAGGTGATCCGCGTGTCAGGCGGCGCGCCTCATCGGAGCAGCGCACAGCGATTCCGCAATCGCCTCGACCGCGCGGCTCCAATCCTGCGCTGCACGTTCGTCAACCGGCAGACCGAAGGCGAGAAGCGCGTCTGCGGGCGCTCCACCGTCGCGGAAAAAGCGCGCGCACGAGGCGCGGGCGATACCGACGGCCTGATGCCACTGCAGCGGATTGATATGATTGAAACTCATATGACACCTCCTCGTTGATGCGCCGTCAAACACCCCAGCGCGGGGGCTCCGCATCGTTCCGGTTCAATGGAAGCGCGGAACGAGGCTACGCAACTATGTTCGGCGTGCTTCTGATCGGAAAACCGGTTTCCACTTTTCCGGAAGCACTCTCCATCTGCCGTGCTTCTCATCGGAAAACCGGTTCCCACTTTTCCGGAAGCACTCTCTTTCAACCGTGCTTCTTATCGGAAAACCGGTATCCACTTTTCCGGAAGCACTTTCTTGGTTGGCAAGCACACAGAGCGCGTAGCACCACAACGCGAGACCAGGTCACGTGGCACATCGGCGGAGGTTTGAAAGTCTCCTACGCTCCATATGCTTGCCAGCTCGTTGGAAGGATAATCCCTCCCCTCCCAAAATACGTACGCGGCGCTGCTACCTTGCCGACACCGACGCTATGGGAACGTCCGTCGCTGGAGACGGACTGCCGATAGCTACGAGAACCTCACCGACAACTTCTGCAAGCGAACGCCAATCACCGGACTGAGACGCCACAACACACCTCACAAGCTACGTTCGAGACAAACGCACGGGGACACAACTCAAACTCAACGCGACGCCACTCAACGCTACGCTTACCGATCTTCCCGCTACGCCACTCACCTGTGCGGGGTGCTTCCGCCCGGAGGTACGCTGAAACCTCTGCCTCCGGGCGGCGCTTCGACTGGGTTGCACGCTCGGGGGAGCGTGCTTTTGGGGGAAGTTGGCTTACGCACTTTTTTACGCAACAGAACGCAACACGACGCTTACGGACGCTACCGACGCAACACCTACGGGAACGCAATACTGGAATGGGACTGACGCGATACGACTGAAACGCAACTAACGCGGCGGGCGGGATGCGGGAGTTCCCGAAATGACATGACGCGGAACGCTAGGTAGGGCTGAGACGAAACTCGAAGAACGCGACGACGCAACGGACCTGGTGCAACGGACAGAACGCAACCGACGCATACGAATGACGCAACGCGACTTGCACACTCGGCTTTGCAATCCGCTCTCGATACGCCGAGAACTTTGGGCTCTTGGATTGCTCGGCCCCGTTCGCTGTCTGCTCAACTCCAACTCGTGACTGCGTGTTCCGCGAACGAGAGGAATAGACCGTTACTTTTTGACCACGGAATGGCGAGCCCGTGACCTACCCACGGTATTTTGCTTGACAGTTGCTGAACGAAAAGCGCGCGCACGCGCATGCAATTGTTCTGTGGATAACTTTTGCGTTCGCGCAAAGTGTGCGCGAGTCAGATCGCGTGAGCGGCGTCGCGCGCAGCGCGGATAGAGAGCCACACGATCAGCAGCGAACAAACAACGTTCCAGCCTGCGAACGAAATGCCCATGAAGCGCCACGCTGCCTCATCGCAGCGCACGACATTCGTCTGCTTCAAAGCTTCGAGCATATTGCCGGCGTTCGCTGTCAACGCCTGCGATCCGGTGCAGCCGGATGGGCCCGCCCAGAAGTGCCATTCGACGCCGGCGTGGTAAGCGCCAAGCACGGCATTGGCGAGGAACGCGAGCGCGACGAGGCCGAATACCGCGATGGCGAGCCGGCGCTGGCCGGCGGTGAGCGCGACGAGCGCGAGGAAAAGACCGGGCGCGCCCGCATAGTACGCGTAGCGCTGCAACTGGCAGAGCTCACACGGGGCATAACCGCCGAGGTGCTCAAAGGCGAGGGCCGTGACAATAGCCGCTACCGAGAGAAACAGCGCCAACGCACCCGCCCGGTAGGCGGCATGGCTGGTCGGGTCGGAAGCGGCTAGGGTCATCGCAATACCGGGCCTTCGCTTGATGGTCGTCAGCCCCGGCTCGGCTTTTCAGCGGCCGGACCACCGGGGAGATTTGCTAGAGAAGGTACTTAACAGCCACGAAGCCGCTCACCAAGACCACGACGAAAACCGTCGTTACCAGAGTGAGTCTCTTCTCGATGAATTCCTTGATCGGCTGGCCGAAGAAATAGAGCAGCCCCGCCACGAGATAAAAGCGCATGGCGCGCGCAACGATGCTGGCCCCCACGAAGGCCAAGAGGTCCATCTGGGCGACGCCGGCGGCAATCGTCACGACCTTGAACGGTATCGGCGTGGCGCCCTTGATGATGATCGCGGGCACGCCGTACTCGTGCACGAACTGGATGAACGTATCGAGCGCGTGCTCCTTGCCGTAGAAGGCGAGGATCGGCTTGCCGATGGCCTCGAAGGCAAAATAGCCGATGGCGTAGCCGAGAATGCCGCCGGCGACCGATGCGATGGTGGCGAGCGTCGCATACCACCACGCCTTCTGCCGGTCGCTGAGCACCATCGGGATCAGCATCACGTCCGGCGGAATGGGGAAGAACGAGCTTTCAATAAACGAGACCGTGGCGAGGGCGGCGGGCGCACGCTTGCTCGACGCTGTGCGCATCATCCAGTCGTAGATATTTCGCATGGGGTCCCGTTATTCGGCGGCGGGTGAAAGGGCTGCCGCAACGCGCGGCGTCCGATCATCGGTAAAACTCATGGCAAGACGTAGCACGATCGCATTGAGGATGAAGCGGCCCTCGGCCGTGGCGCGGATGCGGCGCCCTTCGGCCAGCGGCTCTATCACGCCATCGGAGATCAGCTCCGCAAGGGTATCCGCCGAGGGGCGCAAGCCCGTCCGGCGGTGCAGGCGGTCGAGGTCGATGCCTTCGACGAGGCGCAGCCCCATCAGCAGCGCCTCGTCGGCTTGCTCGGGGAGGGTGAGCGGCGCCGTCTCCAGGAGACCGTGGCCATGTTCCTCGACGCGCGAGAGCCATGCCTCGGGTCCGCGCTCGGTGCTCGTCGCATGGCGCGCGCCGTCCCAATCGAGGCGCCCGTGGGCCCCGGGACCGATGCCAGCGTATTCGCCATAGCGCCAATAGAGCAGGTTGTGGCGGCTTTCCTCGCCCGCCGGGGCATGGTTCGATATCTCGTAGGCGGGCAGTCCCGCGGCCGCCGTCAGCTCCTGCGTCACCGCATAGAGCGCGGAAGCTGCGTCCTCGTCGGGCACGACGAGCTTGCCCGCCGCATGGAGCGCGGCGAAGGGCGTCCCCTGCTCGATGGTGAGCTGATAGAGCGAAAGGTGCGGCGCGCCGATGCCCAGCGCTTCATGCAGCTCGGCGCGCCATTCGTCGGGTGTCTGCCTGGGGCGCGCGTAGATGAGGTCGAAGGAAAAGCGCTCGAACGTCGACCGCGCCACCGCGATGGCCGCCTTCGCCTCGGCGACGGAATGGATGCGGCCGAGCGATTTCAGGATGTCGTCGCGCAGCGACTGCACGCCGAGGGACGCGCGGTTGACGCCCGCTGCGCGGTAGCCGCGGAAGCGCGCGGCCTCGACGCTCCCGGGGTTGGCCTCGATGGTGATCTCGGCATTTGCATCGACGCTCCACAGCGCCGCGATGCGATCGAGGATCGCGCCGACGGTTTCCGGTTGCATGAGCGAAGGTGTGCCGCCGCCGAAGAAGATGCTGGATACGGTGCGCCGGCCGATGCGCTCGGCGGTCGTCTCCAGCTCGCGGAGGAAGGCCGCGCGGAAGCGCGCCTCGTCGATGCCGCCGAAGCGGACGTGACTGTTGAAGTCGCAGTAGGGGCACTTCTGCGCGCAGAAAGGCCAGTGCACGTAGACGCCGAAGCCGACCGCGTCAGCCGGCCCCATCGAGGACGGCGCGCTTGAAGTGGTCGAAGGCGCGGGTTCGGTGCGAGATCGCATATTTGCTGGCCGGCTCCATTTCGCCGAACGTCTCGGTCTCACCGTC
>DASRYA010000101.1:0-13455 GCA_035687305.1 Hyphomicrobium sp. | reverse complement strand
TTCTATGACTGGCCAGCAGGCTGATATTCAGTGGTATATCGCGCGCGACGGCAAGCAACACGGGCCTTTGTCCGATGCCGAGATGCGCACGTTCGTCGCGCAGGGACATCTCAAACCCACCGATCTCATCTGGCGTCCGGGCTTCGCCGACTGGCGTCCCGCGCCGGCGGTGTTTCCGTTCCCCCAGCCCGAAGCTGCGCCCGCGGCGGCCCCGCGTCCCGGTGCCGCGGGGGGCCCGAATGCGCCCGCGCCGACGGGTGGCGGCCGCTGGAACGAGCCCTCGGGTGCTTCGGCGACCGCTGCGGCGCAGCCGTCGTTCGAGCCGAATCGGATTCGCGTCGCGGATGATTCCGACGGCAGCCGGTGGGCCAACGTGCGGCGCGCCGTCGGCGCTCTCGCTCTCATCGTCATCGTCGGCGGCGGCGGATGGGTGGCCTGGCAGAGCGGCGCATTCGGCTTTCTGCGCGACAGCATGACGTCGAGCACCGACGGCGAAGTGCCGACCGTCGCTGCGCCCGGCTCGGACGCGGCGCCTTCGGGCGAAGCGGCAGCGCCTGCTGCTTCGACCGGCGCTCTGGGTGCCGACGCCCAGGCGCTCGACAGCAAGTTCTCGAACCTTGCGGCGTGGAGCGTCGTCAAGCGCGAGTTCCCGGACTGGTATGGCGAGCAGCTTCGCCAGGCCGCGCAGCTCGCGAGCGAGCATCAGAGCGAAGAGGTGGTGAACAAGCATCTGGCCGAGGCGCTCGTGACGCTGCGCCGCCAGCACGCCAACGAAGCCCTTGCCGCCAGCACGCCGCGCCTCAAGGAAGTCGCCGTGGCGTTCCTCAACAACCTCAAGGCGCTCGCGGAGAAGAACGTCGGCGCCTGCTACGGCTTCATCTCCCAGGGCGAGACATCGCCCGCCGTGCTGGAAGTGTTGCAGTCGCCCGAGCATGGCGCCTCGGTGCAAACGCAGATCGCCGCGATCTTCGAGGCCATCGCCGATGGCCGCCGCGCACCCACCACGCACGAAAAGGCGGTGAAGGAAGACTACGACGTCCTCGTGCAGGAGCTGACGAAGCTCGGCTGGAAGGAGAACGACCTGCAGGTGTTCTCCAATCCCTCGCTGTTGTCGCGCGAGCCGCCGGACCGGGTCTGCCAGATGGTGCAGGACTGGTTCCTCGCCCACCTCACGGTCGGCGATCAGGCCACGCAGGAACGCCTCCTCGTCGAGACGCTGAAGCCGGTCGTCTCGGGATAGGATGCCCATGCTCGCGAACCTCATCAAGGTCGCCATTACCGCCGTTCTGGTGGTGGCGATCGCCGAGGTCGCGAAGCGCTCCTCGCTCGCCGGCGCGGTGCTGGCATCGATACCGGTCACGTCCGTGCTGGCGATGATTTGGCTCTATGCCGACACGGGCGATGCCGGAAAGGTCGCCGACCTTGCGTCCGGCATCTTCTGGCTGGTCCTCCCTTCCCTCGTGCTGTTCATCGCGTTGCCGCTGATGCTGCGCGCCGGCTGGGCCTTCACCCCAAGCCTCGCCGTCGCGTGTGGGCTGACCGTCGCGGCCTATTTTCTGATGCTCGCCCTCCTGCAGCGCTTCGGCATCGCCATCTGATCCCCACGGGAAGACGGCGCCTTCCAACGCTTCGAACTCCTTGCGCATGGCTGTCGTGACAGGCCCGGCGGGACGGGCTATGTGCTCGCCATGCTGCACATCAACGACCTCAGCTACCGCATCGAGGGCCGCCCGATCTTCGAGGGCGCGACCGCAGGCATCCCCACCGGCCACAAGGTGGGACTGGTCGGCCGCAACGGCGCCGGCAAGACGACGCTGTTGAAGCTCATCTGCGGTGACCTCGCGCCCGACATGGGTTCGATCACCGTGCCACGCACAACGCGCATCGGGCACGTCGCGCAGGAGGCGCCGGGCGGGGAGCAGAGCATCATCGATTGGGTGCTCGCCGCCGACACCGAGCGCGCGCAGCTTCTGGCGGAGGCAGAGCAAGCCACCGATCCGAACCGCATCGCGGAGATCCACGAGCGGCTTACCGACATCGGCGCCCACGCCGCACCTTCGCGCGCGGCGCAAATCCTTTCCGGTCTCGGCTTCGACGAAGCGGCGCAACAGCGGCCGTGCGGCGCGCTATCGGGCGGCTGGCGGATGCGGGTTGCGCTCGCCGCGGTGCTGTTCCTCGAGCCGGAAATTCTGCTGCTCGACGAGCCGACGAACTATCTCGATCTCGAAGGCGCCCTATGGCTCGAGAGCTATCTGCGTACGTATCCGCACACGGTGGTCATCGTCAGTCACGACCGCGATCTGCTCAACCGCGCGGTGACCAGCATCCTGCATCTCGATCGCGGCAAGCTCACACTCTATTCGGGCGGGTATGACGACTTCGAGGAAGCGCGGCGGGAAAAGCAGCGGCTCGAATTGAAACTGAAGAAACAGCAGGACGAAGAGCGCCGCCGTATCCAGGTGTTCATCGACCGCTTCAAGGCGAAGGCCACGAAGGCCGCCCAGGCGCAGAGCCGCGTCAAGGTGCTGGCGAAGATGAAACCCATCGCCGCCCAGGTCGACGAGCGCGTGAAGCCGTTCCATCTGCCGAACCCTCCGAAGGCGCTCGCTTCGCCGCTGATGCGCTTCGAGGACGTGTCGGTGGGATATGCGCCGGGCGCGCCGGTGCTGACGGGCCTCAACCTGCGCATCGACCAGGACGACCGCATCGCGCTGCTGGGCCAGAACGGCAACGGCAAATCGACGTTCGCCAAGCTGATCGCCGGCAAGCTCGGGCCGCTCGCGGGCAACGTGCTCGGCGCCAAGCGCGTCGACATCGGCTATTTCGCCCAGCACCAGCTCGACGAGCTGAACCCGTCGAAGACGCCCTACGATCATATTCTGGACCTGATGCCCGAGGCGACGGAAGCGCAGCGGCGGACGCGGCTCGGCACCTATGGCTTTTCCGCCGACAAGGCCGATACGAAATGCGCCAATCTCTCGGGCGGCGAGAAGGCGCGGCTGTTGCTCGCGCTCGCGGCGTTCCATGCGCCGCATCTGCTCATTCTCGACGAGCCGACCAACCATCTCGACGTCGACAGCCGCGAGGCGCTGGTGCACGCGCTGGCGGAATACGAGGGCGCGGTCATTCTGATCAGCCACGATCGGCATCTCATCGAAGCGTGCGCCGACCGGCTATGGGTGGTGCGCGAGGGCACCGTCAAAGCCTATGACGGCGACATGGACGCCTATCGCACCGAGCTGCTGGACGCGCGCGGCGCTGGAACGCGGAGCAAGGCTGGGGCCTCGAAGACCAGCGAGACGGGCCGCGTTGCGCGTGCAGATCAGAGGCGCGCGGCGGCCGACCGGCGTGCATCGCTCGCGCCACTCAAGAAAGCGATGCAGGCGGCGGAGAAGCGCGTGGAGACCATCGGCGCCGACATCGCGCGGCTCGATCGCCTGCTCGCGGACCCGGATGTCTATGCGAAAGACCCGCAGGCGGCGCAGAACGCAGCCATCGAGCGCGGCCAGCTCGCGAAACGTTTGAGCGAAGCGGAAGACGCCTGGCTCGCCGCGAGTGAAGAATTCGAAGCGGCGAACAACGACGCGTCCGATGCTGCAGATGCGTAGAGCGCAAACTTTGCGTGCTTCATCAGCGGCAAGTCACATGCACGCGATTTGCACATGAATATTTGTTTTCGCTCACCCAATAGTGGCGGCGGCGTGACCGGTGTATGAACGGTCGTCTGGGAGCTGGCCGGCCTCGGTCTTAAGCGGGGACCGTGCCTGTGCGGTAGAGGGCCAAGCGGGGTCCGCAGGGCCAGCTCTCAACAGCTCTCCAAAGCACGGTGCGCGGATGTCAGCGGCTGCTTTCCCAGCGGCCGCTGGCGATGCGGCGCGCCTCTGCGTCGGCGGGTGCCTCGCGTAGCAGATAGACCCAGGCGTCGAACGTCTCGCCGCCTGCGAGACGCACCTGACAGACCGCGCGCTCGTATTCGTTGTCGTCGGTGTTCGGCGCGTAGCCTTCATATTCGTCGAGCCAGGCGAACGAGGCGGGGGCGTCGGCGAGGAGCACGACCTCGCCGTGCACGATGTCGTAGATGCCGCCGCCGGAGATCGCGCCGGGATAGCGCCCGAGATCGTAAAGCAGCGCGCGGGGCAGCGAGGCGGGGCCGAGGCTGTCGGATTCAGCGGCCAGGCGCACGCGCTGCTCGGTGCCGAAATCCGTTGCCGCGCCGCTCATCAGCGTACCGTAGACGAAGAGATAGCGGGTGTCGGTCTGCGTCATACCGCGATCCTATTACATGGCTTGAAATACGCTATACGTATAGTATGCTAAAGCAATGATTGTCGGATTTTCGGACCGGGCAACCCGCAGGTTTTTCGAAGACGACATATGTCCAGCGGCGTGGCGGTCCTTTGCGGCAGTTGCAGCCCGCAAGCTCGACATTTTGCATGCCGCTGTCACCCTCGACGACCTCAGGTCGCCACCCGGAAACCGACTGGAGCGTTTGAAGGGGGATCGGGCCGGACAGTGGAGCATCCGCATCAATGCTCAATGGCGGATATGCTTCACATGGACCGACCGCGGCCCCGCCGACGTTGAGATCATGGACTATCATTGAGGAATATATGCCGCGTATCCGCACACATCCCGGTGAGGTTCTGCAAGCCGAGTTTCTCGAGCCGCTGCAGATGAGCTCTGCCGCCCTCGCCAAGCAGCTCGACGTGCCGGCCAATCGCATCTCCGACATTGTTCGCCAGCGCCGCGGAATGACGGCGGATACCGCGTTGCGTCTCAGCCGATACTTTCGCACGACGCCCGACTTCTGGATGAACCTGCAATCTGCTCACGATCTTTCGAAGGCGGCGGCGGAGCATGACTACTCGCGCATTCCAGAGCACGCCTGAGGGACGGCCTGCATAGGGCGAGGCTGTCATTCCGGAAGTGGTGAGCAACGCGAGCCACTATCCGGGATCCAGCGCAAGACGTGTCGCAGACGTTTTTTGCGCCTACGGCGGATTCTCACGCTGGGTCCCGGGTCATCGTTCGCTGCGCTCACTCGCCCGGGATGACAGTCGTAGGTGCTCCGCCTAATCTCAAGGTTATGCGACGGGAGCACGCATACTTCGTCTACATTCTCGCGAGCCGCCGCAATGGGACGCTCTACGTCGGCGTCACCAACGATCTCCATGCCCGTATGGTCGAGCACCGGGATGGCCTCGTTCCCGGCTTCACAAAGCGATACGGCGTTAAAATGCTCGTCTATTTCGAGGAGCACGCGGATATCGAAGAGGCGATCCTGCGCGAGAAACGCATCAAACGCTGGCGCCGCGCCTGGAAAATACAGCTGATCGAGAGCAGCAACGGCGAATGGCGTGATCTCTGGCTCGATCTGACGACATGAAACATCTGTCATCCCGGAAGTGGTGAGCAACGCGAGCCATTATCCGGGATCCAGCACAAAGCGTGTCGAAGACACTTTTTTGCGCCTACGGCAGATTCTCACGCTGGGTCCCGGGTCTTGCTCGCGATGCTCGCTGCGCCCGGGATGACATTTAGCCAGCGATCTTGGTGAAGTCGGCGACGTTCAGGGTTGCAGCGCGGATCTGCGAGAGGAGGTGCAGGCGGTTCTTGCGCAGCGCGGCATCGTCGGCGTTCACCGTCACCTTATCGAAGAAGGCATCGACGGGCGGACGCAGCTCGGCGAGCGCGCGCATAGCGCCGGCGAAATTCTCGACGGCGAGCGCGGCCGCGGTATCGTGCTTTGCCTTATCGATGGCGGCGGCGAGCGCCTTCTCCTCGTCGGCCTGCAACAGCGCGGCGTCATACTCGCCCGCGTAGCTGACCTTGTCCTTCTTCTCCTCGATGGCGAGGATGTTCTGGGCGCGCTTCACGCCCGCGAGCAGATTGGCGCCGTCCTCGGTGGCGAGCAGCTCGGTGAGCGCTTCGACGCGCTTGACGATGAGCGCGAGGTCGTCCTGGCCGGGCAGCGAGAAGATGGCGTCGATCAGGTCGTGGCGCGCACCCTTGTCGCGCAGGTAGACCTTCAGCCGCTCAGCGAAGAAGGCGAGCAGGTCCGTAGCAATCGCAGCGTCCGCCTTCGGTCCCTGCGCAGCGGCGATTGCTTGCAACAACGGCATGCGCAGGTCGTTATCGAGCACGAGGCGGATGACGCCCAGCGCGGCGCGGCGGAGCTGGTAGGGATCGCCCGAACCGGTCGGCTTTTCGCCAATGGCCCAAAAGCCCGTCAGCATGTCGAGCTTGTCGGCCAGCGCCACAGCCACGGCGGCGCCGTCGCCTTCGCTCTCCAGCGGCACGGAGTCCGTCGGGCCCTTCGGCTTGTAATGAAGCTCGATGGCGCGCGCGATCTCCGGCGCGATGCGCTCAGCTTCCGCGTAGTAGCGGCCCATCAGGCCCTGCAGCTCGGGGAACTCGCCCACCATGCCGGAGACAAGGTCGGCCTTCGACAGCTCGGCGGCGCGCCGTGCATCGCCGGGGTCACACAACTCCAGTGACACGGCGAGTTGCGCGGCAAGCTCCTTCACGCGCTCGGAGCGTTCGAACTGCGTGCCAAGCTTCTCGTGGAAGGTGATGCCCTTCAGCTCGTCGCGCATATCGTCGAGCCGCTTTTTTAGGTCCGTCTCCCAGAAGAACTTCGCGTCTGACAGGCGCGCGGCGATCACCTTCTCGTTGCCCGCGACGATGGTCTTGCCGCCATCCCTGGCTTTGAGATTGGAGACGAGCAGGAAATGGTTGGCGAGCTTCTTGCCGTGGCGCAGCGAGAAGCACTTCTGGTGCGTGCGCATGGCGCTGGTCAGGCATTCGGCGGGCACGTCGAGGAACGACTTGTCGAACTCGCCCATGAGCACGGTCGGCCATTCGGTGAGGCCGGCGTTCTCGGCGGCGAGCGCATCGTCCTCGACGAGGGTGAGCTTGGCGTCCTTGGCGAGCGCGTGCGCGGCCTCGTTGATCGCAGCGGCGCGCGCGGCGAAGTCGAGCACGACCTTGTTCGCCTTGAGTTGCTTCTCGTAGTCGGCGAAGCCCGTCACCTTGAAGGGTTCGCCACCCATGAAGCGGTGGCCGCGCGTCGTCGCACCGGATTTGATGCCGGCGATCTCGAACGGCACCACCTTGCCGTCAAGCAACAGGATGATCGAATGCAGCGGACGGATCCAGCGCAACTCGCCACCGCCGTCGAGCTTGGCGTTGAAGCGCATGGACTTCGGCCAGGGAAAATTGAGGATCGTCTCGCGCAGCGCCTCGGCGATGATCTCGCCCGCCGGACGGCCCGGCCTCTCGATGCGCGCGACGTAATAATCGCCCTTCTTCTCGTCGCTGACGACGACGGCCTCGTCGATGGAAGCGAGCCCCGCCGCCTTGAGGAAGCCCTGCACGGCCTGCTCGGGCGCATTCGTGCGCGGGCCCTTGCGCTCCTCGGAAACGGCGGGTGACTTCTTCGGCACGTCCGCGATGACGAGCGCCAGGCGCCGGGGCGTTGCGAAGCTCTTCGCCTCGCCCGTCTCCAGGCCGCGGGCCGCGAGGCCATCGACCATGAGGCGGCGCAAATCCTCGGCGGCGCGCACCTGCAAGCGGGCGGGAATTTCTTCGGAGAAGAGCTCGAGCAGCAGCTCAGACATGGGGCGTTCCGGGGCTTTCCTGACGGCCTTCAAGGGGAGGCGCACTCATACGTGATGATAGCGCCCCCGGCAATGATCTCGGGCCGTACGGCAGGTCGGATGCGCTTATCGGCGATCGCCTCCACGCTATCCCGACATAAGTCGGCATTCATGCCGACTTCAGCACGCAAAGACGCACGGCAAGCGCTCGCATATTCGCCGGGCGTCGCTGTCGCGGATCCTTGCGTGGATGCCAACCTACGCCGGTATGACGGAAATGAAGGCTTGGGCCGGGATCAGCCGATGGGTGCGCGCACGCCGAGATCGTAGTCCGGAATGGCAAAAAGGATGCGATTTCGCTCCACGGTCATCGGCACGAGGCTCAGGATGAACTCGGTGGCGGCGCCTTGCGCCTGCAGGAGATTGAGCATCAGCATGCCGTTCGGAGCGGCGAGAAAATCGTGCAGGAAGATGTATGCGCTCTTCTCATCGACATCGAGGCGGCCGACCGCCCACGGCGCGAGGGGCTTCGATTCCTCCGGATGCAGGATATAGAGCGCAAACCGCTGCAATTGCGCTTCGAACGGGCGCAGCGCCTCCTGCAGGGCGCGATCCTCGACCGCGGCGATGTCGAGCGCGAGATCGATCTTGAACAACGGCACGACGCCCGCACGGCTGTGACGCCAGACGCGCGAGGTCCACGAGATGGCGCGCGGCGTAATGACCGGCAGCTTGTCGGCGGACGGGGGCTCGGTTTTCGTATAGGGTGCGAGCGCCATCCCTCAGGGCGAGACGGGTGAAGGCTCGGGCACGGTGACGGGTCCCTCGCCGATGATCGCGGTGCCGATGTCCTCCAGCGCGCCCGTCGATCCGAGGTAGCCGAGCGCCACGAGCACCAGGGCGACGACGAACCAGAAAATCGGACGGCGGCGCCAGAAGAAGGCGACGTAGGCAACCAGCAGGGCCGGCACGGCAATCGCCAGCGCGCCGGTAACAATCGGAGAGATCATGCACCGCCTCCCGCGGTCTTGAGCCATGCGGCGCAGCAGGCCTTCGCCAGCTCGCGCACGCGCAGAATATAGCTCTGCCGCTCGGTTACGGAAATGACGCCGCGGGCATCGAGCAGGTTGAAAATATGCGAGGCCTTGATGCACTGGTCGTAAGCCGGCAGGGCCATCAGGTGGCGGCCTTCGGGCGTCGATCCTTTTTCCAGCAGTGCCTTGCACTCCTTCTCCGCGTCGGCGAAGTGCTGGAGAAGAAGGCTTGTGTCGGCGTGCTCGAAGTTGAAGCGCGAATATTCCTGCTCGGCTTGTAGAAACACGTCGCCGTAGGAAAGCTTCCTCGCGTCGGTGCGGCCGTTGAAGGAAAGATCGTACACGCGGTCAACGCCCTGGACGTACATGGCAAGGCGTTCCAGGCCGTAGGTGATCTCGGCCGAGACGACGTCGCAATCGAAGCCACCGACCTGCTGGAAGTAGGTGAACTGGGTCACCTCCATGCCGTCGCACCAGACCTCCCAGCCAAGGCCCCAGGCGCCGAGCGTCGGGCTTTCCCAATCGTCCTCGACGAAGCGGATGTCGTGCAGTTCGGGAACGAGGCCGATGCGGCGGAGGCTTTCGAGGTAGAGATCCTGGATGTCGGCCGGCGCCGGCTTCATGATCGCCTGGAGCTGATAGTAGTGCTGCAAGCGGTTCGGGTTCTCGCCGTAGCGGCCATCCTTCGGGCGGCGCGAGGGCTGCACGTAGCAGGCGTTCCACGGCTTGGGGCCGAGCGCGCGCAGCGTCGTCGCCGGATGGAAGGTGCCGGCGCCGACCTCCATGTCGTAGGGCTGAAGGATGACGCAGCCCTGCTCGGCCCAGAAGCGCTGCAGGGTGAAAATGAGGTCCTGGAAGGACTTCTTGGGATGCAGCGGCGGCACCTCGACGGCGCCCGCGCGGGATTTTGCGGCTTCAGTGGTCGGCATTGCGTGCGGCCCTCGGCAGATCGGGCCGCACTATACGCATCTGGAAACCCGTGTCACCACGCAGGAATCGGCTAGTTCAGCGGAACATTGACGGTGCCCTGCAGGGTGTAGCCATTGTAGTCGGATGCACCTAGGCCATCCCAGGACGCGAGGCCGCGCACATACCAGCCGCTCGAGGTCACCACGTTGAGACCGCCCTGCAGCCTGCCCCAGAAGTCGCCCGGTCCGACGACGAAGCCATCGATAATGGCAACGTTCGGGTTGTCGAAGTCCCAGACGCCCTTCAACGCAGCGAACGGCTCGATGAAGGTGTTGGCGGTGTGGGCGAAGCGGTAGCCGATCTCAGGACCGAACTGCAGCCGTCCGAGCGAGACATCCTGGCCCGCAACGAACGTGCCCGCTGAGTTGGTGAAGCTGTTGGCGCTTTCCGTGACATAGGCCAATTCAGCCGACGGGGTGATGCGCCAGGCATCGTACATCCAGTTGCCGGCGAGCGTGCCTTTGACCAGCCAGCGCGAGGTGTCGAAGTCACCCGTGGCGGCGCCGAGCGTAAGGTCGTTGGAGGAGCGGCCCCAGGCAGCGCGCAGGTCGAGATAGATGTTGTCGTGGATCTGCGCCGACAGGTACGGGCCGATCATCCAGCCGTTGCCGTTGACCTTGGAGGACAGGACGCCGGATTCATCCTTGGCCCAGTCGAACTGAGCGAGGACGCCGACGATCATGTTCTGCGTCAGGCGATAGTCGCCGCCGACGTAGAGCACGCCGATGTGGCCGCTGCGGTCGAGGTTGCCGTTGTCGTCGTCGAAGGCGGAGTAGCGGCCTTCGACCCAGATGTCCCAGGGCGAAGCGGTCTCGTAGGCGAGCGGCAGAGCGCCACCATCCCCAGCGCCGAGCGCCATGCGGTCCTTACTCATCTGCGACTGCGCCGCCTGGCGGCGGAGCTGCGAGAGGGACTGCGAGAAGCGGATGTTCTTGGAGCCGGATGCGTCGATGGTGTCGTCGCCGAGGCGGCTGGCGCCGAGGCCCATCGCGTTGCCGAAACCGGAGCCCAGCCCCATCGCGCCACCGAAAGCCGCGGCGTTGCTGGCAACGTTGGTCGCGCCGTTACCGGCGGAGGCGATGTTGGTCGGACCCATCGCGCCGGAGCGGTTGAGCAGGCTCGTGGCGGACGGATCGTTCAGCAGGATGGCGTTGATGCGCGAGGCGAGGAAGCCTTTGACGACACCGTGCGATGCGTCTGAGTTTGGCGCAGGCTCGGTGTCGCACGTGGCAACGATGGTGATCTCGTCCGGGCCCGTCTGTCCGATGCCCTGCCATGTCGTCATCGTGAGATCGTTGGCGCTTCCCCCTACCACGGTGTAGTGCAGCACGGTTGGCGTATTGCTGTAGTATAACTGTAGCAGCGGTCCGCCGAAAGCGGCGTTGATCAGCTGGAATTGAGATGTACCCTCGGGCGCGTTGCCGGTGATCGTGAAGGTAATTCTTTCGCCGACGGAGAATCCAGAGATGGTGGCTATCTGGCCTGAACCCGACGGAGCGTAATTCGTGACGTTGAACGCGCCGGCGTTGACGTCGGCGCAGCCGTGCGTCGGTGGTGCGGCGAAGGCCGGATCCGAGAAAGCGGCGAAGGTCGTGACCGCGGCCATCGATGCCAAAGCTAAAGTGAAAAATCCGCGCGCGCTCATAAATGCCCCCAGCATCAATATAAAAGCCTTCGCAACGCACGCGAGACAACCGACTCGGCATCTTATTAACAATTTGTTAAAAGCTGATTCGCCGAATCTGACTACTGGTCAGTGATCAACATTTGGGCACCTGTTACCCACAAGTTACAAACAGCCTGTCCGGGTCAGAGGCCGTGCGAGGGCGGTGCGCCAAAGGCGGAGCGGAACGCTCGCGAGAAATGCGCCTGATCGGAGAAGCCGGCAGCGTGCGAAGCTTCGGTCAGAGTTGCGCCGGCGACCGCTTCTTTGATGGCGACGCGCAACCGCTGCCAGATGCGATACCGCCGAAACGGCACGCCGACCTCGGCGGTGAACACGTGCTGGAAGCGCGACACCGACAACCCCGCAGCCTGCGCGGCCAACACAGTCGAGCATGGCTCGGCGGTGATGCTCTGCAGTTGCTCGACGGCGCGCGTGATGCGCGCATCGATGCCGCGATACGCACGCGAACGGCCATACTGCAACAGCTCGATCATCGAGCGGTGTGTCTCGCCGGCGTCGGAATGGCGCTCGAAGCAGGCACGCAGCGGGGAATGATCGCGCTGTCCGACGAGGGCGCCGCCGATTTCCTCGCCGCTGCCGGTGAGCACCGCGAGCGCGTCTGCTCCGGCAAGATTGGGCTCGAGATAAAAGACGCCGAGCGGATCGCCCGCCACGTCGAACTCGTACGGTGTTCCCGCGCGGATGACGGCGCTGCGGCAGACGACCCAGTCTCCATCGCGGATACGGAGCCGGAACGTTCCATAGAGACCGGCGATGTAGACGGCCGCGCTGTGGGCATGGGGCGCATTGTGATGCAGCGGACCGGCAAACATCGCCCAGCCGGCATCGACGTGCCAAAGGCTGGCCGAAGACGCCGGCGGCGCCGCAGCACGTTCGTTCAAGGTGCCCCGAATGGCCATCGCTATCCTCTGCTGAGTGGGACGCCGGCAAGGTCGCAGAGGATGGACAAAGTGGCAATGGCTGAGAAGCTGAACGGGCACGGGGCCCGCAACGGGGCAATGCAGATTTCCCGCAGGGGGTTGCTGGGAGCCGCCACGGGGCTTGCCGCGCTACCTCTCACCACCCGGTTGCTCCCCTCCTCCGCTCTAGCCTCGGCGCCTAAGCTCGGACTAGGCGCATCCACCTGGCGCCGCTTCAAGCTCGGATCGTTCGAGCTGACCATGCTGCCGGACGCCGATGCCTTCATCGACGGGCCGTTTCCGATCATCGGCGCCAACGCGGCCGAGGCGGACGTGCAGAAGCTGATGGTCGACAATCTCCTGCCGCCCAAAACATACCAGCCGGGCTTCACGCCGATGGTCGTCAACACCGGCAAAGAGCTCGTCCTTTTCGATACGGGCAACGGTGCCAACGGGTTCGTGAAACGGCCGGACGGCGGATGGCTTGCAGCGCAGCTCGCGCCCGCCGGCTTCACGCCGGAGCAGATCGATGTGGTGATCATTTCACACGGCCATATCGACCACGTCGGCGGCATCATGGAAGACGGCAAGCCGCTGTTCTCCAATGCGCGCTACGTCATAGCGGGCACCGAGTACGATCACTGGACGCAGGAAGGCATTCACACCAGCGAGCTCGGCAAGCTCATGGCGGACGTGTTCCGCACCAACGTCGTGCCGGTGCGCGACCGCATTACCTTCATCAAGCCAGGCGACGATGTCGTCAGCGGCATCCGCTCCCTCGCGGCACCGGGGCATACCCCGGGACACCTGGCGTTCATCCTCGAGAGCGATGGCAAGACCATGCTCTTCTGGGGCGACTGTGCGCACCATCAGGTGGCCTCGCTGGCGCGGCCGGACTGGCATTGCGTGTTCGATTCCGACAAAGAGCAGGGTGTCGAAACGCGCCGGCGCATCTACGACATGGCGGCAACCGACCGGATCCCCGTGCAGGGCTATCACATGCCCTTCCCGTCGCTGGGCTATGTCGAGCGCCGACCGGAAGGCGGCTACCGGTGGCTGACGCATACCTATCAGCTCAGCGTACCGTAAGGCCGTTTTCCGCTCGCGTATTGACGGACGGCCGGGATCGCCCATAGGCTGCGGCAGGGCCGATGCAGCCCGCCGCTTGCGCCTTTCCGGGTTAGGTGAATGCATCCTTCGATACTTTGATCCTTCGGCCGCCAAGGCGAACGGGTCGGCAATGCAAGCGCTGATCTTTCTCGTTCGCC
>DASRYA010000100.1:0-7971 GCA_035687305.1 Hyphomicrobium sp. | reverse complement strand
CTCGCGCGGCAGCCCCGTCTCTTCGAGGATGCTGAGGGGCGAGCGCTCGATCAGTGCGATGACGGCGCCGAGGGTTGGCTGCGAAGCGAAAACGATCTCGCCCGTCGGCACATCGCTCATGATGTCGACGGCGGTGAAGCGGCCGGCCTGCAGCGGCACGCCGTTCCCTGGCCCCAGCAGGATCGTCGCCTCCGGGATGTTCACCTCGAGGCCGTCGTTCTCGATGCGCGTCGTCGCGCGCGGCGCTGCGATCGGCGGCAGATCATCGAGCACGCGCATCTGCAAATCCACGGCATCCATGGAGAAGGAGAGCTGGTGCTCCTGCGGGCCGACATCCTTTTCCGGCGATACATGATCGCCGCTGAGGAACCGGAAGCGGCCACCCAGGATCTGGGCGGCGTCCATCCGCTCGCCCACCCATTCGCGCGCGCCGGGCGCGATCGCCTTCGGCCACAGCGCCTTCAGCGTGTTGAGCGACATCGGTCCGAAGCCGCCTTCGAGGCGGGTGCTGGCGGGCTCGACGCCGGTGACGAGATTTCCGTTGAGCGAGATGTCTGCTCCGCCGGCGCGGAGGCGGAACTCCGCCAGCTCCACCTCACCCCGGTGCGGCAGCACGCGGCCGCTGGCACGCCAGCCTTCCAGCGGCACGGGCGGAACGTTGAACTCCTTCGAGGCGAACGTGCCCTCGTTCGAGGAAAGATTGAACGCCCAGGCGGAATGATCGGCATCGGTCTGCTCCGCGGCGGCGGTGCCGGAAATCGTCACCCGGCTGCCGCGCCAGCTGAGCGTGGACGGTGCGAGCGTCAGGCGTTCGGCCGTGCCGTCGTAGGCGAGCTTGATGGTTCCCCCGTCAACCTCGAGCGGCGCCTCGGGTAGCGCGGGAAGACGCAGACTGCCGTGGCCAAGGCCGACAGCGAGCGTCGCGCTCCGCACATCGCCATCACTCGTGAGCTCCAGCGTGGCGTTTCCATCGACGGGCAGGTCGATCGCCTGCAACAGGCTGAGCTGAGGAAGCGTGCCGGAGATGGCGCGCGGCACGAGATCGGTGACCGACATCTTGATCGCAAGCGTGCGGCTTCGCTCCGACTCGTCGGTCTCGAACGTGAGCTGCCAGGGTTTGCCGCCCGCCGCTACCACGCTGGCACGGCCGGCAATAACACTGCGTGTGCGCGCGTGCGACAGCCCAATGACGAGGCTCGGCACGCGCCACTCCGTGGTGCGGCCGTCGTAATCGAGCATCAGGGTTGCGTTGCGCAGGCCGAACTCGCGCAAATAGGATGTGGCGTCGAGGCGCTGGCGGGCACGCGAGGACATATCCGTCACGACGCGCGCAAGATCGATGCGCTTCAGCGGGCCCGCCGCTTCGCGCGCCGCTGCGGGTTGCGCAGGCGTTTCGATGGGGCGGGCGATGGGTGTCGGCTGCGGCGCCGTCACCGGCTGCGCTGCTGCATCCTCGCTGCCCTCGCTCGCGGCGGGGCCGGCCTTTGAAAAGCTCAGGGCGAGGCCGCCGCTTTCGGAATAGAAAAGAAACAGCCGCGGCTCGATCAGCTCGATCCGCGCGGGAACGATGCGCATGGACCATAGTGCCGATGCGCTCAGCTCGACGGCGGCCGAAGGGGCGGAGGCGACGACGTCGCCATCGGCCTCGTGCATGCGGACATTGCGCAGACGGAACTCGAGACCGCCCGCCTCGGACAGGGCGACGACGGCATCGTCGATGCGCACCTCGTTTCCCTGCAGCTCGGCGTTGATGCCGCGCTCGATCGGTGCAACGAGAAAATTGAGCGAGATGGGGCCGTGGCGCAGGCGCACATAACCGAGGCCCCCCACCAGGAGAGACAGCATCAGGAACGGGGCCAGAATGAACACCGACCGGCCGACGCCATGCAGGACGTTGTCGCACGCGACGGCAGCGGTCGTCACGCCGCGCCTCAGCGTCGACGTCTGCTCTTCGTTGCGCGCCACTGTCTGGCCAGATGGTCTCGTTGGTCTTCCGGTTGTTTGCAAAACCTGGCCCCTCGACGGTTCGAGACCTAGTCCCGACGCAAACAGAATTCGGCGCTGAATAGCCGCCACAAAACAGCATGCCAACGCGACCGGCAGCCCCAATGCCGGAACGCCGCGCTCCCACAGCGGGTCACGCCCTTGCGCGGCCCATAGCGGGTCGCTAAGCCTCAGGCACACCGAGCAATGTTGTCGTGCGGCGGTGTTTCACCGTGCACGGGGAAAAGCGACAAAAGAAAGGCATCCCGATGGCGATCGAAGAGGGCATGACGGCGCCGGATTTCGCGTTGCCCGACGGTGACGAAAAGGTCGTTTCGCTTCGCGAGCTGCGCGGCAAACCGGTCGTCGTCTACTTCTATCCGAAGGACGACACGGCGGGCTGCACCACGGAGGCGAAGGACTTCACCTGCCTCGCCGAGGAATTCGCCGCCGCGGGCGCGATCCTGTTGGGAATTTCTCCCGACAGTCCGGCCAGTCACCGCAAATTCGTCGACAAGCACGGGCTCGGCGTCCGCCTGCTATCGGACGAGGCGCACAGGACCGCGGAGGCCTACGGCGTGTGGGTCGAGAAATCAATGTACGGGCGCAAATTCATGGGTGTCGAACGTGCCACATTCCTGATCGATAAGGCGGGTAAGGTCGCCCACGTCTGGCGCAAGGTGAGTGTGCCGGGCCACGCCGACGAGGTGCTGGCCGCCGTGCGCGCGCTGAAAGGTTAAGCGTCGACGCCGCTTACGATGCACACAATTTGTGCGGGAGTAGGCGTCGCCGGCGATGACCCACATCGGGATGTGTGCTTAGATGGCCTGAGGAGGGGGGAACCTCAGCGGAAAGCCACGGCAGCATTGCGCCGTTGCGCTTCTTTGAAGCTCAAGCTTCGCCCCAACGGTTGCCGATCGTTGCGTCAGAGCAGAGGTGGTACGCATATGTTGCCGAATTTCAAAAGATCCGAAACCGAGCCCCCAAAGATCAATCCTAGTTTCGGCACCTCGACGCCGCCACCGGCACCCGCAGCGGCACCGCGTACGCTCGGCCTCGCCCGCTCCAACGACCGCAACGCGCCTTCCGTGATCGGGCCGGATCTCACGATCAACGGCAATCTCGTCACCAAGGGCGAGGTACAGATCGACGGCGAGATCCAGGGCGATATCCAGGGAACCTACGTCGTCATCGGTGAGAAGGCGCGCATCACCGGCGGCATCGTCGCCGAGGAAGTCGTCGTACGCGGGCACGTCATGGGCTCGGTACGCGGCAAGCGCGTGATGCTGCAGTCTTCCAGCCACGTCGAGGGCGACATCTTCCATCAGGCGCTGGCCATCGAGCAGGGCGCTTTCTTCGAGGGCAAATCGCGCCGCTCGGAGGATCCGACTGCCGAATCTCAGCCTAAGCCGGAAATTCCCTCGCTCAGCGGTGCCGACACCGCCGTGCCGCTCTAATCGGTGCGAACGGCGCCAAACGCGCCGCACGCAAAGCACAGCGATCGCGGCCCCGGGCTCCCAAAACGCCCGGGGTTTTGCTTTGTTCAGCGATAGCAACGGGCCGCCTATACCCAGCGTTGCGCAGCGGGCGAGCCCCCGGGGATGGGCGCTTGGCACACGGGCGCGATTGACCGACAAGCGCCCCGGCGGGCCATGCTTCACCGGCGCTCGGCGGGCGCATTGCAGACGCGCCGCCACAGGCTCACACAGCCCTCAGGCAGCGGCGCGCGCGTCCTCCCACGCCGACAGCGTCACCCGCTTGCCGCCGAGATCGGCAAACGCGCGCTCGCGGCAGGTCAGCACGAGTATCTGGTGATGCTGTGCCGCGGCGCGCAGGGCATCGAAGACGCGGCCGATGCGCTCGTCGCTCGCGTAGACGAGCGGATCGTCGAGGATGACCGGAGCGGGCGTGCCGGCCTCGGCGAGCAGGCGGGCAAACGCAAGGCGCACCAGGAGGCCGAGTTGCTCCTGGGTGCCGTCGCTGAGACGGACGAGATCCTCGCTCGCCGTCCCCCGCTGCAGAGTTTGCGGTGCGAGATCCTCGCCGAGCATCACCCGCGCCTCGGGCAGCACGCGTTGCAGATAGGGATCGAGCCGCGCGAGCACCGGCCGGGTAAAGCGGTCGCGCGTGCGCCGTGCGGCGCTCTCCAGCTCGCGCGCGAGGAGCTGAAGCGCTGCGGCTTCCTCCGCGAGATCGCGGCAACGGGCGTCGGCAGCGACGTGCCTGTCGCTCAGCTCGCAGACACGGGCGGCGACGTCGTCGGCGCGGTCGACGCCGAGCGCGCTTTCAAGGCCGGCTGCGTCTTCCCGAAGCTTGGCGATGCGGCGGTTGGCTTCCTCGCACGCGGCGGCGGCCGCGTGCGCTGCGCGCTGCAGCTCGGCAAGGCGCGCTTCGTCCGGTGCCTTTTCGCGCCAGGCCGTGGCTTCGCGTACGGCGGCATTGAGTGCAGTCTGTGCCGCACCGACGGCGGCTACATATTCGTTTCGGGCGATTTCCCTGGCGGCGGAGGCCCCAAGGGCTTCGGTGAGTTTTGCGGCCCGGTCCGACGCTCCGGCCAGACGCTCGCGCAGGACGGAGAGGGCGCTACTCGCCTGCTTCTCGGCTTTTTCAGCGGCGGCAAGCCGGTCTTCCGCGGCATCGAGCGCGTGCGTCAGCTCTTCGGCGCCGCTCTCATCGAAGGGCTCGTGAGCCAAATCGGCGCCGACGCCGGCCTTCTCCGCAAGGCGGGAAGCCTCCGCGGCCCAATCGTCGTGCGTACGTTCGAGGCGGTCGACACCCTCCGGCGCAACGGCCCTGAGCTCGGCCCGCGCGGCCTGCAACGCGCGCTCGGCATCGTGCCGGGTTGCCAATAGGGATCTGGCCTCGTCGAGAGATGCAACGCCCATGTCGCCCAGGAGACGGGCGAGCTTGCGGCGCTCATCGGCGAGCGCGGCTTCATCGCGCGCAACGTCCTGGGAATGGCCGGGGGCCACCGTGATGCTGCCGATGCCCTCGATATCGATCGTCAATGGCTGCGTCGGGTTGAGCGTCGCCCCGTCGGCAAGCGGCTGACCGCCCGACGTGACTTTGCCGATGCCGGACGCCAGCAGAGCGATGGACACGCGCGGCGCCGCCGTCGACAGCCGCGCCTCGAGGCGTTCGATGCTCGCAGCCGTGCGCTCTGCCATCTCGACGGCTGCGGGATCGGCCCGGTTTTCGTCGATGACTGCCTGTGCCGCGACGCAGGCGGCATGGGCAGCGCGGGCGGACTGCAGGCGTTCGGCGAGGTGGCGAAGCCGCTCTGCGGCCTCGCGGGCCTTGTGAGACGCTTCACGCGCCGCCACGTCGCGGCGCAAACTGTCGCGCGCCTCGCGGCAGGCGGCGAGGCGCTCGGCGCTGACCGTTGCAACGGCCTCCGCTTCACCGATCGCGTCGCCAACCTCGCTCACGGCGCGCTCGCACGCTTCAAGCTCTTTAATCCGGGTTTGGAGCCCGGCGAGGAGCGCCTGTTGTGCTGCGTGGCTTTTCTCATGGGTTGCGACGGCTTCGAGCGCGGTGCGCAGGCGGTCGTGGGCGGCGCGCGCCCCGTTGAATGCTTCAAGCGTCTCCTTCGCAAGACGCTCACGTGCCTGCGCTACGTCGGAGCCGCTCAGCGTCGCAAGCTCGCCGCGCACCTGCTCCAGCGCATCGAGCCGTTCCTGCGCTACGACGAGACGCTGGCGTGCGACTTCGAGCTCGCCCACAAGCGCATCGCGCTTTTCGAGCGCTTCTTTGTAAACCCCCGCCGGGCGCGGCGTGCTGTGCGCAGTGAGGAGCCTTGCCAGCTCATCGCGCACGCGCTCGGTCAGCGCGCGTGTCACGCTGCCATCGGCGACATTCTCGATCTCGCTCTCGATGGCGGACAGAAGCGTCGCCCCTCCCGTCTCCAGCGGGTTCGACGGGGCGAACGGCAGCCCCTGCTCCGCATAGAGCAGCGCAAAGTGCTCCGGACCACCGAGCAGCTCGGCAAGACGGGCCTCGGCGTCCGGGCCGCGGGCAACGCTGCCCGATTGCAGATCGCGCAGCTCCGCGGAGGGCGAGGAAAGAAACTGCTTGCGGATACGCCAGCGGCTGCCGCCGGCTTCGAAATCGACCTCGATGAGCGGCGCGCCACCGGCATAGGGCCGGAACGCTTCCAGCTTGCGGTGCTTGGAGCGGTGCTGCTCGAGGAGCGCCATACGCAGCGCGCGCACGATGGTCGACTTGCCGAACTCGTTCGGCCCGGCCAGCACATCGAGACCGCCACTCAAGCCCTCCAGGGCTACGGGCGCGGAGAAACGCCCGACTTCCTTGAGGCGAATCGCATTGATTTTCATGACTGCATCGCCTCCGCCTGCCGGGCCAATGCGAACAGACGACGCAAAGCCCTGCGCGCCACCACGGCGTCTCCGCCGCTTCCCTCTCCCATCGCCTTGAGGCGCGTGGCGATCTCTTCCAGAGCGGGCGCGGAAAGCGACTCCAGATCGGAGGTCGTCGCGACGGTATCGAGCGCCGCGGTATCACTGGTGAGGTGGAAAAGATCGAGGGCGAGCTCGCCGAGCCGCGCCTCGATCTGCGAGAATTCGGCCAGCGTGACGACGCCGGATAGCTCCAGCGCCATGAGGCACCGCCGCGCCGCGATGCCCAGCGCGGCGACCTCCGCCTCTATCGGTGCAAGTCCGTCGGCGGCATCGAGGCGCTGCACACGGCGCAGCCACGTGAAGAAGGCCGTCGGCACGCGCTCGACCTGGGGCACCGCCGAGCCGTCGACGCGCACAAGCAGCGCATTGCCCGGATCGTTGTCGCGGAAGCTATCCGGCTCGGGGGTGCCGGAATACCAGACGCGATCGGAAATGCGCATCGTGCCATGCCAATCGCCCAGCGCCAGATACGCGAGCCCTGCCGTCTTCACCCGCGCGGGGTCGATCGGAACGCTCGCTTCACCCGCGCTGCCGAACCCCTGCACCGAGCCGTGGGCCAGTCCGATGCGCACCGCCCCCGGCGGCGATGGCGCCTGGTCCATCCAGGCGGTCGGGTCGGTGCTCACGCGCTTGGCGACGAGCGGGGCGGGCAGCAGCACGACACCCGGGGCGATCTCGAACGGCCGCGGCTCGACGTGCACGTGGACGTTCGCCGGCAATCCGGCGGCGGTGACGGCAGCCCAGACGCCGCCGGCCCGCGCCGGATCGTGATTGCCCGGCAGCAGGTGCCAGGATAGCGGCGAGTAGGCGCGAAGCTGCGCCATCAACTGGCCGGCCAGCGCCTCGGGCACCGTCTCCGCATCGAAGATATCGCCCGCCACGAGGACGGCGGAGCATCCACGCGCGATCGCCATCTCCGCCAGCCGACCGACTGCCCGAAAGCGTGTATCGCGCAGCACCGCGGCCGTATCCTGGCCCGGAAACGAGCCGAACCGCTTGCCGATCTGCCAATCGGCTGTATGGAAGAATGAAAACGCCATGCGTTCAGTTTGTTCTATTTATGTTCCCGTTACAAGCGGCAATCGTTCGGCGCTGAAAAGTTATCCACAGGCGCGCCGGCGCCGCTGGCGGTTGCATTTACCGCTCCGCCAGCCTGCCCTCTGCCCGCGCCGTCAGTCTTCGTCGTCGTGGTCATCGTCGTCGTCGCTATCGTCCTCGTCCGGATCATCTTCCTCGTCGTCGACGAGGCTCTTCAGCGTTTCGATAATCTGCATCTCGCCGTCCTCTTTCGACTCGACCAGCCACTCGGTCAGAATCGTGTCTCCCTGCTTGAAGACGACCTTGAACGGCATCTCATCCCCCGTGACGGGAACGACATCGCCAGTGACAAATGCCATGAGACCCTCCATGCGTTGCGCCGGGCACGGCGTCACCCGTGCGCGACGGCGGAACCCTAATTAGGATTCGAATTATTTCGAGCGGTGGTCGGCGGGCGATTCCCCTGTGGAAAACCGCCCCTGAACACAATATCGGCGCAGAGGAATGGGCGTGGCCGCGGACATCGAAACGG
>DASRYA010000099.1:0-20726 GCA_035687305.1 Hyphomicrobium sp. | reverse complement strand
CGCGCTTCGGCGGTCTTTACCGTGCGTTCCAGTATGGCGCGCCGCCCCATGGCGGCATGGCCGCCGGTATCGATCGCATTGTGATGCTGCTGGTCGGCGCCAAGAACCTGCGCGAGATCTCGCTGTTCCCGATGAACCAGCAAGCCGCGGATCTGTTGATGGGTGCGCCCTCTGACGTCGCGCCGAAACAGCTCCGCGAGCTGCATATCCGCGTCGTCGCGCCTGAAAAGAAGGAGTAGGCCGACGCAGCCGCCGCCAGTCGTCGCTGACAATCTTGCATGTGGGTATTCGTGATCAACCTCGACCGGGACCGCGACCGCCTCAACAGGATGGTCGGCGAAGCCCATCGCGTTGGGATCGAATTCGAACGCTTCGTCGCCATCGACGGCAACCGCCTCGATATCGGCCTGCGCGATCAGTTCTATCTGGGCAGCGACCCGCACGAGAAGGCGTTCACCCCGGGCGAGATCGGCTGCTACGCAAGCCATCTGCGTATTCATCGGCTGCTGGAGGATCGCGCGGGGGAATATGCGCTCATCCTCGAAGATGACGTGCGCCTCGACGATGACCTCGTTCCCACCATAAAGGCCGCGGTCGCGAAGGCGGGAGACTGGGATGTCATTCGGCTTTCCAATACGCCGAAATCCGCCGTTCTACCGGTCGCCCCGTTGGGCAACGGGCGCGACCTCGTGCGCTTCTGGACCGTGCCCAATGGCACCGGCGCCTATCTCATCAGCCGCACCGGCGCGATCAAGTTCAGCGACGGTTATGCACGGCGCACGCTCCCCATAGATGAAGATCTGCGGCGTCCCTGGCGCAGCGGGCTCAATATGTTCGGCGTCGTACCGCCTCCCGTGGAGCCGGACGTGCTCGAAATTTCGCAGATCGACACGATGGGGCGCGATCGCTCGCTGGCCGCGCGCGCCCGCTTCCGCGATGCTGCACCCTATCGCGACTTCGCCGGAAAGCTGCGCTATCGGCTCGAGGCTTTCGGCGCCTTCGGCTTTGTGCGTGCGCTTGTCCGGTCCGCCATCGCGTCGCTGGTGAAGCGTGTGCGCGGCCGCGCCGCCGCGGAGCGATATTACCGGCTCTGAGAGTTGCCGCACGTAACGGAGGGGCGATGGACTGGCAGCAGAAGATCTTCCGTTACTGCGAGCGCGGCGGCGATCCGGGATTCTGGGCCGAGCCGCTCAACGCCATCTCCAACGGCGCGTTCATCATCGCGGCCCTCGCGGCGGCGATCATTCTGGTGCGCCGCCCCGCTGGCCAGCGCGGCGGCATCGCCGAATGGGCACTCATAGCGATGACGTTCGTCATCGGCGTCGGCAGCTTCCTGTTCCACACCTATGCAACGCTTTGGGCCGCGAAAGCCGACACCATTCCCATCGGCATCTTCATGTTCGCCTACGTCGCCTACGCGCTACGGCGCTATCTGGCGCTCAATTGGCTGCTGGTGGCGATCGGCGTTGCGCTCTTCTGGTGGAGCCTGCAGTACGCCGGCAGCATCCAGTGCCGCGCCGGCCTGTTTACCGCCGTCGGGAATGCGCGCCACTGCCTCAACGGCACGATGACGTACGCGCCCGCACTTGTCGCCATGGTGCTTATCGGAGCCGCCGCCGCCGTGCGGCGTCAGCGTGCAGCGCTCTATCTCTTCGGCGCCGCGCTCGTGTTCCTGGCCGCCATGACTTTCCGCACCGTCGACTGGGAGTTGTGCTCACGCTCGATCGTGGCCGGGCGCACCCTCGGCACGCACTTCCTCTGGCACACTTTCAATGGACTGGCGCTTTTCATTCTGCTGCTGGCGGCAATTCGGCATGGCCAGCCGGAGCCACGGCAGGCATAAGCAACCGAAAGCCCGCGCAATGGAGATTTTATCCAGCCTGTGATTGTCGCCCCATCGCAGCGATTGCGCGCGCTGCGCTTGGGGCCCATAAACGGCCCGTCGCGGACGTGGTGGAACTGGTAGACACACAGGACTTAAAATCCTGAGGCGGCAACGCCGTGTGGGTTCGACTCCCACCGTCCGCACCATATGCAATGCAACGTTAGTGCAACGGTGCACGGGGTGGATCAGCGCCTTCCCGGCGATGGCGCTCTCCAAGTGCAGCCCTTGGCCGATACCGCTGCCGAAGTTGTGTGTAATCGGCCGGCGAGGTCCGTGCGCGCCGCGATGGGTTCGCCAGCGCTTTTGTGCGGCAGTAACGGCCCCATGCCCGCAACATTTTCTTCAGGTCTTCGCTCAGGCTTGCCGTGCGAGCGGCCGCATCGAAGGACAGTGCGTTGATTCAGCCCGTAGCGGTATTGGCGCGTCGGGCCGCGGCGACACAGCTCGCGGATGTTCGCGAGGTGGCGCTGACGGGGTAGACGAATAGCGGGCCTGGAAGTCGTTGGCGTTCGGCAGGTCACCCGGGCAACGACGCCGCGCGGGCAATATGAGCTTTCGTGTTTTTCCAACGGCCGTCTCTGCGCAATACGTCACCCGCTCAATTCACGTGCTCGGCGCAACCCAAGGCGTCAAAAAAACCGGTTCTTGCGGAGCCCCCCGTCGGCGGGGCGTCCGGCTGTGCTGTCCGCGCCGCTGCCTCTCCCATGGCGCGATCGTGAATTGCCTTTACGGTCCAAGGCCATGACTATCGGAACACGATGTTGTGCGTCCTCGCTGCGCTTGACCCTCGATCGGGGTCATCCTCTCATGCCGTGCGGACCCGACATCAATGGGTCAGGCCGTCTCGCCGGGCGATTGCGCTCGGGCGTTGCACGGCCGAGGGGCGTGCGAAATCCTCCGCATAGAGGCGAAGCGATGGATCAATCCGATTGGCAGATCGTGCGTTCGACGCCCCTTTTTGGCACCGTCTCCCTCGAGGTGGCGCAATCGATCATCGGCCATCAGCCGGTGACCGTGCACCAGAAGGGCGATACCCTTTTTCACCAGGGCGATCCGGCGGATTCGTTCTTCGTGCTGCTGGGCGGATGGGTGAAGCTCTACCGCGTCACCCACGATGGCAACGAGGCCGTCGTCGGCGTGTTCAAGCCGGGCGAAACCTTTGCGGAGGCGGCGATGTTCCTCGGCGGGCGCTATCCGGTCAGCGCCGAGGTCGTCACCAATGCACGCCTGCTCCGCGTCGACGGTAAGATGCTGCGCCGGCGGATCCAGGAGCAGCCGGAGCTTGCCCTCTCCATGCTCGCGTCCGCTTCTTACCATCTGAAATACCTCGTCGAGCACATCGAGCACATCAAGGTGCTCTCCGCGCCGCAACGCGTCGCCGAGTTCCTGGTGCGCCTCGCCAATGTCCGCGAGGGCGGCGCGGTGATCGAGCTTCCCTACGAGAAAGCGTTGCTCGCCAACCGTTTGGGCATGAAGCCGGAAAGCCTCTCCCGCGCCCTCGCCAAGCTGCGCCCCCTCGGCGTCAGTGTCGACCGCGAGCAGGTCTCGATCGTGGATGTGGCCCTGCTGGCCGGATTCGTCGATTCCAGCGATCGGGGAGATGAAGGCTTCTGAGGAGCCCCGCACGGCCGGATTGTAGGCTTATGCCGGAGCGCGCCGCGCACCTCGGTTGATCCTAGTTAAGCAGCCCGTTGCCACCGGGCGGTAGTCTGTACGCCCATGAAGTGTGCAGGGAGGCCCTGGGTCGCCGGTTACACTGGCGTCGGGGCTTGAAAAGCCATGACCTTCTCACCCATTCCCCATACCGACCGTGTTGCGACCACGTTGCACGTCGGGGCACGGCCGAGTTTCGACGCGCTGTTCTCCTACGGGTTCCGCCCGTTTTTCCTCGGCGCCGCGGTCTACGCAGCTTTGGCGATGGCCGCATGGATCGTCTGGATTGCCTGCACGCACGCTGGGTTGCTCTCGGATTGGCTTCCCGTCGCCGGCTCCCCCTATTCCTGGCACGCCCATGAGATGCTGTTCGGTTTCGCGGCCGCTGCGATCGGCGGCTTCCTGCTCACCGCCGTACCGAACTGGACCGGCACGCTGCCGCTGTCGGGCGCCCCGCTCGTCTTCCTGTTTTCCACCTGGCTCGTCGGCCGGCTGGCGATGGGTATTTCCGGTCTGCTGCCCTATCCCCTGGTGATGGCCCTCGACGTTGCGTTTCTTCCCATTCTGGGCGGGTTTGCAGCGCGTCAGCTCTTCACGCGCCCCGCCATGCGCAACCTCGTCTTTCTCGTGCTCGTGGCCGCGCTGACGATAGGGAACCTGATCTTCCACCTGGGGAACGGCGGCTACATCTCCGTCGATCCGCTGGCCGCCATCCGCGCGAGCGTGCTGGTCGTGATCTTGATGATCGCCGTCATCGGCGGACGCATCATTCCCGCCTTCACGCACAACTGGCTCAACAACCGTGGCAAGCCCGAGCGCATGCCGCAGCGCGTGCCGTGGCTGGAAAAATCCGCGCTCATCTCGCTCGTTCTGTTCGTGCTTCTGTCGGCCTTCGGCGCGCCGGACATCCTCGTCGGCATCGCCGCGCTCTTTGCCGCCGTCGCAAACGGCACGCGCCTGGTGCTGTGGCGCGGAGCGGCAACCGCCTCTGAGCCCATCGTATGGATCCTGCACCTCGGCTACGGGTGGATCGTAACGGGACTGGTGCTCAGTGCGCTGGCAGCGCTGACCGGCGCCGTTCCCGGCGCCCTCGTGACCCACGCCTTCGCCACGGGCGCGATCGGCACCATGATCATCGCCGTGATGACGCGTGCTTCGCTCGGCCATACGGGCCGGCCCCTCGTCGCGCCGCCCCGGGTCGTGTGGGTCTACTATCTCATCACGCTGGCCGGGGTGCTGCGCGTGGCAGGTCCGCTTCTCGCCCCCGAGCACTATGTCGGCGCATTGCTTGCGGCTGCTCTCGCCTGGATCGCCGCGTTCGGCCTTTTCGTGATCGTATATGCACCGATCCTGACGACGCCGCGCGTGCACACGAAAGTGCCGCACCACTGACGGCGTCCGATCAGCGCGTCCGACAACGCCCCGGCATCAAAGCCGGGGCGTTTTTGCACGCGGCACATACTTATCTGAATGCGATTGGACAAAACATCGCAACACGATGTAGTTCCTGAGGAATCCAGCGAGCGCTTGCTTTTCGTCAAGTGGCACGCCCCCACCCCGACACACAATCGACGTCCTGGATCCTCGGTGGGAGGCAACGAGACATGCGCGAAGTCATGACGAAAGCCATGGCCCGGAACATTTTTTACGGCGGGTCGCTGTTCTTCATTCTGATCTTCGTCGGACTGACGGCACACAGCCACTATTACATCGTCACGAAATCGACGGCGGGGCTTCCGCTGACGGACTCCGTGGCGCGGGGCAAGCGCGTATGGGAAACCAACGCCTGCATCAACTGCCATACGCTGCACGGCGAGGGCGCTTACTTCGCGCCCGAGGTCGGCAACGTCATGTCGCGGTGGGGCGTCTCCAAATCCCCCGAGGATGCATTCCAGGCGCTGAAAGGCTGGATCGAAGCTCAGCCGAGCGGCGTCCCGGGGCGGCGGCAGATGCCGCGCTTCTATTTGTCGGACGAGGACATCAGAGCCCTATCCGATTTCTTGATCTGGGCCGACCGGACCGACCGCCAGGGCTGGCCGCCGAAGGAATCCGGCTGACGCGGACAGTGGGAGAGAAAAGACCATGAAATATCAGACTCAAAAGATTGCGCTCGCCTACTTCCTCGCCGCGATGGCACTCTTCATCGTGCAGGTATCGGGCGGACTGCTGGCCGGCTTCATCTACATCTTCCCCAACACCCTTGCGGAGACGCTGCCGTTCAACATCGTGCGCATGCTGCACACGAACGCGCTGATCGTCTGGCTGCTGCTCGGCTTCTTCGGAGCGGCCTACTTCATCATTCCCGAAGAATCCGAGCGCGAGATCTACTCGCCCAAGATCGCCTATTTGCAGCTCGCGATCCTGGTCGTCGGCACGCTCGGCGCTGTGCTCACCTACGTGTTCGACCTCTTCCACGGCAACATTCTGCTCGGCAAGGATGGACGCGAGTTCCTCGAACAGCCGTTGTGGGTGAAGATCGGCATCGTCGTTGCCGCGCTCATGTTCCTCTACAACATCTCGATGACGGTGCTGTCCGGCAAGAAGACGTCGATCACCAACGTGCTGCTCATCGGCCTCTGGGGTCTGGCGATCCTTTTCCTGTTCGCCTTCTACAACCCGCACAACCTCAGCCTCGACAAGATGTACTGGTGGTACGTCGTCCACCTGTGGGTTGAAGGCGTGTGGGAGCTGATCATGGCTTCGATCCTCGCCTACCTGATGCTGAAGCTGACGGGCGTTGATCGCGAGATCGTCGAGAAGTGGGTCTACGTCATCGTCGGCACGGCGCTCTTCTCCGGCATCCTCGGTACGGGCCACCACTACTATTGGATCGGCGCGCCGGGCTACTGGCAGTGGGTCGGCTCGATCTTCTCCTCGTTCGAGGTCGTACCGTTCTTCCTGATGATGGCGTTCAGCTTCATCATGGTGTGGAAGGGGCGCCGTGATCATCCGAACAAAGCGGCGCTGCTCTGGTCGCTCGGCTGCGCGACGCTCGCGTTCTTCGGCGGCGGCGTGTGGGGCTTCCTGCACACCCTCCACGGCGTGAACTTCTACACCCACGGCACGCAGATCACCGCTGCGCACGGGCACCTCGCGTTCTTCGGCGCCTACGTCTGCCTCAACCTGGCGATCTTCACCTACGCGTTCCCCATGCTGCGTAACCGCGATCCCTATAACCAGGTGCTCAACATGGTGAGCTTCTGGCTGATGGCCGGCGGCATGTGCTTCATGACCTTCGTGCTCACCTTCGCCGGCACGATCCAGACACATCTGCAGCGTGTTCTCGGCCAGAGCTACATGGAGGTGCAGGACCAGATCATGCTGTTCCACTACATGCGCTTCGGTGCCGGCGTGGCCGTGGTTCTGGGCGCGGTGCTCTTCGTGTTCTCCATTCTCTTCCCCCGTCGCGAGATCATTGCGCACGATGACGTGACGGCGAACCAGTTGGCACCGGCGGAGTAAGACCATGCAGGCTGTGCAGATATCGAAGAAGGGGACAGACGTCCCCTTCTATCTCCCGCAGAGCGATGAGTGCGACGTCTTCAGCGCGGCGTACCGCGGACAGATGCCGCTGTTGCTCAAGGGACCGACCGGCTGCGGAAAGACGCGTTTCGTGGCGCATATGGCTGCCGTGTTGGGCCGTCCCCTGTACACGGTCGCCTGCCACGACGATCTTTCCGCGGCCGACCTCATCGGGCGGTATCTGCTGAAGGGCGGCGAGACGGAGTGGGTGGACGGACCGCTGACACGCGCCGTGCGCGAGGGCGCCATCTGCTATCTCGACGAGGTGGTGGAGGCGCGCAAGGATGTCGCCGTCGTGCTGCATCCGCTGACCGACGACCGGCGCATGCTGCCAATTGAGCGCACGGGCGAGGTGCTTGAGGCCGGGCCGCAGTTCATGCTCGTCGCTTCTTACAATCCCGGCTATCAGAACATCCTGAAGACGCTGAAGCCGTCGACGCGTCAGCGCTTCATCGCCATCGATTTCGACTTCCCGCCGGCCGAGCGCGAGATCGAGATCGTCGTGCGCGAGACGGGGCTCGGGCGCGAGCGTGTCGCCCAGCTCGTCCGGCTCGCCGGAAAGCTGCGCGCCCTGAAAGGCCAGGACCTCGAGGAAGGCGTATCGACACGCCTCATCGTCTACTGCGCCAACCTCATCGAGGGTGGCATGCCCATCGAGCGCGCGATCCGCGTCGCCCTCATCGAGCCGCTGAGCGATGACGCCGATATCAAGCGGGGTTTGATCGACCTCGTCGCGACGGTCTACGGATAAGGATCCCAGCATGGGCGTCGAGTTCGAGCCATGGGAGCCCGAGGAGAGCGTCGGCAAGCTTTGGCATTCCATCGTCGATCCGCTCGACGCGCCGGGTGCGTTCGAGGCCGCTGCGGCAACGCTCGATGAAACCCACGCGCGGCTCGGTGTGCTGTTCCGCGGCCTCGGTGGCGCACGCGACGTCGAGATCAAAGCGGCGCGGCAGGAAGCCTCGACGCATCGCATGTCGTGGCGCCGCGCGTTGGGGCGCAGCGCAGAACGCATCGCAACGGCGAGTTTCGACGGCGAGACGCTGCGTTTGCCCGAGCGCATCGCGGTCTTTCCCGAGCACGAGGCCAACGTCGCGCTTTATCTCTGGCTCGCCGCCGCCAGCGTTTTCGCCGAAAGCCCGCCGGCGGAAGCCGATCGGCTCCGGGCGGACATCCGCGCACTGCAGGCGGCGCAGAGAATGACGCGGGCGACGCTGGCCGAGTGTCCAGGCCTGCGCCGCAAGCACGCCGCGCTCACGGTCGAAACGCGCAAAGGACGCTTGCAGCGCCGCCTGCCGCCCGTCGAAACCGCCGTAGAGGAAACGATCCTGCACCTGCTCGGTGGTCCGCCGCCGAAAGGCGAGCTGGCGACGGCGCTTGCCGCGGCGGTGCATGGCCAGGCGGAAGACCTGACTGCCTTCGCCGCGCCGCGCGGCTATCGCACGTTTCTGCCGGTTCCGTTGTGGCCGGATCTGCGCCCGCTGACCGCCCGCACCAAGCACGGCGCCGGCATCGAGGCCGCACAGGGAGAAACCCAGGCGCCGGCAAACGCCGAGCAGGGAACGTTCAAGGCATCGCGCAAGGATTCCGATCAGGCCGCGCGCAAGGACAGTCTGATCCTGCACAAGTTCGAAACGATCCTGTCGTGGGCGGAATTGCTCAACATCAACCGCCGGGTCGAGGATGACGACGAGGAGAACGCCAAGAAGGCGGCCGATGACCAGGACGAGATCGGCCTCGCCGATGTACCCCAGCAGGCACGCACGCGGCTGCGCCTGCACCTCGATCTATCGCCGCAGGAAGCCGAGTTCGAGCGGCTCGCCGGTGCGCATGTCTATCCCGAATGGGACCACCGGGCGCGCACCTATATGCCCGACTACTGCCGGGTGCTTGCGGGCGACGCCGATTTGGTCCCGCAATCGGAAGGTGCCGAAGCTGCGATGAGCGCGCGCTCCAGCCGCCGCATCCGCAGCGTGCGCCGCCAGTTCGAGACGTTGCGGCCCAAACGCGTGCAGCTCACCCGCCAGGTCGAGGGCCATGACATCGACATCGCCGCTGCGATAGAGGCGCGTGTCGATCTCGTCACCACGGGCGAGCATTCCGACCGCGTTTACATCGCCAGCCGCACGCAGGCGCGCGACCTCGCGGTTTCGATCCTCCTGGATGCCTCCCGTTCGACGGAAACCTATGTCGCCGGCCGCCAGGTGATCGACATCGCGCGCGAGGCGCTGCTGGCCCTTGCCTGGGGCCTCGATGCCTGCGGCGACGACACCGCGATCAACGCCTTTTCCTCGCGCCGCCGCGACCGTGTGTTCGTCGCGAGCTGCAAGAGCTTCGATGAGCCGATGGGCGCAACGGTCGAATCCCGGATCGCGGGGCTGCGCCCCGGCCACTTCACGCGCCTCGGCGCCGCGATCCGCCACGTTTCGGCAACCCTCGCCGAGCGCCCGCGCCAGCGCCGCCTGCTTCTGGTGCTGACCGACGGCAAGCCCAACGACATGGACCACTACGAGGGCCGCTTCGGCATCGAGGATACGCACATGGCGGTGCGGGAAGCACGCCGCCGCGGCCAGTCTGTTTTCGGCGTCACCATCGATACCAAATCGCAGGCAACCTTCAGCCGCATATTCGGCAAGGGCGGCTATGTCGTCATCCCTGACCCCGAAAAGCTCGTGGCGGCACTGCCCCATCTCTATCGTCACTTGGTAAGCGGATGAGCACCACCGTCAAAGCACAGTCTTCGCAATCCGAATCCGACATCCTCTCCGAGCTCCCCGGCGAGCTCATGATGTGGGTGCTGATCGTGTCCGAACTATTCGTGTTCGGCGCCTTCCTCATCGTGTTTCTCGCCGTGCGCGTCGCCAATCCCGAGCAGTTCGCCGCCGATCAGGCGCTGCTCAATCAGACGGCGGCGGCGATCAACACCATCGCCCTGGTGACGAGCGGGTTCTGTGCCGCGATGGGGCTGCGCACGCGGGAGGCGGGCGACAGACGGCGCGCGCGCCTGTGGCTCGCCGGCGCCGGAAGCCTCGGCATCCTCTTTCTCGTCGTGAAGGGGTTTGAGTACTGGAGTAAGGCCGAGCTTGGCATCGGCATCGATACGAGCCCGTTCTTCACGTTCTACTTTCTGATCACCGGCTTCCATGCGCTGCACGTCGTTGCCGGCATTGCCATTCTCGCGCTCGTCGCCTGGCTCGACGCCGTGCGCAACATGGAAGCGGCGGTATCGTTCTGGCACCTCGTCGATCTCGTCTGGGTGCTGCTGTTCCCGATCATCTACATTCTGGGGTGAAGACATGCCCGCACGCGATCTCATCGAGGCCTGGGCGGCGCTCATCATGCTGAGTGTGGGCACTGTGCTGCTGGCTTCTCGCGGCAGCCCGGCGGGGCCCTATGTGGCGCTCGGCGTGCTGGTGCTCGCTGGCATGAAGGCGCGCGTGATCCTGGCCCGCTATCTCGGCATCGGCGGATCGCGTTTCTGGATGCGCACGTTCGACCTCGTGATCGGACTTTTTCTCGCGCTCTGCTTCGGGCTCTACCTGTTCGGCTCGCAACGGTGAGGGGTGATCGCATGACCGAAGGCTCCCACGCAGGTATAGACGAACAGAAGAAGCCGCAGCCCATTCCCTTCGGGCTCCTCCTCTTCTGCTATGCGCTTCTCGGCCCCGGATGCGCGATCAACGGCGTCTTTGTCGCCCTCGCCATTCCCGCCACCGCGCCCTATGGCGCGAACGCCCTTCTCATCGCGGCGGCGATTGGAATGGTGCTCGGCATCCTGCCGGCGCTATGGCTCGCCCGGCGCATCGCCGAGGGGCTTCAAGACTGATACGGGCAATTTGTTTTGTTGGGGGACGAGGGATGCCCCGGACCTTTGGGTCCGGGGCTGGTTGCCGCTGGAGGGGGGCGCCTGCGGCAAACCGAAGGAAGCCGCGGGGGGAACGGCTTCGTGCATCCACAACGTTGCTCAACCCGCCAGTGTTCCATGCCGGCGCGAGGATTGTTTCCCGTTGTCACAATGATCGCGCCGCGCACCGCAGCCCGTCGAAATTCGTCCCGACGAATCAGTTATTTGCCCCCGTATGCTCGAATGGCTGCAAAGTATCGATTCAAACTTTCTTGAAACGCTGCCGGGGGAAATTCCCCCGCCCGTCTCCTATGGGCTGGCCGCGATGGCCGTGCTTTTGGCTCTCCTCATCCTTGTGAGGGTGGGGCGGGCGCGCGGCGAGGCGACGCAGATGGAGTTCGCCGAGCTGAAGGGGCGCCTTTCGGCCATGGCGGAATTCACTGCCCAGCAAAATGCAGAGCAGGTGCGTGCCCTCAATGATCGCCTCGACGGTCTGTCGCGGCATCTCGCGCAGGCACTCGACACCACCACAACGCGCCTCGGCGACAACCTGAGCGAAGCGGGACGCCGCACGTCGGAAAGTCTCTCCACGCTGCACGAGCGCCTGGCGCTGATCGACGAGGCGAAACGTAGCCTCTCCGCCCTGTCGAGCGAGGTCGGCTCGCTGCACGGCGTATTGGCGAATAAGCAGGCGCGTGGAGCCTTCGGCCAGGTGCGCATGGAAACCATCGTGCGCGATGCATTGCCGTCCGGCGCCTTCGACTTCCAGCCGACGCTCTCGAACGGCAAGCGCCCGGATTGCGTCATCCGCCTGCCGAACGCCGAGCCGCTGGTGGTGGATTCCAAGTTTCCCCTGGAAGGCTTCGAAGCGCTGCGCATCGCGCGTACGCCGGAGGAGACGAAGCTCGCCTGCGCCGCGGTGCGAGAAGCGGTCGGCCGGCATGTGGCGGCGATCGCGGACAAGTATCTCATTCCCGGCGAGACGCAGGACACGGCGCTCATGTTCGTGCCGTCCGAATCGATCTGCGCCGATCTGTTCGAAAAGTTCCCCGATCTGGTGCAGGCCGCGCACCGCGCCCGGGTAATGATCGTTGCGCCCAACACATTGATGCTCGCGGTGCAGACGGTGCAGGCGCTGCTTAAAGACGCCAAGATGCGCGACCACGCCGACGTCATTCAGCGCGAGGTCGGCCTGCTGCTCACCGATGTCGCCCAGCTCGTCGAACGCGTCTCCGACCTGGAACGGCACTTCACCCTGTCACGCAAGTCCCTGGAGAGGGTTTCGGCCTCGACCGCAAAAATCCTCGGGCGGCGTGAGCGATTGTCATCGCTCGACCTCGAGGCCATGAAGAACAGCGGCAATGGCGCAGCGGGACCGGAGATCGATGCCGTCGCGCGGCTCAATCAGACGGATAATTCTTAGCGCGGTATTCGTCAGCGCCCGCCGGGCCGATCGGCGGTGCGCGGTCCGAACGCGCAGAGGATGGCGGCGCCCAGCAGGAACCCGCCGAGCACGTCACTGGGATAGTGAACGCCCTGGTAGACGCGCGCTGCGCCGATGCAGCCGATGAGCGCGAATATCGGAATGAGGATCACCGCGCGCTGCCAGGCTTCGGGCATGCGCGCCGTGACCAGCATGCCGATGAAACCGAAGAAGCACGCCGACATGAGCGCGTGGCCGCTGGCGAAGCTGTAGGTTTCGGGCGCCTCGCCGAAGATTGGCACGGGCCGCGGGCGGGCGACCATCAGCTTCACGAAGCTATTGGCAAGGAAGGCGGCGCCCATCACGATGGCGAGGTGGAACGCCACGAAGCGGTGGCCGAGCAGCAGCAACATCAGGCCAACGGTGGCCGCCATGCCGTAGATGGCATAGGCCGATCCGATGCGGCTCAGCGATAGCGCAAGCCGCGTCAGCTCGGGCGATGACCAGCCCTGCAGGGCGTGCATCAGATCGCGGTCGACGCCGTCGGTGATCCCGAAAAGAACGGCCATGGCCAGGATGAAAAACACCTGCAGCGCCCTCATCGAGCAGGTGAGGGGTTTACGCGCTTCGCTGGCCTTCACGCTTTTCACCTGTCGCTGCCACCTTCGGCCTGTGCGTTCAATCGCGCCTAACCGGGAACGGCCACACGCGAACTTGGCTGCAGGTAGCGCCTTGAGCCAGAAAACGCCAGAACTACGGCGCGATCCAGTCGGCACATTTGGCGGGCGGGGTCGTCTCGCCCCAGGGGCTGATCGGCACCGCGGAGGTTGAATTCTCCGGGCTGCCTTCGATGATTTTGTCCGTATAGACGAGATAGACCAGCACGTTGCGCTTGGGATCGCAGCCGCGCACGATCTGCATGCGCTTGAAGATCAGCGAGCGGCGCTGGCTGAAGGCCTCCGCACCCTGCTCCAGCTTGCGCTTGAACTTGATCGGTCCCACCTGCCGGCAGGCGAGCGAGGCATTCGAAAGCTCCTCGGCAAGGCCGAGCCAGCCGGTCCAGCCGCCCTTCTCCGGGACGGTGAAGTAGCAGGTAACGCCTTCCACGTCCGGGTCGTCGATGGCATAGGTGCCGAGCTTGTGGTCCGGCGACAAAAGCTTCCAGACTGTCGTCTTCTTGAAGATGAGGTCGGGGTTGTCGGCGACGGCCGGCGCGGCGGCGAGAAGAATGAGGCCAAGACAGACGGCAAGGCGGCGCATGTGATCTCCCACGGGTGATGCGAACGGCGCGGCGTTGATATGCGGCTCGATGCGGGCAGATGGCGACGGCGGCGCCCCTGTGCAAGCCGCAGCGGCGCCCTGCGATGCAAGCGTGTGAGAGGGAATGGCAGCGTGGCGAGACAACCGATCAGCGTAGCAGCGAAAGTTTTTGCCGCCGTGGCCCTGATCGGGCCGCCCATCGGCGGCCTCGCCTTCATGTCGCTCGTCGAGCTGTTCCGGTGGTCGAGCGACTTCGGCGCCGGCTCGCCGCCGCGGTCCATCCTGGACGTTGGGAAGGCGATGCTGGGGTGGCTCCAGATCTCTTACGTAGCCGGTGGCCAAGCGGCCTTGCTCGCCGGGGCCGCGCTCGCCGCTTGGGTCGCATGGGGCGGGCGTTTCACTCTTTGGGCATGCCTCGCTGCGGCCGAGGTCTACGCGTTGATGCTGGCGGTAATGGCCCTCGTCGCTCCCGATCCGCACGGACGCTCCGTCGTGCTGCTGCAGGCGGGATTGACCGCCGTTTTCTCCGCCGTTGCCGGCCTGGGATGCTACCTGCTGCTGCGGAAGACGGCCCTGGCACGTGGCATAAACGCGCCGGCCAAAGGCGCCCCCGGGGACGTGACGTAAGGACCTGATGTGCTACAAGCCGCCCATGAGCAAACCCCGAAGCCCGCGCAAAACCGGAAAAAAGCAAGAGGCTCCCGGCTTCCGCCCCTTCTGGGAGGTGAAGTCGCTCGACGAGATGTCGCGCGCCGAATGGGAGTCCCTGTGCGACCGCTGCGGCCAATGCTGTCTGTTGAAAATCGAGGACGAGGACACCGGCGACATCTACCTGACGCGCCTCGGCTGCAAGCTGCTCGATACCAACTCCTGCTGCTGCCGCGATTACCCCAACCGGAAGAAGAAGGTGCCCGACTGTCTCAGCTTAGGCCCCGACGACATCGCGCAGATGCCGTGGCTGCCGGAAACGTGCGCCTACCGCACCCTTGCCGAAGGCCGGGAGCTTGCATGGTGGCACCCGCTCGTTTCGGGCAGTACGGAAACGGTGCACGAGGCGGGCGTCTCGGTGCGCGGCTGGGCACGCAGCGAGAAGGGTGTCCGCGAGAGGGACATCGCGCGCTACATCATCGGCCAGGCGGGCTAGAGTGCTTCCGGGAAAGTGGGCACCGGTTTTCCGCTAAACGTATCCAAGCTCCCGCGTTTCAATCCCATTCAGCTATCGGACCATTATGGCGCCTCCGCTTCTCCAGCTCAGCGACATCGCGCTCACCTTCGGCGGACATCCGCTGCTCGATGGCGTGGAGCTTTCCGTCTCGGCGGGCGAGCGCGTGTGCCTCGTCGGCCGTAATGGGTCGGGCAAGTCCACGCTCTTGAGAATTGCAGCGGGGCTCGTCGAGCCCGACCACGGCACCCATTTCGTGCAGCCGGGCGCCGTCGTCCGCTATCTTCCGCAGGAGCCCGATTTCTCCGGATACGCCACGACGCTCGCCTACGTCGAAGCGGGCCTCGGCGCGAGCGACGATACCCACGCGGCACGTTACCTGCTGCAGCAGCTCGGCCTTTCGGGCGACGAAGATCCCGCGCATCTGTCCGGCGGCGAGGCGCGCCGTGCCGCGCTCGCGCGGGTTCTCGCGCCGCAGCCCGACATCCTCCTGCTCGACGAGCCGACGAACCACCTCGATATGCCGACCATCGAATGGCTCGAAGGCACGCTCGCCGGCCAGCGCGGCGCGCTCGTCCTCATCAGCCACGACCGCCGCTTCCTCGAAGCGCTCTCGCGCACCACGGTTTGGCTCGACCGCGGACAGGCGCGGCGCGTCGAGGTCGGTTTCAAACAGTTCGAAGCCTGGCGCGATCAGCAGCTCGCGGACGAGGAGGTGCAGCAGCACAAGCTCGACCGCAAGATCGTGCGCGAGGAGCATTGGGTGCGCTATGGCGTCACCGCGCGGCGCAAACGCAACGTGCGGCGCATGGCGGAGCTGGCAACGTTGCGTCAGCAGCGGCGCGAGCATCGCCGCGCCACCGGCAGGGCCGTGATCGAGGCTGCGCAGGCGGATAAATCCGGCACCCTCGTCATCGAGGCGAAGGACATCGGCAAGGTCTACGGCGAGCGGCCCATCGTCCAGCACTTCTCCACCCGCGTCATGCGCGGCGACCGCATCGGCATCGTCGGCCCCAACGGATCGGGCAAGACCACGCTCGTCGGCCTCCTGACCGGCGTGCTTCAGCCCGACACCGGCGAAATCCGCCTCGGCTCCAACATCGAGATGGCCTCGCTGGAGCAGGATCGCGACAGCCTAAATCCGAACTGGACGCTCGCCGAGGCGCTCACCGGCGGCCGCGGCGATCAGGTGGCGGTCGGCGGCAAGCACAAGCACGTCGTGAGCTACATGAAGGATTTCCTGTTCCAGGCCGAGCAGGCACGCACGCCGCTGCGCGTGCTGTCGGGCGGCGAGCGCGGCCGGCTCATGCTCGCACGCGCGCTCGCCAAGCCCTCCAACGTGCTGGTGCTGGACGAGCCGACCAACGACCTCGACCTCGAAACCCTCGACGTGCTGGAGGAGATGCTGGCGGAATATTCCGGCACGGTCATCCTCATCAGCCACGACCGCGACTTCCTCGACCGCGTGGTGCATTCCGTCATCGTGCCCGAGGGCGACGGCAAGTGGAGCGAATATCCCGGCGGCTATTCCGATATGCTCGTTCAGCGCGGCGCCGATCTTTCGGGGCGGCGCACGGCGACGGCAAAGATAAAGCCCGCCGCAGCGGAGGCGAGCGATGCGTCTGCCGTTCAGGCTGCGGCGCCGGCTGCCAAACGCAAATTGAGCTTTAAGGAAAAGCACGCGCTCGAAACGCTGCCCAAGCAGATGTCGGCGCTTCAGGACGAGGCGAAGAAGCTCGGCGAGGCGCTCGCCGATCCGGGGCTCTATGCGCGCGATGCGAAGGCGTTCGCCGACAAGTCGGCGCGTCTCGCCGCCATCGAGGCAGAGCTCGCGGACGCCGAGGAGAAGTGGCTGGAGCTCGAAATCCTGCGCGAGGAAATCGAAGGCGCCTGATCCGGGTGCAGAGCCGGACGACGGCGCTCCCCTGACTTACTCGCGAGAACGCAACGTTGCTGAACGCGGCGTTCGCTTCCCACAGTCGCCAGGAAATCGAAGGCGCTTGATCCGGGTGCAGAGCCGAACGACGGCGCTGCCCTGATTCACTCGCGATATCGCAACGTTGCTGAGCGCGGCTTCCGCTTCCCACAGTCACGAGGAAATCGAAAGCGCCTGATCTGCGTGCGGAGCAGCCATTGCTTGGCGGGTTTACGCCTTTATAGGTGCTGTCAGGGTGCCGCTAAGACATAGCGCTCACCTCCTGCCGTCATGGCGGCGCAGGCCGCCATCCACGCCAGTCGATGCCCGTTGCCCATCGCGGCAGCACAAAACATCTGCCACGCTTTCGCGAAACTTGCGTGGATCCCGGCCTTCGCCGGGATGACTGTCGTGGATGGGACGCGGGAGAGACGGCGGAGCCCGAGTGCTTCCGGAAAAGTGGGCACCGGTTTTCCGATCAGAAGCACGTCGAAGTGAGTGCTTCCGGAAAAGAGGGCGCCGGTTTTCCGATCAGAAGCACGGCAAAGACGAGTGCTCCCGGAAAAGTGGGCACCGGTTTTCCGATGAGAAGCACGACCAAACAATGGTCTAGAGCAGTATCTGCGTTTCCACCCGAACCGGAACGGCTCTAAGCACCTTGACGGTGGTCGTGGCGCCGAGAGAGCCACTCCAACGCGCCGCGGCCGGCCCACGCGCCCGTCGCGAAACACCCTTGCAGCAGATAGCCGCCCGTCGGCGCCTCCCAGTCCAGCATCTCGCCGGCGACGAACACGCCGGGCCGCTGCCGCAGCATCAAATGCCCATCGACCGCGCTCCACGTGATGCCGCCACCGCTGGAGATCGCCGTTTCGATCGGTGCCGGCGCTGTCAGCCGCAGCGGCACGGCTTTGATGAGCGCCGCGAGCGCGGCCGGATCGAGGCTCCCGATGGGTTCCGCCCCGCATTCATGCAGCAGCGAAATCTCCACCGGCGACAGTCCCGCCGCCTTGCGCAGAAACGTTGCCAGCGATTGTTTTCCGCGCGAACGGCCGAGCCGCGTTGCCAGATCATCCGCTCCCATGTCGGGACGCAGATCGATCTCGAGGAGGGAAAAGCCGTCCACCGCAATTCCCTCGCGAAGCGGCGCGGAAAGCGCATAGATCGCGCCGCCTTCGATGCCTTGCGCGGTGATGAGCGCTTCGCCGCGCACCGTATGCCCCGCGAACGAAAGCGCGATCCGTTTCAGCGGCTGCCCCTCGCACCGCGCGCGAAAGATGTCCGACCACCCGGCGAGAAATCCGCAGTTCGCGGGCACGAGCGGAGCGATCTCGATCCCCGCCGCGCCGAGAGGACCGGTCCAATCCCCCGTGGAGCCGAGGCGCGGCCAGCTCGCGCCGCCGAGGGCGAGCACCACCGCGTCTGCATTCACGACCTCACGCCCGTCCGGAGCCTCGAACAATAGATGCCCGGCGTCGTCCCAGCCGCGCCAGCGCCGTCGCATGCGAAAGCTGACGCCCGCGCCGTCGAGCCGCCTGATCCACGCGCGCAGCAACGGTGAGGCCTTCATCGCGCGGGGAAACACCCGCCCGCTCGACCCCACGAACGTGGGCTGGCCCAGCTCCTCGCACCAGGCGCGCACCGCATCCGGCGTCAGCGCCTCGATCATCGGCCGCAGCCGAGGCTCGGCCGCGCCATATCGGGAAAGGAAACGGGAAAGATCCTCGCTGTGCGTGAGGTTGAGCCCGCCGCGGCCGGCGAGCAGGAACTTCCGCGCCAGCGACGGCATGCGGTCGTAGACCGTGACGGCAATGCCCGCCCCGGCCATCACCTCGGCAGCCATCAGCCCAGCCGGGCCGCCGCCGATGATGGCGGCGCTGCAAACAGAACTATCGTTCACCTTGGATCCGTATTCCCTAGCCTTCGCATGCCCGCCGTTATCGGCGGTGGCACGCCGCGCAACCTTTTGGAGATGGAAGCAAATACCAAACGAAACGTCCGCAAGATCCGACTTCCCGCTCTAGGCGGCGGCAAAACACTGTTATAATGTTTCCCACTCTGCTTACCGAGGGTTCCGGTTTGTCGCTGCGCAAACGCCTCATCTACTCGATCTGTGCCACCCTGCCGATGAGCCTCGTCGCCGGGGGCGTATTCACGTATTGGCACGCCACCGCCAAGATCGAAACCGAGATGAACGCGGCCATCGCCGTGGGCAGCCGTATTGCCCGCAACGCGGTCGACGACTGGGAGGAGGCCACCGACCCGGCCCGCCGGCTCGCCCTGCTCATTGCCGACTTCGAGGGCGACCGGCACCTGCGCGCCAAGCTCATCGGTCTCGACGGCAAGGTCCAGCTCGAATCCAACGTCGCCCCGTCCGATAACCCGGCACCGGCCTGGTTCGTGCACCTGCTGGAGCCGCCCCCCAAGATTCTCAACGTCGAGCTGCCCGAGATATTCGACGCCTACGGCACGGTCCAGCTCCAGACCGACCCCCGGAACGAGGTGGGCGAGGTGTGGTCCGATGTGACCCTCACGCTGGCGGTGCTCGGCATTTTCTGCGCCCTCGCCCTGGCGTTCGTCTATCGCACCATGGCAACCGTCATCCAGCCGATCCAGACCCTCACCGCCGCCATCGCCCGCGTCGGTGACGGCGATTATCGTGAGCGTGTACCGGAAAGCGGTCCCAGCGAGCTGGTGCGTCTATCCCACGGCTTCAACCAGATGGTGGAGCGGCTCGCCCAGTCGGAGGCGCACAACAAGCGCCTGCGCGAGCAGATCGCCACCGTGCAGGATGAAGAGCGCGCCGACCTCGCGCGCGATTTGCACGACGAGATCGGGCCGCTCCTGTTCGCCGCCGATGTGGACGCCGTTGCCATCGAGCAGCTCGCAAAATCGGGTGCCTATGGGGAAATCCCCACGCGGGTCGGCACCATCCGCGAGGCGATCGGGCGTATGCAGCGCCACGTGCGCGATATTCTCAGCCGCCTGCGTTCGGCAATGCTGCTCGACGTGGGGTTGGCGCACGCCATCGACAATCTCGTCGCCTTCTGGCGCACCCACCGCGCCGATCTGGAATTCCACGTCAACGTGCCGGAGGAAAGCTTCGGTGCGCTGATCGATGGCGCCATCTACCGGATCGTGCAGGAAAGCATCAGCAACTCCGTGCGCCACGGACGGCCGACCCTCATCAGCATCGACATCGACGCGCACCCCGACGGCTCGATCGATGTTCGCGTCGCCGATAATGGCTCCGGTCTCAAAGATAACGGCCGCGCGGGCTACGGCATTGTCGGAATGCAGGAGCGCGTGGCCGCGCTCGGCGGGCGCCTCGAGGTCGTCAATCGCCACGATGGGCCCGGCGTTGCCATGTCCGCGCATCTTCCCGCCCGCAATGCGGTCGCCACGGTCCACGCCTACTCAACGCACGAGGCTACGTTACAATGAAGATATTGCTTGTCGACGATCACATCGTGGTGCGCGAGGGTGTCCGCCGGCTCCTTTCGGGCATGAACGGCGTAGAGCTGCACGAGGCATCGACGGGCGAAGAGGCGCTCACGATGTTCCGTGAGATCCGCCCCGAGCTCGTTCTGCTCGATCTCAACCTCACGGGCATCGGGGGGCTGGAGCTGCTGCGCCGCCTGCTGAGCGAGGACGAGAAAGTGCGCGTCGTCGTCTTTTCGATGCACGCCGAGCCCATCTATGCGGCCCGCGCACTTCGGCTCGGTGCCCGCGGCTACGTGAGCAAAAGCGCCGGCGCGGACGAGCTCGTCACCGCAGTCAAAAAGGTTGCCGAGGGCGGCCGCTACGTGGAGCGCGAGATTGCCGGCGAGCTGGCCTTCACGCAGCTTTCGGCCGAGGACCCCTTGCAGCAGCTCACGATGCGCGAGATCGAAATCCTGCGGCTCCTCGGCGAGGGCAACTCCCTCACCGAGATCGCCCAGGCCATCGGCGTCGCCTACAAGACCGTCGCCAACACCTGCTCGATCATCAAGAGCAAGCTCGGCGTCGAGCGCACCGCGGACCTCATCCGCGTCTCCATGGAAATGAAGTAGCCGCGCCGCGAGC
>DASRYA010000098.1:0-7227 GCA_035687305.1 Hyphomicrobium sp. | reverse complement strand
CTCGCCGCCATCATGGCCGAGCGTGCGGCGCGCGATCCCCATTCGCCATTCCCGCCCGCCAGCCTCGCGCTGGAAGGCGCGCTCGAGGCCGACCTGGAGCGCATGCCCGCGGTCGAGGTGGAGGATGCCTACGTGCAGCGGCTGCGCAACGGCCGCGAGCGCGACCGTGCCGCTGGACGTACCCTCGACGGCCCGCACCGCGCCGACCTGCTCGTGGCCCACGCGCCGAAAGGCATGCCCGCACGCTTGTGCTCCACCGGCGAGCAGAAGGCACTGTTGATCGGTCTCATCCTCGCCCACGCCGAGCTTGTCGCGCGCCGGCGCGAAGGCGCGCCGATCCTGCTCCTCGACGAGGTAACCGCCCATCTCGATGTCGATCGCCGGGCGGCGCTGTTCGGGGAAATCCTGCGCCTTGGCGCCCAGGCTTGGATGACCGGGACCGACGCCGACGCATTTTCCTGGCTGGCTGGAAGGGCCCGTTTCCGCCGGGTGGACGAGGGCGTTTTAGACACTTTTTCGAAGCCGGCGGAACAAGGTGCCGCAGCGTCTACTAACTAGCGGAAATTATTCCTATTTTTGTTATGTAAAGGGCGCCTGGAAAGGTGCTTTTCGCAGGCTTTCGTGCTATAGAAGCATCGAGGCCGAACGACCCCTGGGACAATTCGAATCATGAGCGCTTTGCCCGCGAAAAAGACCACGGGCGCCGAAGAGTACGGCGCCGATTCCATCAGGATGCTGAAGGGCCTCGACGCCGTTCGCAAGCGCCCGGGCATGTACATCGGCGACACCGACGACGGGTCGGGCCTGCATCACATGATCTACGAGGTCGTCGACAACGCGGTCGACGAGGTCCTCGCCGGTCACGCGACCGCCTGCCTGGTGACGCTGCATCCCGATGGCTCGGCGTCCGTGCGCGACGATGGGCGCGGCATTCCCACCGGCATCAAGCACGATGACGACCACGATCCGAAGCGTTCGGCGACGGAGATCGTGTTCACCGAGCTGCACGCCGGCGGCAAGTTCGACCAGAACGCCTACAAGGTTTCGGGCGGTCTGCACGGCGTCGGTGTCTCGGTGGTCAACGCGCTCTCCACTTGGCTCAAGGCGCGCGTCTGGCGTGAGGGCAAGGAGCACTTCATCGAGTTTCGCGACGGCGTACCGGTCGCGCCGCTGCGGGTCGTGGGCGATGCCGGTGACGAGCGCGGTACGGAAGTAGCGTTCCTTCCGAGCCCGGAAACCTTCACCAAGACGGAATTTGACTTCAACACGCTGGAGCACCGCCTGCGGGAGCTCGCGTTCCTGAACTCCGGCGCCAAGATCGTGCTGACCGACGCGCGCCACGCCGACGTGAGGCGCGAGGAGATGCTCTACGACGGCGGTACGGCCGCTTTCGTGAAATATCTCGACCGCTCCAAGCAGCCGCTGATCGCTGAGCCGATCATGCTCACCGGCGAGCGCGACAAGGTGATCGTCGAAGCCGCGCTGTGGTGGAACGACAGCTACCACGAGAATGTGCTGCTCTTCACCAACAACATCCCGCAGCGCGACGGCGGCACCCATCTCGCCGGTTTCCGCGCCGCGCTCACGCGTGTGATCAACAAGTACGCGGTCGACAGCGGCATCGCCAAGAAGGAGAAGGTCGATCTTTCCGGCGAGGATGCGCGCGAAGGCTTGACGTGCGTGCTCTCCGTGAAGGTGCCCGACCCGAAGTTCTCCAGCCAGACGAAGGACAAGCTCGTTTCCTCCGAGGTGAAGCCCGTTGTCGAGAGTATCGTCGGCGAGCAGCTTTCCCAGTGGTTCGAAGAGCACCCGAAGGAAGCCAAAGCGATCGTCGGCAAGATCGTCGAGGCGGCGCTCGCCCGCGAAGCTGCGCGCCGCGCACGCGAGCTGACGCGGCGCAAAGGCGCGCTCGACAGTCTGCGTCTTCCCGGCGGCCTTGCCGAGTGCCAGGATCGCGACCCCGCCAACACCGAGATGTTTATCGTCGAGGGTGACTCCGCAGGTGGCTCCGCCAAGCAGGGCCGCAAGCGTGAGTTCCAGGCCGTGCTCCCGATCCGAGGTAAGATCCTCAACGTGGAGCGCGCGCGCATCGACAAGATGCTGTCGTCCGAGCAGGTGACGAACATCATCGGCGCGCTCGGCACCGGCATTCGCGACGACTTCGATCTTTCGAAGCTGCGCTATCACAAGATCATCATCATGACGGACGCCGACGTCGACGGCGCCCACATCCGCACGCTGCTGCTGACATTCTTCTACCGGCAGATGCCCGAGCTGGTGGAGAAGGGCCACGTCTACATCGCCCAGCCTCCGCTCTATAAGGTCGCGCGCGGCAAGTCCGAGACCTACCTCAAGGACCAGCGCGCGCTCGAGGATTACCTCATCGAATCCGGTCTGGAAGAGACTGTGCTCGTGACCGGAAATGGCGAGCGTGCCGGCCGCGATCTTCGCGCCATCGTCGATCAGGCGCGCGCGGTCGCCGCGGTGATGGATGGCCTCCACTCGCGCTATTCGCGCATGGTGGTGGAGCAGGCTGCAATCGCGGGCGCGTTCGACGCGGATGTCTTACATTCCGCCTCGCGTGCCAGCGGGGTCGCCACAGAGATCGCCCGCCGGCTCGATACCATGGCCGAGGAAACCGAGCAGGGTTGGGAAGGCCGCTACGGCAACGACGGCTACCACCTGAAGCGCGAGGTGCGCGGCGTCACGGAAGCGCACACGCTCGACCTCGCCTTGCTGGGCTCCCTCGACGCGCGCCGTCTCAACGAGCGCCACGCCCACCTCGCCGAGGTTTATGCAACGCCGGCGAAGCTGCGGCGCAAGTCCGAAACCCTCGACGTGTTCGGGCCGCGTTCGCTGCTCGATGCGATCTACGAGGCCGGCCGCAAGGGCCTCTCGCTCCAGCGCTACAAAGGTCTGGGCGAGATGAACCCCGACCAGCTCTGGGAGACGACGCTCGATCCGGATGTCCGCACGCTTCTCCAGGTGAAGATCGGCGAGACCACCGAGGCCGACGAGATATTCTCCAAGCTCATGGGCGATGTGGTGGAGCCGCGGCGCGAGTTCATCCAGGATAACGCGCTCACGGTCGCCAACCTCGACGTTTGATCGACGGTCCCGGCTTGTTTGCGCGGCGGTTCTGCCGAAGCCCACCCGTGCGGCGGCGTTAGAGCCGCTCTGCTTTTCGTTGAATCGCAGCACGCCTCTATCTCTGCGGTTGCCGGCGCGTCTCACCGGAAAACCGTGCCCACCTTTCGGCAAGCACTCCAGCGCGCAGAAACGTGCTCAGCGCACCAGCAGCAGCGGGCACTCCAGGGCCTGCGTGAGCGGGCGCAGGCTCGCATCCGGTGCGATCAGCCGTCCGCCGTATTGCGCCAGCGCAAAACCCGGCTTGTGCCGGCGCAGCACCTCGGCGAGGGGTGCCGGATCGTCGTTGGCGGCAAGCACGCTTTCGAACGCCGCGATCTCGCCGCTCTCGGCATCGGCGCACAAAAGCCGTGCCTCCCCTTCCATCCAGGCGAGCTCGTCGCGCCGGTCACCGACGATGCATAGCCGCACCTCGCCAGCGATGGCCGCTGAAAGCCGCTGCGCAGCCTTCAGCATCGGCCCCAGGCGCTCGAACTCCTCCACCACGGCCACCACGGGCCCGCGCGTGCGGCCCGCGAGAGGCCCGGTGACCACCGCGCCCGTCGTATCGCGCACCTTCTCGAACAGCTCCGAAAGGCGCACGCCATCGCTCGGCGCAATCGGCTCCCCGACGATGACGAGGTTCCACGGGCCATTTTCCGCACAGGCGCGGGCAAGCGCGCGTAGAGGTTCATCGCGCACGACGCGCGAGTGACAAGCCACCCCCGAGGTAGCCCCCGCCTCCGCCACTTGCCGGTGCAGCGCAGCCGCCAGAAAGCGCATCTCCCGTTCGAGCGTCGCGGCGGGCATCGGTCGCCAGCTTCCGCCCGAGACGCCGATGGCGCGGGCAAAGGGGAAGTCGGCGAGGTCGAAAAGCTGCCGGTCTTCCACGTAGAGGCTCTCGACCTCGGCCTGGAAAGCCTGGGCCAGCAGCATGGCCGCCTCGATGGCAAACCGGCTCGCGGATGACGTGCCGCCAAGCCACAGCACGACGCGGCCGCTACGTTCCCCCGCGGCGGCGACGTGCGCGATCATGAGGCCTCCGAAAGGGCGTCGCCGGCCTCAGTGCGCGGGCTGTGCTGACGCAGCGCGCGCTCGATATCCCCGGCCGTCACGACGTCGCGCGTTCCGCTGCCGGCGATATGGTCGGCAGCGCGGCAGACATCGACGCAATCGGCGATGGAGATGGATAGCTTGCCCTTGGCGCCCGCGCGCCGCGCCGCTTCGTCGACGATGAGCGCCACGCCCTCGGCCTCGATGGGACGCAAGGAATACTTTTCGACGATGTTGGCGATGAGCCCTGCAAGCCGGTCGACGGTTTCCTGCGTGCGCGCGATCGCATCCTCGAAGATGGCCTCCGCCTTGAACAGCCGCCGCAGTGATCCGTGACTCGCGCTAAGACGGCGCAACCCATCGGCGGTTGCGACGAGGACGAGCTTCAAGTTGAGCGGGATGGGCTCGAGATCGGGAACCTCGTCTCCGGCGACGCTGATCGCGCTCGTCGGCGGATCGAAGCGGATCTCGCCTGCATCGAGCGCGCGGCGCAGTGCATCGGCGGCCGCCGCACTGTCGAGCAGCGCATCGGCATCGAGAACCAGGTAGCCGCCATTCGCCCGGTGCAGCGCACCGGGCTTCACCCGCACCACCTGGCTTTGCCCTTCGGCGTCCGTTGAAACTTCGACGCGGCCGAAGAGGTTCGCATAGGTGGGGTTGGCTTCCTGCACGATGGGGGCGCCGGAAGCGGCCGACGTCGTCGCCATCACGTGCACGCAATAGCGCGCAAAGCGCGGATGCGTGGCCGCGGTCTGCACCAGCCGCCCCGCGCGGTCCTCGCGCGCCACGAAGAGCCCGGCGTTACGCACCAGATCGCGCGCCGCGGCCTTGAGGTAGCTTTCGACGCCCGCCACGTCCGCAAATTCGGATTTGAGATCGTCGAGCGCGGCACGCACATGCCGTCCGGCGATCTGCTCGTTGAGGGCGAGCAGCCGCGCACGCCGCTCCTTCTCGGCTTCCGGGCGCTCGGCCAGGATGGCTTCGATTTCCGCCTCGAGCGCAGCGATCTTCGTTTCCACCTCGCGGCGCAGCGCCTCGGGAATGGAGTTGAAGACATCGGTCTTCACCACCTTGCCTTCGAGCACGGGCGCGACCGCGATGCCGGCGGGCGTGCGCAGAAGCGCGATATTCTGTGTCTCCGCTTCGCGCCGCAGGGCTTCCAGCGCATCCTCGCGGCTGAAGCGGAATTCCTCTTCGATCGTGCGCCGCTTGAGGTCGTAATCGTCGGCGGCAAAAGCGGCAGGAAGCGCATCCGCGAGCGTGTCGATGGCGAGCGCCATCTTCTCGGCGAACGGTTTTGCGGTGCCTGCGGGAAGTTTCAGCGCGCGAAAGCCGCCAGTGGGGTCGAACGAGCTGACGTAAACCCAATCCGCCGGGCGCTCCGCTTTCGAGGCGATATGCTGCAGCGTCGAGCGAACGGCCGTGTGCCGCCCTGAGCCCTCGGGCCCCGCGACGAGCACGTGATATCCTGGCCCTTTGACGCCGGCGCCGAACGCGAGTGCTTCCAGTGCCGCCTCCTGGCCGACGGGGCCGGCGACGGCCTTTACGTCGGCGGTCGTCTTGAAGCCGAGGCTCGCAGCGTCCGTTAGTCCGGAGGCGTTCGTATGCGCACCGAGCGGCAGCGTGGGCTCCGGCGGATCGGCAGGTGCCGCATCTGCGGGCGCCGCGGACGCAACCTCGTCGGCTGCCTCGGGTGCGGCATCCGTTTCCGCCGCAGCGGCGGCCTTACTCTTGTCTGACCTGAAGCGTTTGAAGAACATGGGCTCAGGCGCTCGTCCCTCGATGAGTTGCCCGCGACACCTAAAACCAGATTCGATGACGCTACGGCCAGCCCGGCGGGCCGACGGCAGTGTAAAAGAGGCGCCGATCTACCGATGACGTCCCGAGATCTTCGCCTAGTCCGAATCCCCGCGTGGTCCGGATCTTCACCTGGGATTGTCACCGGCGCATGGTGGTCAAATGACGGCAACTGGGGATAAAGCCGGGGAAACCGGCAACGATGTGGCGGAGCTGGCCGATGCCGGCTGCAACGCACCGGGCCGCGATGCCGTGACGCGCGAGGTGTGCCGCGGTGTCGGGCGGCTGTTACGCGCCCATTCGTTCGCCGTCGTCAACGAGCTGGTGCTGCCGAACGGCCGGCGCGCCGACGTCGTCGCGCTGTCTCCGGGCGGCGACATCTGGATTGTCGAGGTGAAGTCCTGCCTCGATGATCTGCGCGTCGATTTCAAGTGGCCGGAGTATCGCGAGTATTCGGATGCGCTGTTCTTCGCCGTCGCGCCCGGATTTCCCCACGAGGTCCTGCCCACGGACACCGGGCTGATCTTCGCGGATCGCTACGGCGGAGAGATCGTGCGCGACGCCCCGGCGACGCGCCTAGCAGGCGCACGGCGCAAAGCAATGACGCTGCGCTTTGCGCGAGCGGCGGCCTTCACCCTGCAGACGCTGGCAGATCCAGGCGCCAACGGCGCCTGAATTCTGTCGTGCCTACTTTGGCGCGCGCTTGGCAAGAATACGCTGGAGCGTACGGCGGTGCATGTTGAGGCGGCGAGCCGTTTCCGAGACGTTGCGGTTGCACAGCTCGTAGACACGCTGGATGTGTTCCCAGCGGACGCGGTCGGCCGACATCGGGTTCTCCGGCGGCGGCGCTTTGTCGTCCGAGGGGGCGAGCAGCGCGTCGGTCACATCGTCCGCATCGGCGGGCTTGGCCAGATAGTCGACCGCGCCGAGCTTCACGGCCGTCACCGCGGTGGCGATGTTGCCATAGCCGGTCAGCACGATGGCGCGCGCGTCGGGACGCACGCGAGCAAGCTCGGCGATGACGTCGAGACCGTTGCCATCCTCGAGGCGCATGTCCACGACAGCGAATGCCGGGGCGCGCTCGCGGATGAGATCGATGCCTTCGGCAATCGAATGGGCGCCGCGTACTTCAAAGCCGCGCAGCTCCATCGCGCGCACGAGGCGCTGTGCGAAGGCACGGTCGTCGTCGACGACGATCAAGGATCGATCTTCGGGCAGCTCGTCCTGTCGAAAGGAGAGATCTTCTGTTTC
>DASRYA010000097.1:0-10028 GCA_035687305.1 Hyphomicrobium sp. | reverse complement strand
GTGGGCACCGTGATCGTCGCCCAGACCCTCTACTCCAGCACGAAGGACCACCTCGGCGAGTTCGCGACGCTGCGTGCGCTGGGGTCATCGTCGGGATATATTTACAAAGTTATCCTGGCCCAGGCTGGCATCAGTGCCGTTGTCGGCTACGCTCTAGGCATTTCCATTGCGCTAATAATACTCGTTCTAAGTCACAACACCGCCTTGCCAATGGTGATGACGCCGGGCCTAGCATTCTGGCTGTTCACGCTGACGGTGGGTATGTGCGCCATTTCGGCCCTTTCGGCGATCGTGAAGGTCACGAAAATCGATCCTGCAGTGGTGTTCAACAGATGAGCGACCAGCCCAAGCCCGTCCTCGAAGCGATCGACATCGTCAAGGAGCTCGGCTCGGGAGCCGGCAAGGTGCGCGCCGTGAAGGGCGCGTCCCTCACCCTCATCCCGGGTGAGCTCACCTTGCTCATGGGGCCGTCGGGCTCCGGCAAGACGACACTGCTTTCGATCCTCGGCTGCATTCTCTCGCCGACGTCGGGAACGCTGCGCGTCGCCGGGACGTCGACGGATCGTTTGAACTCGGAAGAGCTGGCCGACCTGCGGCGCAAGCACATGGGCTTCATCTTCCAGTCCTACAACCTGTTTCCTACGCTGACGGCGCTCGAGAACGTGCGCATCGCGCTCGACGTGCGCGGGCAGAAGGGCTTCGCGGCCGCCAACCGCTCCGAGGAGGTGCTGCGCGACGTCGGTCTGGCCTACCGCCTCAAGAGCTATCCGGGAAATCTGTCGGGCGGTGAGCAGCAGCGTGTTGCGGTGGCGCGGGCGATTGCATCCTCGCCATCCATCGTCCTGGCGGACGAGCCGACGGCGGCGCTCGACGGCGAGAACGGTCATGCCGTGATGGCACTCCTTGCGCGCATTGCAAAGGAACAGCACCGCAGCGTGCTGGCGGTTACGCACGATCCGCGCACGCTGAGCTATGCGGACCGCGTCGTGCGCATTGAAGATGGACGGATCGTCGGCGAGGAACGCCGGCCTGAGGGCCTCGACGCTCCAGAGATTGCAGATCTTACAAAGAGACGGAAGGCCCATGCTTAAAAAGGTCAATCCAACGGTCGTTACACTCGCGATCGCCGGTATTCTGGCGGTCGCCGTCGGTATTTATGTCAATCGCGTCAGCTGGGGTCCGCTGGGCGAGCAGACCGCCCATACGTCGACGGACGAAGGTGCGAAGAAATCCAAGAGCGATATCGTCACCGCCGCCGCGATGCGTCCCACCTGGGCGGCGTCGGCGACGGGCCGCGTCGAGCCCAAGAGCGGCGAGGTTCGCATCACCGCTACCGTCCCAGGCCGCATGGTCAACCTTCCGGTGGCCATCAATGACAGCGCGAAGGCCGGCGATCTGCTCATCCGTCTCGATGACGACGATGCGATGACGAAGGTTGCGGCCGCTTACGCCGAGGAGCAGGTGCGCGTTCGCGAGCGCAACGAGGAGGAAGCCCGCGGATTGCAGCTCGAGCGCCGCAATGCCGAGGATGCCGTCGCCTCCGCCGAGCGTGCCGTGTTTTCCTCCCAGAAGGAATACGATGACGCCGTCGAGGAGCGCCGCACGAAGAACGGTCCGCAGGAAGCCGTCGATGCCGCTCGCGCCAAGCTCGAAGACGCACGCAAGAAGCTCTCCAGCGAGCGTACGGACCTCAAGACCGTGAACGACAAGTCCGGCATGCCGCTGCCGACCCGCCTCGAAGCGGCGCTCTCGGTTGCGCGCGCTGAGCTTTCGGGGGCGGAGCTCGGCGTCGAGCACACGCGCATCCGCGCGCCGTTCGACGGCACGGTTCTCAACGTCATCGCCAAGGAAGGCGAGGTTGCCGCGCCGTCACCGGAGAACACGCTGCTCGTCTTCGGCGATCTCTCCAGCATGAAGGTGCGGGCCGAGGTCGAGGAGCGCGACGCCGCGAAGATCCACATCGGCCAGCGCGTCGTCGTGCGGGCGGATGCTTATCCGGACCAGGACTTCGAGGGGCGCGTGTCTTCCATCGCCCAGTCGCTGTCGCCGCCGAACATCGTCTCGCGCGGTCCGCGCCGTCCCAACGACGTGGAAGTGCTGGAAGCGATCGTCGATCTCGACGGTTCGCCGCCGCTGCTGACCGGCATGCGCGTCGATGTGTTCTTCAAGCACGACGCTACGGCTTCCACGAAGTAAGCGGCAAGCCGAGCCGACAGGGCTGCAGTTTTCGCGCGGGCGCATCCATCACGGTGCGTCCGCGCTTTTTGTTGTGCCATCGGCTGCACGACCGGCGGGTTGAGGCGCGTGGACGCGCCGGCCCTGCTGCTCTGACGGTATCGTGCCATGCAGAGAGTGGAGCTGCCGGCTCCCCGGAGCTTGCGCGCTATTCAGCAGGCGCGTTGTGCGCAGCTTTTGCCTGCCGCTCGGCTGCGAGCGCAGCGATGTATTCCGGCGGCTCGTCCGTGGGGCCGATGAAGCGGCCGAAAATCCACCATACACCACGGCCGATATCGTCCATCACGGTGAAGAACGAGGGCACGAAGACAAGCGACAAAACCGTCGAGACGAGCAGCCCGCCGATCACCGCGATTGCCATCGGGGCGCGGAACTCGCCGCCGTCACCGAGGGCTAGCGCGCTCGGCACCATGCCGGCAACCATGGCCAGCGTCGTCATGACGATGGGGCGAGCGCGCTTGCGGCCGGCGTCGATGACCGCATCGAAGCGCGGAACGCCCTGGGCAATCTCCTCCACGGCGAAATCGACGAGCATGATCGCGTTCTTGGTCACGATGCCCATGAGCATGAGAAGGCCGATGTAAACCGGCATGCTGACGGAGTTGTTGGTGGCGAGCAGTGCCAGTACGACGCCGCCGAACGATAACGGCAGCGACAGGAGGATGGTGATCGGCTGCGCGACGCTGCCGAACAGCAGCACCAGCACGCCGAAGACGATCATGAGGCCCGTGCCCATGGCGGTCATGAAGCCGGTCGCGACCTCGTCCTGCACCTCGGCATCGCCCGAAGCCTGGAGACGCACGCCGGGCGGCAGCTTCTGGTTCTCCACCACCTTGAGGAACGTCTCGCGCGCATCCGACATCGCGTAACGGCTTTCCAGGTCGACGCCGATGACGGCGCGGCGCTGGCGATCGTAGCGGTTGATGGAGCTCGGTCCGCGACCGAAGTCGATGTCGGCGACGGCAGCCATTGGAATGGCGGTGCCATTCGAATTGGTGACGCGGAGGTTCTTCAGGCGCTGCATGTCCGTGCGCGCGTCTTCCTCGATCTGCACGCGGATCGGGACGAGGCGGTCGCCGGCGTTGAATTTGGCGAGGTTGGCGTCGATGTCACCGATGGTTGCGACGCGGATCGTCTCGGCAATCCGGCTCGGTGCGACGCCGAGGCGCGCGGCGACGTCGAATTTCGGTACGACGCGCAGCTCCGGCCTGTCGACGGCGGCATCGGCGGCGACGTTGGTGAAGCCGGGCACCTGGCGCAGCGCGCCTTCGAGCTTGCGCACCGCATCGCCGAGCACCTCGCCGTCGTGCGCCAGCATCGAGAACGAAAGCTCGCGCTCGCCGCGCTCGTTGACGTACCACACGCGCGCATCCGGCACCGAGGCGAGCTTGGCGGAGATGATCGTCTTCAATGTTTTCTGCGGCAGCTCCCGCTCCGTCTTCGGCACGAGATTGACGAACAGGGATGCCTTGCGCACCTCGAGACCGCCGGTGGGCGTCGAGCCGCCGAGCACGAACACGCTGCGCACCTCGGGAATGGTGTGGAGCAGGGTGACCATGCGGTCGGTGGTGATCCGCGTATCCTCCAGGGTCGCGCCGGGCGGCAACTCTACGGAGGCGACGACGCGGGAGGTGTCCTCGTCGGGCATGAAACCGGTGGGCAGCAGCGTCGTGGCGTAGATCGAGCCGGCAAACATCGCGAGGCCGGCTATGAGCGTCAGATAGCGCACGCGCAACGTTGCGCGCAGGAAGCCGACGTAGGCGCGCATGATAAACCCATCGCCTTCGTGCTCGGGGCGCACGGGACGCATCAGGTAAGCGGCCATCATCGGCGTGATGAGGCGGGCGACCAGCAGCGAGATGAGCACCGCGACGGCGACGGTGAGCCCGAACTGACGGAAATACTGTCCGGCGATGCCACCCATGAAGGACACGGGCGAGAAAATCGCAACGATGGTGAGCGAGATGGCGATGACCGCGAGGCCGATCTCGTCGGCGGCTTCGACGGCGGCGCGGTAGGGCGATTTGCCGGTGCGCATATGGCGCACGATGTTCTCGATCTCGACGATCGCGTCGTCGACGAGGATGCCGGTGACGAGCGTGATGCCGAGCAGGCTGACGAGGTTGAGCGAAAATCCCATCATCGCCATCGCCCAGAATGTCGGGATGGCGGAGAGGGGCAGCGCCACCGCGGCGATGAGCGTTGCGCGCATGTTGCGCAGGAAGACGAGCACGACGAGCACGGCCAGCACCGCGCCTTCGATCAGCGTCTCCATCGCGGATTTATAATTGCCGCGGGTATAGTCCACCGCGTCGTCGATCTTGGTGAGGCGGACGTCGGGGTTGCGTTTCTGCAGCTCGTCGAGTTTCGCGATGACGACATCGGAAACGGAAAGCTCGCTCGCGCCCTTCGAGCGGAACACGGCGAAGGAGACGACGGGCTCGCTGTTGAGGCGCGCGAAGGAGCGCTGCTCGCTCGCATCGTCGATCACGCGGCCGAGGTCGGAAAGGCGCACCTGGCGCCCGCCGGGAAGCACGATCTGCGTGTTGGCGAGATCTTCCACCTGGCGTGCTCCAGCCAGCGTGCGGATCGCCTGCTCCTGGCCGCCAACCTCGCCGCGGCCGCCGCCCAGATCGACGTTCGTGGCGCGTACCTGGTTGTTGACCTCGGCCGCGGTGATGCCGAAGGCGAGGAGCCGGTCGGGGTCGAGGAGAATACGGATCTCGCGCTTGACGCCGCCGATGCGCTCGACGCGTCCGACGCCCTTCAGACCTTGCAGCTCGCGGGTGATGACGTCATCGACATGCCAGGAGAGCTGCTCCAGCGTCATGCCGGGCGAGGATGCCGCGAAGGTGAGAATCGACTGCCCTTCGACGTCGATGCGCTGCACGATCGGCTCATTGATGTCGCGCGGCAGGTCGAGGCGGATCTTGTCGATCGCATCCTTCACGTCATTGAGGGCGCGGTCCTGATTTATCTCGAGCCGGAACTCGATGACCGTCGACGACGAGCCATCGGTGACGGTGGACATGATGTGCTTGACGCCGGGAATATTGGCGACGGCGTCCTCGACCTCGCGCGTGATCTGGCTTTCCAGCTCAGCCGGTGCGGCGCCGGACTGTACGACCGTGATCGAGATCAGTGGGATGTCGATATTCGGGAAGCGCGTCACCGGCATCGTCATGAAGCTGATGACGCCGAGCAGCGTCAGCACGGAGAACAGCACGATCGCCGGCACGGGGCGGCGGATCGACCATGCCGATATGTTGAGGCGCATTACTTCGCCTCGCTGATCTTGGAGTCGGGCAATACGGCGCGGACCTGATCGCCGCTGCGCAGGAACGTGCCGGCGCGTGCGACGACGATGTCGCCATCGGCGAGTCCGCGGCGCACCTCCACGAGGCCGCGGGCGATCAGGCCGGTTTCGATGTCGCGGCGCTCCACCTTCCCGTCGCGGACGACCTGCACGTAGGTGCCGGTGGCATCGAAGATGGCGGCGGACGAGGGGATGGCGAGGCCCTGGCTCGCCGCGGTCGATATGGTGCCGCGGCCGAACGATCCGATGCGCAGGCGTGGATCGTCGCCGAGGAACACGCGGACGCGGCCAAGGCGGGTCTGTTTGTCGACTTCGGGCGAAACGAGACGCACGCTGCCTTCGACGGGACCAACGCCGGCCACGTCGATGCGCGCCTTCTGGCCAATGGCAATCTTCCCGAGCTCCGTCTCGATCACCTCCGCATCGAGCTCGACCTCGCCGCGGGCGATGATGCGGAACATCGGTTCGCCCACGCCCGAGGCCATGCCGCCGATGCGCGCCGTGCGGCGGCTGATGAGACCGTCAGCAGGCGCGGTCACCTTGGTATTCGTGCGCCGCCACTGTAATTCGCGCCGCTGGGCTTCCACCTGCATCTTCTCGGCTTCGGCGAGGCGCAGTCCATCCTCGGCGGCCCTCAACTGTGCGGCGGCGCTCTTGGCTGCGGCTTCGCGCTGGTCGTAGGTGGCGCCGGAAAGGTAACCGGATGTCTTCAGCGGTTTTGCGCGCTCGAAGTTGGCTTCCGCTTCGACGCGGCGCGCGGTCGCCTCAGTGATCTGACTGCGCGTTTGCGCGATCGCTGCCTCTGAGCGCGCGAGCGCAGCGGCGTTCTGGGCGAGCTGGGCGTCGAGGGATTCCTGCACGAGCACAGCGAGCACGTCGCCCCGCTTCACCCGATCGCCCTCGTCGACGAAAAGCTCCAGCACACGGAAGCCTTCCACTTCCGGTGCGACGAGGATTTCATCGCGCGGAACGAGCGAGCCCGTCACGGTGACCAGCTCGACGAAATCCGCAAGCTGTGTCTTCGCGACGGTAACCGCGGGGGGCGGTGTCGAGGCAACCTCGTGCGTCTTACCGGGCGCTTTGCGGCCAGCGTGCCAATCGGCGACCGCAGCCAGATATGGCGCCACCTGCGGCGCGAGGAGCGGGGCAAGGAACACCGCGCCCCCGCCCAGGACACCGAGCAAGAGCAGGATCAGAAGAAATCGCTTCATCGACGTTTCTTCTCCCCCGTGCCGATTCCATGGGTCGCTTCCGTCGTGGCTGGCGCATGCGTCTGCCCGTCCGTCCGGACGTTGAGCAGCTTGCCGATCAGCTCGAGCGCTGCCGGGATAACCGTCTCGGCATCGAAGTCGGGATCGACGGCGCGCCGCGTGAAAATTCCATCGCCGATCAGCGAGAAGAGATTGGTGACCGTCGGGATGTCGAGGTCGGGCGCGATGCGTCCCTCGGCGGCGAGGCGCGTGAAGAGCGCTTCGAAGCTTCCGTGCACGTAGCGGTCGACCGAGCGATAGATCTCGCCGACCCGCGGGTTGCGCGTCGACTCGAGACCGATCTCGAGACAGAGGACGCGTCTGTGTGGCGGGTCCTCCTCGAAATAGTGCTGGCCGAGTTCGGACAGGGCGCGCATGAAATCGCTCGAGGCGGAAACCTCCGCGAAGCGCTCGGCGAAATCCGCACGATCGCGCTCGACGAGGCCGGCGATCAGATCTTCCTTGGAGCTGAAATAGACGTAGAGCGCACCGGGGCTGACAGCCGCCTCGCGGCAGATGTCCTGCATGGTCGTGCGATGGAATCCGCCGCGCGCAAAGCATACTTCCGCGGCATCGAGGATGTGCTCGCGCCGCGCGCGCTGGGTGGCTGGCTTGAGCTTTGGCATCGGCCGGGACACTTATGAAACTGTGAAAGGGCGTCTTGTAGTGGCACGCCTTAAAGCGAACAACCGTTTTGTTTGCATGGCTTCATGGCGCGTTGATGGCGTGGCCAACGGGTGACGTGGGCGGTGCCGGTGCGTCTCCGCGGCTCCCGTGTGCGGCAGCGTCTATCGTGCAGCCCTCCGTGTGGTGGCCACGCTACGCGTTGATGTCGTTGGAGAATTAAGCCCGACTTCGGTCAGCACCATCCACGTGGCGTCTCATAGCCGGCAGGGCGCAGGGCCGGCGCCGGCGTTCATTTCCTAGAACTGGAGGAGCAGGGTAGCGGTGGTGTAGGGGTCGCGGAGCATGTCCGCTTCGTCGAGGAAGCGGCCCGCGTAGCCGCCGGCAATCGAGAACTCGCCGCCCTGCCATGCATAGCGGGTAAAGAGGCCGGCGCGCACATCCTCGCCTAGGTCGTTGGCGTAGATGGCCCCCTCGAGGCCAATGGAGGCGTCACCCCAAATGCGATAGCCGGTGCGCACGCGGGCGCTGGCGGTGTTGTGTGCGGACGTCCATGCCAGATCGGCCTGCCCCCAGGCCTGCTCGCCCATGTTGATCCAGAGCTCGGCCGCGATCTTCGGGCCGATTTTCTGGCCCTGCACGGGGTTTTCCGGATCGAAAGGCTCGATCTCATGCTCGATGGCGGAGATGCCGACGAAGCCCTTGGCCGTGACAGGACCGAACCGCTTCTGATAGCCGACCAGCCCCTCTGCATACGAGGTGCGGGCGTTGAACGTCTGCTGCTGCGTGCGCCGTTCGCCGACATAGACATAGCCCCCATAGCCGCCCGTGACGCGCAGGCGCAGGCCGTCCTCGTAAACGTTGCTATAGGGGGAGACGGTGATGCCGGAGTAGATCAGCCAGGCATGGCTGGAAACATCGGCGCCGCCCCATACCTCGCGCCATCCCGGCACATAGTGCTCTTGGGCGGGGCCGTCGGCTGCGGCGCTGGAGCTGAACGGCAGGGCGCCGATGGCCAGCGCTGCAATACTCCACGCAGCGCGGCCCTTGATGCCGCCGGGAAACTGAAACCCCACCATGACTCGACGCAACTAAGCGATGAACGTTAATTCACGAACGCGAGATTAGTACTGTGGGCGGACAGATGCGGCCGAGTCAACGGGTGGTGCGGGGGCGGTGTCGCTCCAATACCACTGCCACGGCGCGGACGACACAATAACGTTTGCGCGATCAATGTGATTCGCGCGCTGTGCATGATTTTGATTTGTGTCAACGTACCGGCGGTTTTGCCTGCTAAGCTTTTGTTCGTTGGGTTGCTGCAAACCCTCAACGGAGACGGCCTACAGCCTGGCTCCCCCGCCGCAATCGGGCCGTCCCACAAGGGAGGACGTCACATGGTTGCTCACGCGTCGACGCCGGATGCGATCGGAAAATCCACTGCCCATTCCGCATTCCAGATGTATTTCGGCGGTCTTGAAGTTCTCGGTCAGGCGTACGATCCCTTCCTCAAGGGCGTAGCGCGCACGCAGATCGAAATGCTTGGATTCTTCAATCGCCGTGCCCAGGCCTACATGCAGATGCCGGGACGCCTCGCCTACTGCCGCACGCCGCAGGATCTCCTCACCGCGCAGCTGCAATTCTGGCGCTCCGCCTATGACGATTATGTGGAAAGCGCCTCGCGCGTGACGCACGCGCTTACGTCTCTGGGCACGCCCAACGTTGCGGCGCTCGCCACGGAGGGCGCGCAGGCGGCTCACGATTACATCGCTTTCCCGGAGCCCAACGTGCCGGAGGAAGCTCCGCGCCAACACCGCGAGCGCAAGGCCGCTTGAGGCTCGGCGCAGGCGGACAAGCAACTCAATCGGGACTTGGGGCGGCGCGCGATGCCGCCGGCGTGGGCGCGGGTGCGCCCACCGTCATTTCAGGCGTCGAGATCAAGCTGGCGTGCCGCCGGGGTTGAGGGCTTGTCGCCGGGCCATCGCTATTTCAGCTCGGTGAGGGCCTCTTTGAAGCCCGAGAGGGAAATCGGGATGCCGATGCCGGCCTCCTCGGCCTGGAAGATGATGAAGATCGCCGTCTTGCCATTCTTCAGCTGCTCGATGAGGGGATCCTCCACGACCACCTGCGCGTAACAGGCGAAGGTGTGACAGCGCAGAAATGGCGCGTGTCCCACATCCTTGTCGTCGATCTTCAGGCCCAGTCCCGGCGGAAGCAGAATGCCGAGCGGCGCAAATACGCGCAGCACGCGGGTGCCGTTCGAGAATTTCTGGAAGTAGACCGTCAGGCCGATGTTGTCTTTGTCCTCGGCGGTGACGCTCTGCACCAGGGCGCATACTTCGTTCTTCGCGCCGGGCGGGGGATCTTTGCAGACGATCTGCCAGTCACCGTGCTGCCCCTTGACGGTACCCTCCTGCGCGGCGGCGGGAAGAGCGGCAATGAAGAGCGCGCCGAGGGCGAGCAGCGCGCGCGGAAGGCGCGCTCCAGCCCGCGTGGGCAGGTTTAACGCACTGCGGCATCGAAGGCCGTCAGCCACGACAATGTTCTGCACGCGGTGCTCCTGAGATCTGCGCCGGTGAACCCCCGATGCGCCGTTTGGTGGTGTA
>DASRYA010000096.1:0-25093 GCA_035687305.1 Hyphomicrobium sp. | reverse complement strand
TTGCGCCGTTGGTTGCGCCGCCTGCACGACGAGCTGCACATCACATCGATCTTCGTCACCCACGACCAGGAAGAGGCCCTGGAGCTTGCCGACAAGATTGTGTTGATGAATCGCGGAAAGGTGGAGCAGGTCGGCAGCGCCCATGACGTGTATGCCGAGCCGGCCACCCCCTTCGTCTACGAATTCCTCGGTGCCGTTAACGAGTTCCGTGGACATGTCGAGAGGGGCGCCTTGCGCATCGGCTCCGCAATCATTCCTGATGTTGGCGGCGAGCGCTACGATGGCAAAGACGTCGTAGCATTCGCCCGTCCGCACGAGTTGGACATCGTTGCCGACCATGGAAATTCCAACGTAGGCGTGCCGGCACACGTTACCCGCGTTCTGAGCTTTGGGCCCACCGCTCGCATCGAGCTCTCAAAGCTGAACGGAAGCGGCGGCACAGAGGAGCAGTATTATGAAGTGCAGCTTTCGTCGCAAAAACTGGCGGAGCTCAATCTGACGACCGGGCAGCCGGTACGTCTGCTGAGCACGAGACTGCGCATTTTCGATTAGGAGCACGCACGTGAATTTCCAGCAGCTTCGGATCATTCGCGAAGCCGTCCGCCGCAACTTCAATCTCACCGAGGTGGCCAACGCGCTCTATACCTCGCAATCGGGCGTCAGCCGGCACATCAAGGATCTCGAGGACGAGCTAGGCGTCGAGCTGTTCGTGCGCCGGGGCAAGCGTCTCCTGGGTTTGACAGGGCCCGGACAGGAGCTGGTTCCGATCGTCGAGCGCCTGTTGCTCGACGCCAAGAACATCAAGCGCCTGGCCGACCAGTTTTCCCAGCGGGATGAAGGGGAGCTGACGATCGCGACCACGCACACGCAGGCCCGTTACGCCCTGCCGCCGGTCGTCGTGAAGTTCAAGGAAGCGTTTCCCAACGTGCGCCTGATCCTCCATCAGGCGAGCCCCAAGGAAATCATGTCGATGCTGCTGGAAGGCAGCGCCGATATCGGTGTCGCCACCGAAGCGCTGGAAGACAACCCCGAGATCGCGGCATTCCCGTACTACTCGTGGGAGCATGCGGTCATCGTTCCGGCCGGCCATCCGCTTGCCGATGACGAGCCGATGACGCTCGAGAAAATCGCCGCGTGGCCGATCATCACCTACGATGCGGGCTTCACCGGCCGCCCCCACATCGACGCGGCCTTCCAGGCCGCCGGCATCGAGCCTGACATCGTCATGACCGCTCTCGATGCTGACGTCATCAAGACCTATGTCGAGCTGGGTCTCGGCGTCGGCATCATCGCGTCCATGGCCTATGACGGGTCGCGGGATTCCGTGAAGCTGCTCGCCTCCAAGGGGCTCTTCGCGCGCAATACCTCGCGCATCGCCGTGCGGCGCGGGCGGTACCTGCGGGGCTATGCCTATAAGTTCATCGAGCTGTGCTCGCCGGAGCTGACCGAGACGGCGGTGCGCACGAAGCTGGCTCCGGAAGACACCGCCGTCGCGAGCGAATAATCCATTCAGCGTCATCCGAGCGACAGGTGGGAGGCCAGCCGGCGTGCCTCCCGGCATTGCATCGCGCGGCGTATCAGACCGGCGCGGGATTGCGCTCGAGGAAAGTGTTGCGCTGGTGCCAGTAGGGATAGGTGAGCGGCACCTCGCTCGCCTTGTCGAGCCTCGCCACCTGTTCAGTGGTGAGGTTCCAGCCGACGGCACCCAGGTTCTGCTTCAGCTGGTCTTCATTGCGTGCGCCGACGATGACCGAGGAGACGGTAGGCCGCTGCAGCAGCCAGTTGAGCGCGACCTGCGGGATCGTCTTGCCCGTTTCCTTGGCCACTTCATCGAGCGCGTCGACGACGCGGAAGAGGTATTCGTCCGGCATCTGCGGGCCCGATTCGGCGGAGCCGTGCAGGCGGCTTTCCTTCGGAATGCCTGTGCCGCGGCGGATCTTGCCCGTAAGGCGTCCCCATCCGAGAGGGCTCCAGACGACCGCCCCTATGCCCTCCTCGATGCCGAGCGGCATCAGCTCCCATTCGTACTCGCGGCCTATGAGCGAATAGTAGGTCTGGTTCGCGACATGGCGCGGATAGCCGTAGCGATCGGCAACGGCGAGCGACTTCATCAGATGCCAGCCGGAGAAATTCGAAACGCCCGTGTAGCGGATCTTGCCGGCGCGCACGAGGGTGTCGAGCGTCGACAGCACCTCCTCCTGCGGCGTCAAGGCGTCGTAGCCGTGCAGCTGGAAAAGATCGATGTGGTCGGTCTGCAGGCGCTTGAGCTGCGCATCGACCGTTGCCAGCAGATGCTGACGCGATGAGCCCAGCTCGTTCGGGCCATCGCCGAAGCGGAACGTCGCCTTCGTGGAAATGAGCGCGCGGTCCCGCTTGCCCTTTAAAGCCTCTCCGAGGATGCGCTCCGACTCCCCTCGCGAATAGATGTCGGCAGTGTCGAACATATTGACGCCCGCATCGAGGCAGATGTCGATCAGCCGCCGCGCCTCGGCAACGTCCGTGGTGCCCCAGGCAGCGAAGAACTCGCCTTTGCCGCCGAAGGTGCCGGTGCCGAAGCTCAGGGCGGGCACGTTGAGGCCTGAGCGGCCGAGACGCCGGTATTCCATGGGAAATCGTCCTGCATTTGCTGATGAACCTTCGGGGAGATAGGGGGCCGCGGCATGCTTTGACAAGACGCACGCCCTGGCGGCGCTAGCGGCGGCTTAACATCAGGCATTGAATGCGGTGCGCTTGCGCCGTGGCACCATTGTCGCAATCCGCAACCAAGGTTGTCCGCAAACGTTTATCCGCGCTGAGGGTAGGGACGTCACGAGGGAGCGGCCGATGCCCGCGAAGCGTTACGATAAACGCGACTTTCCGGTGAGCGATGTCCGCCGCTTCATAGAGCCTGGCCCGATCGTGCTCGTCAGCTCCGCCCATGGCGGTGAGACCAACATCATGACCATGGGCTGGCACATGATCATGGAATTCGAGCCCTCGTTGATCGGTTGCTACATCTGGAGCGCGAACCACTCGCGGAAGCTCGTTTGCAAGAGCCGCGAATGCGTCATCAATGTGCCGACCGTCGATATGGCCGCCAAGGTCGTTGGCATCGGCAATTGCTCGGGCCGCGATACCGACAAGTTTGCCCGCTTCAACCTCACCGCCGAGCCGGCGGCGAAAGTCGTGGCGCCGCTGATTTCGGAGTGCTACGCCAACTTTGAATGCCGCCTCCACGATGGAGGCCTCGTAAACAAATACAGCCTGTTCGTCTGGGAGGTGGTGAAGGCCCACGTGGCGCGGACGCCGCGGTTTCCGCGTACCATCCACTATCGGGGCAATGGTGAATTCATGATCTCCGGGGAGAATACCGGCCGCTATCGGCGCCTTTTCAGGCCGGAAATGCTCTAATGCGCTCCAGCCGGGGTGAGATTGCCCTTCGATGGGGCTTGGCGCTGCACCCTCAGTCAACCCATTATAGCGAACAAGCCGGCATGGCCGGACCTCAAGCGGAGAGACGTAAGTGAAGCCCACCCAAGAGTTGCACGGCGCCGGCCAGAGCCTGTGGATCGACGACATCACACGCAGCATGCTGGATAGCGGCCGCCTCGCGAAGATGATCGCTGAATTCTCGGTGACGGGGCTCACCTCCAATCCAACGATCTTCGAGAAGGCCATCGGCAAGGGCACCGACTATGACGCGGCCGTCGAGCGTCTTGTGCGCGACGGGCTCACGGACGAGGCGTTGTTCTTCGAGCTGGCATTGGAGGATTTGCGGCGCGCGGCGGATCTGTTTCGCCCCGTGTACGATAGGACCAGCGGTGTCGACGGTTGGGTATCGCTCGAGGTATCTCCGCTCCTCGCCTACGACGCCGATGCGACGCTCGCGGAGGCGAAGCGCCTTTACGCGAAGGGCGGCCGCCCCAACCTCTTCATCAAGATCCCCGGCACGCGCGAAGGCTTGCCCGCCATCGAGGAGGCGACGTTTGCCGGCGTTCCCGTGAACGTGACGCTGCTGTTCTCGACGGCCGATTACCTCGCCGCGGCGCAAGCCTATATGCGCGGGCTGGAGCGGCGCGTGGAAGCCGGCCTCGATGCCGATGTGCGCTCCGTTGCCTCCGTTTTCATTTCGCGCTGGGACCGTGCCATCGTCGAGGACGTGCCGGACGCTCTCAAGAACCGCCTCGGCATCGCCATTGGGCAGCACGCCTATCGCGCCTATCGCGACCTGATCGCTTCCGACCGCTGGCAGCGGCTGGAAAACGCCGGCGCCCGCCCGCAGCGGCTGTTGTTCGCCAGCACATCCAGCAAGGATAAGCGCGCGAAGGACACGCTCTATATCGAAGCGCTGGCGGCGCCGAATACGGTCAACACGATGCCCGAGGATACCTTGCGTGCTTTTGCCGACCACGGCGTGTTCGGCGGCGTACTCACGCCCAACGGCGGTGATTGCGACGCCGTTCTCGAGGCCCACGCCAAAGCGGGTGTCGATGTCGCGGCGCTGGGCCGTAAGCTCCAGTCGGACGGGGCCGAGGCATTCGTGGCGTCATGGCGCGATCTGCTCGCCTCCATCGCCGCTAAGAGCAAGGCATTGGCTTAGAAGCTGCGCGGCGTAAGTCGCGCACAGCTTGAATGATTGTGACGTAGCACGCGACGATGCGGGCGCAGAAACTTTCTTGTCTTGGATTAGGAGAGCCGATGACGCGCGATGAGGCGGCCGCGCCGCTGACCTCGATCCCCACATGGCAAGCGCTTGCCGCCCATTGCGCAGCGATGAAGGACACGAGCCTGCGCACGCTGTTCGCCGGTGATCCCGACCGCGCCGCGCGCTTCACGGTCGAAGGCGGCGGCCTCGTGCTCGACTACTCGAAGAACCGCATCACGGCCGAGACGATGGATCTGCTCTTCAAGCTCGCCGAGGAGCGCGGTCTTTCGCAGCAGCGCGCTGCAATGTTCCGCGGCGAGCGCATCAACGTGACCGAGAACCGCGCCGTGCTGCACACGGCACTGCGGGCACCCCCCGACGCAGTGATCGAGTTCGACGGCCGCAATGTAGTGCTTGACGTTCATGCCGTTCTCGGCCGCATGGGCGACTTCGCGAACCGCGTGCGCTCCGGCGACTTCACCGGCCATACCGGCAAACCGATCCGCAACGTCGTCAATATCGGCATCGGCGGCTCGCACCTCGGGCCGGAGATGGCATACTTGGCGCTGCGCCCCTACAGCGCACCGAATATGCGGTTCCGCTTTGTCGCCAACGTCGATGGCGCGGCCTTTACCGAAGCAACCCAAGACCTCGACGCTGCCGAGTCCCTGTTCATCGTATCTTCGAAAACCTTCACCACCCTCGAGACCATGAGCAACGCGCAGATCGCGCGTGCATGGTTGATTGAGCGGCTGGGCGATCCCGCAGCCGTCGCAAAACACTTCGTCGCCGTCTCGACGAACGCGGCGCGCGTTGCCGAGTTCGGCATCGATACGCGAAACATGTTCGAGTTCTGGGATTGGGTCGGCGGGCGTTACTCGCTCGATGCAGCCATCGGGCTATCGACCATGCTGGCGATCGGTCCGGAGAATTTCCGCGCGATGTTGGCCGGCTTCTACGATATGGACGTGCACTTCCGCACCGCGCCGGCCGATCAGAACCTGCCGGTGATCCTCGGTTTGCTTGCCGTCTGGTATGCCGACTTTTTCGGCGCGGCGACCCAGGCGGTGCTGCCATACGCCCAGAACCTCGCCCGTTTCCCCGCCTACCTGCAACAATTGCAGATGGAGAGTTGCGGCAAGAGCGTCGACCTCTCCCGCCGGCGTGTCGACTATGCGACGAGCGCCATCCTTTGGGGTGAGCCGGGAACCGACGGGCAGCACTCGTTTTACCAGCTTCTGCACCAGGGCACGCACCTCGTGCCAGTCGACTTCATCGGGTTCCTGCAGCCGCTGAGCCCGCTCACCGATGCGCATGATCTGCTGATGGGCAACCTTTTCGCCCAGGCCGAAGGGCTCGCCTTCGGGAAGACGGCGGAGGAAGTTGCGGGCGAGGGTATCGATGCGAAGGACGTGCCGTTCCGTGTCATGGAAGGCAACCGGCCGAGCAACATGCTGCTCGCCGAGAGACTTGATCCGCGCACGCTGGGTGCGCTGATTGCGCTCTACGAGCACCGCGTGCTGGTGCAGGGTGTGATCTGGGGTATCGGCCCGTTCGACCAGTGGGGCGTAGAGCTCGGCAAAGTGCTTGCCGGTAAAGTGATTAGCGAGTTGCGTGCGGAAGGTGATCCGCTGCTCATCCACGACAGTTCCACCAACGCTCTGATCCGCCGCTATCGGGCCGCCCGCCGCGAAGCTTGAGCGGGGGTTGTTCTAAATCTCCGGCGCGACCGATAAATCATCCGCGCCGGAGAAATCGTTCGACGGTATGCGCGACGAGGACAGCGGAAACGCGCCTGCGATCGTCCGCGTCGCGTTTACTTACGAGCGCGCCAGCACGCCAGCGAGAGCTTCGGAGATGAGACCGAAGATTGCGCCCGCGATCATAGACAATGCAACGACCACCGCAGGATTGGTGAGTGTCGGCTCGACGAGCGCCGGCACCGAGTTGGTGAGTAGCGCGAACGCAGCAGTGGCCGCAAAGCCGTACACCGTTGCAGGTATTGCAGAGAAGATCGGAATCTTAGTGCCGAGGATCATCAGCGCGACGCCAACGCCGACGCAAATGCCGGCCCAGACCGGTCCCGGCAAGCCGACATCCAAATTCGAGAAGACGATGAGTGTAAGCGCGGCCCAGAGGACGCCCCACAGGTTGGCGAGGATGCTGGCGAGAAAGCCCTGCACCTTGCCGCCGCAGTTATAGAAGCTCGCCCACGCGATGAATGCGGCCCAGATCTGCAAGCCGAGCACGAGTGGGTCGGATAAGTGAAGATAGGTCGCAATGCCTCCAAGGAGACCGATGCTCAGCGCAAGTGCCGTAACGAGGTCCATGGATTTTCTCCCCTATGCTTGATATCGGCGCCCTTGTTTTCGGGTGCCTGGCAACAGGGGAATGTTAGACCGCAATCGCGTGGTAAAGGCGCAACACGGCATTAGTCTTCTGCCCGTTTCCCGGGCAGTCGGCGGATTCGACGGTGGGAGCCCCGGCCTCGGCCGCTCAATCCCCGTCGAGGGCGTTGAAGCCTAAGGTCTGACCGGTCAGTTCGCCGAGTGTCGGACGGCTGACGACGTCCACATTGTCGAGGGCTGCGCCCATGGCGATGAGCTTGCCGCGCAGGGCTTCGTCGGTCTCCCCGCGCCCCGCCAGCGCTTCGGCGGCTTCCCCGGCCCGGGTCGCAAAGCCGAGATCGGTGGCGGCACTTTCGAGGATAGCCCGCGTCGCCTGCTCTTTCTCGTCGGCGGAGGAGCCGTCGGCCAGAAATCCGTCCTCGCCCAGCATGTTACGTGCCCCGTCGATACTTGCGAGAATGAACGGAAGCGCCAGCCCGCCGTGGCGCAGCAGCGGCGGAGATCTGGAGGCCTTGCCGTCGGCGCCCAGCATCGGCGCCAGCCGATGCAGCCGGAGCACGTCGAGTTCCGTCACGTAGGCGCGGTAGAGCGCCTGCGTGGTTTCCGCCGCCGAGAGGAACGTCTTGTTGTCGCCGCCGGGCTCCAGCCATGTGCGGGCGTAGGGCCCCGACCATTCCGCCTGAACGTCCGCGGCGATCTCGGCGATGCCGGCAGCGAGCGCGGCGACGTACCTGCAACGGAAGCTGCTGGCCGGATCCGCAGTGGCGAGCGCTTCCGAGCCCGGACCAAAGAGCGCCACGTCCACGGCCCCGAAGCCCTGGACGGCAACGCTCGCACCCGTCAGCCGCTCCCGGGTGATCGCATCGTCATTTTTCACCGACAGCAGCCGTGCGATCTGGCGGTCGGCGACGTGGTGCGGATCGGGAAAGAATAAAAGCCGTTCGAGGCGCTGGTTGGCCGTGATGGGGCCGAAGCGGATCGGCTCGATGCGCCCCCAGGCGATGAGCGCCGATTTTGCCGCGGCGCGCGCATCGGTGAGAGCAGCGGCCGAGGGGGCACGGCACAGGACTTGCGTGCGCTCGGCGAAGGTGCGCGCCGTTTCGGCAAAGCGTGCATAGCCGGGAAGAATGAGCTTGTCGTACGCGCGCTTTGCCAGCGCCACGTTGTCGTACGCTCGGGCAGCACCCGCACCGGCGAGCGCGCAAAGCATCACCGCGATCAGTGGCGCTGATGTGCGTAGGAGAAGAGAGGCTCTCACAGCGACTCCACGAACTTGATCAGCGCCTCGCGATCCTCGCGCGGCAGTGCCGCGTAGCCGTCGCGCGCCTTCTGCGCCTCTCCACCATGCCAAAGAATGGCCTCTTCGAGATTGCGCGCCCGGCCGTCGTGCAAGAACAGCGTGTGGCCGTTGACGAGTTGCGTCAGGCCGATGCCCCACAGCGGCGGCGTGCGCCACTCCTGGCCGGTCGCGACGCCCTCGGGACGGTTGTCGGCGAGGCCCTCGCCCATATCGTGCAGTAGAAGATCGGTGTAGGGCCAGATGCGCTGATTGCTGAGGTGCGGCTGATCCTTCACCACGCCCGTCGTGAACGACGGCGTATGGCAACCCTGGCACCCGAGCGCATGGAATACCGCCTTGCCACGCGCAACGGTGGGATCGGCAAAGTTGCGCCGCGGCGGCACGGCGAGGTTCTGCGAATAGAAGACGACGTGGTCGAACAGCTTGGGGCCGACCTCGAGCCCGCCGTCGCGTTCGCTGTTGCCGTTCGGCGCGTTGAGGCACGCTGGCTGCGCCGGGGTGCAATCGCCCGACGGCTTCGGCACCAGCGGATTGGAGAGCCCCATGTCCGAAGCGAAAGCACTCGCGGACTGATCCGCGACGCTCGCTTTGCCGGCTTTCCATCCGAAGCGTCCGAGCGCGGCGGTGTTGTTCTCCAGCGACCAGACCCGGTTCGGCCGGCCCGAGATGCCACCGCCGTTTGCATCGTCCGGGTCTGCGTTCGCGAGGATCTGCTCCTCTGGGATCGCCTCCAGAAGACCCATGCCCAGCATTTGCGGCGCAACGCGCGGGGAGACCATAGTCTCGGGATGGAGAGGGCCGTATTTCAGTCCGTCGACGCTATAGGTGGGGCGGCGCAGGTTGACGACGCTGCCATCGCCGAGCGTGACCGGCAGTTCGTCATACGTGACATGCATGTGACCTTCGTTGTCGAGGCCCTGCACGGCCATGTTCTGCAGCTGATCGCCGTAGGTCGGCTCGTCGATGGTATTGACGCGGTGCTCGGCCAGTAGCCGCCGCTGCTCATCGTTCTGCGGCGGGATCGACAGGCGCAGGAACATCGATTCCGCCGTGTCATCGGGATAGTTCGCGGACGGCGGATGGCCGCGTCCGTCCTTCAGATGGCAGCTCTGGCACGAACGCGAATTGAACAGCGGGCCGAGACCGTCCGAACCCGTGGTCGATGAAGGCGCGGACACCCAGAGCTTACGGAAGATCGCATTGCCGACCTTGAACTTCGACTCGCCCGCGAGCCCGATGCCTTGGGATGCATGGGAGAAGGCTTCCCGCGTGTCGATGCTCTTGCGGGTCGTAGCGCTGCCGCCGGGATTTTCCTCGCCGGCCTCGTTCGGTACGGGCGCGATAGCGGAAACGGCACCCGATGCATCAGCGAACGCCGAAACCGCCGCCGCAAGGCAAATGCCGGCGAAGCCCGGCAGAAGGATCAGCGGGAGCGGCGGGCCGGACCGCTTGCTATGGGAGCGCCAAATCATGAGCGCTTATAGGGCTCTGCCGTGTCGCTGCCGAGGCGCACCCCTGTCGCACATTCCGCTTTTTCCGCGTTGCCTCTCGCTGTGCGGCACATACAGCCGTCGGATCGGCATACCGTGCCCCGGTACGCGGGCGATGTATCCATCACCTCACGCTGCTCGCGTTGTCGAGGCTGTCGGAGCCTTCGAACTGGATCGCCTTGAGCGACAGAACCGCGATATCGCGCTCGAACTCCTTCGCCTGCGCGATCAGCGCCTGGATCGCCGCATCGACGAGAGCATTTCCCTCGTCGTTCCCTTCACCGATCATCTGGTCGTAGGCTTCCCCGCCCTCCGCGCGCTTTACGATGGCGTCCATGCGCTGCATCGTTGCATCGAGGGCCGCCCGCGTGCGCTGATCGGCTTCGGCAGATTTTGCACGCACGAGATCTGAAGGGCTTGCTCCTGAAACCACGGAGCCATCGATGCGCTTGTAGCTGCCGAGGTAGACGTTGCGAATGCCGAGTGCGTCGTAGTAGTGGGCATTATGGGTGTTGTCGGAGAAGCAATCCTGCTCCTCCTCCGGGTCGTGGATCAGAAGCCCGAGCTTCATGCGCTCACCCGCCAGCTCGCCGTAGGAAAGGCTTCCGAGACCGCGGAATATCGCTGAAAGGCCGACATTCCCGTTGTCCATCATGACGCTTTTCCGGGCTTCCCCCGCGGGGCCCCACTGCTCCGCCATCCAGGCGAGGTCGTCGATCAGCAGATCGGTGACGACGGAGAGATACTGCGCACGCCGGTCGCAATTGCCGTTCGAGCAGTTTGCGGTGTCATAGTCGGTCGCCGGGCGCGTTCCGGCGCCAGGGCCGGTGCCGTTGAGATCCTGCCCCCAGAGCAGAAACTCTATGGCGTGATAGCCGGTGGCAACGTTCGATTCGACACCACCCGCTTCCTGCAGCTTGTCGGACAGCAGCTCTTTAGTGATCACCGTGGCATCGACCGGCTCGCCTCCGATCTTGATCGACGTATTGGCGATGACGTTGGCGACGTAAAGATCGTTCGGCAGTGCCTGATCGACGTAGTCCTGAGACACGTAATCGATGAGGCCTTCATCGAGCGGCCAGGCGTTCACCCGCGGCTCCCAATCGTCGACGATCTTGTTGCCGAACCGGAAAGCTTCGGTTTGCATGTAGGGGACGCGCGCGGCGACCCACGCCTTGCGCGCAGCAACAAGGTTCTCTTCGGTGGGCTTGCCAATGAGAGTATCGATGGCCGCCTTGAGCTTGCGCGCTTCGGTGAGGGAATCCGAATATCCGGCCTCCGCGATGTCGGCATAGGTCTTGACGACGGCGGCGACGTCGGGCGCATCCTCGGCGGCGGCAACATGTATACCGGGAGCGAGGATGGCGAGGACGAAGATCGCAGCCCTTGCCGCAATCGAACCCAGCCGCATCACCATACCCATTCCCCCATTAGCTCATGTTTCGCAGATCAGCCGCGCCTTGTGCGTATCCGCACGACTTCGGTCAGTCCACTGGTGCCTCGCATCGCAGCCGATCTCAAGGATTTCTGAATTGTGAAGTCAAGAATATTTTTCCCCTCCCGCCCGCTATGAAGACCCGCGAATATGGCGGTCCAACGGACGCCAAACAGCCGCAGCAGACTCTGCCCCAAGCAAGAGCATCGCGCCGCGTGCCGAACCCGGTAGCCAATCACTTGAGGATGACCCAAGCAATCCAGCGTGGCATCACCACACTTGTGCTCGGTCTGCTGCTGTCGCTGTCCGCGATGTCGGCGCGGGCGGCAGCTTCTGCTGCGCCGCCCTCGTTCACAGCTCTCAATAAGCGGGTGATCGATAAATATGCGCTACCCCGCTTCACCCGTCTCGCGGAAGCGAGCGGTGGTCTGGCGCGCGAGCTTGCCCGGACGTGCGATGGGGAAGCGGGCGACCTCGCTGCCGCGCGCAAGGAATTCGCCGCTGCGGCGCTCGCATGGGCGGAAGTTGAGTTCCTGCGTCTCGGACCGATGGCCGAGATCGGGAGGGCGGAGCGCTTTTACTTCTGGCCCGATCCGCGCGGGGTGACGCAACGGCAGATGAATGCTCTCATTGCCAAACGCGACCAGAGCGCTCTCGATCCGGCGGCGCTCGTGGGCAAGAGTGCGGCGGTGCAGGGCCTCGGCGCGCTGGAGCTGCTCCTCTATGACGATGCGCGCCCCGTCACCGGCGACGATGAGACGGCGCGCTATCGCTGCCGCTTCGCGCTTTCGGCAGCGCGGTCGATGCAGAGAGAGGCCGAGGCGGTCGTTGCGGGATGGCAGGGCGATGGGGGCTGGCGCCGGCGCCTCCTGGAGCCCGGCGCGGCAGGCAGTCCGTATAAAACGTCCGAAGAGCCTGCTGCGGATTTTGCCCGCGCGCTGTTGACCGGGCTGCAGATGATCCAGGACCGGCAGGTGGCGCCGATGATTGCTGCGACAGCCAATCCCGATCGCGCGCCGCGGTTGCCGTTCTCGCGCGCACAGCTCAGCGCCCGCTACATCGCCGCTAGCATCCGATCCGCAAAGGCGCTCTACGAGGCCATGGACCTCGGACGCGGAGTGCCGAAGGACAAGCGCTGGATGCCGCAGTGGATCACAACCGCGTTCAGCAGGCTGGCGAACGATGCGCCGGCCGCGGTAGAAGACATCGGGCGCGAGAAGCCTGCAGAGGATCGCGCGCGCCAACTGCGGATGGTGCGCTTCCACGTTGAAAACATCCGCAAGCTGGTAGGGCGCGAGCTGGCGCCCCTGGCCGGATTGACGATAGGGTTCAATGAGCTCGATGGCGATTGATCGACGCAAATTCCTCATCGGCAGTGCACTCGCGCTCGCATCCGCGAGCGCGAGCAGCGCCTTCGCCGGCATGCTGGGCGATGATGCCGACAGCGGCATCGCGGCAGGTGATTTCATCGCCGCCTGCCGCCGGCCCGATGGCGGCTATTCCGTGGTGGTGCTATCGCTCGATGGCACGGTGCTGCGCGAGTTGCCACTCGAAGGACGCGGCCACGACATCGCGCTCGATCATGCACGCGGCGAAGCTGTCGTCTTTGCGCGCCGGCCGGGAACCTTCGCCCTCGCGTTCGACATCCACGGCCGCCGCGAGCCCGTACTCTTCACGACGCCGGCGAACCGCCACTTCTATGGCCACGGCTTTTTCTCGCGCGACGGGCGGCTGCTCTACGCAACCGAGCACGACAACGATACGCGCGACGGCTTGATCGGCGTCTACGATGCAACCGGCGGTTACCGGCGGGTGGGCGAGTTTCCGAGCTACGGCATCGGGCCGCACGAAGCGATCCTGCTCGCCGATGGCAAGACGCTGGCGATCGCGAATGGCGGCATCGAGACCCACATCGAGACCGGGCGCGAAAAGCTCAACCTGTCGACAATGGAGCCATCGCTCGCGTTCGTCGACAGCACCAATGGCCGGCTGATCAGCCAGCACAAGCAGAGCCGGGAGCTGCACAAACTGTCGATCCGGCATCTGGTGCAGGATGCCCGCGGCGCGGTGTGGTTCGGCTGTCAGTGGGAAGGCGCCGACGCCGATGCGCCGGAGCTCGTCGGATGCGCCGGTCTCGACGCGCCGTTGCGCATCATCGCGCCATCAAGACCGATGGGCGTGGCGCTCGCCGGCTATATCGGCGCCGTTGCCGTGAGCCCCGATGGCCGGCTGCTTGCAGCCTCCGCGCCGCGCGCCGGACGCATCGTTTACGTCGACACCGAGACCGCCGCCGTCGTTGGCGAGACGCAGCTCATCGATAGCTGTGGCGTGACGGGTGTCGAGGGCGGGTTCGCCATGACGTCCGGCCTCGGCATCGTGCAGAAGGATCAGCCGGACCACACGCACCTGGCAACGACGACGTTCCCGGGCCGCTCGTTCGACAACCACCTGCGCATCATCGGCTGACGCAGCGGCCGCGGCGGGGGGCCGATTGCGCGAGCGTGATGGCCTTCAGGCGCGCGCTCCAACGATCGTTGGCTGCCGCAAGCTGGCGACGACGTCGATCGGCGGTGTCAGGATGCGCGGGCTGCGACGCGGCGAGGTGACAGCGCTCTGTGCTGCAGGCGCTGATGCCGTTCGCGCCGACATCATCCCCCAGATGAGCGCCATCAGCAGGTAGAAATGCCGCCAGTGGTCGCTGTCGATGATGATGCCTTCCCCCGCAATGGCGACGAACGCCGAGTAGACGACGAGAAACACCGGCCGCAGCTCGCCCGCCTTGATCGCGAAGCGGAAGCCGAAGACGAGCGTCGTCAACACGAGGATGAGATACATGCTGCCGCCGAGCCAGCCGGAGCTGAGCATCGATGTCAGGTAGACGTTATGCGCAGCTTCCGGGTGGTAACGCTTGGCGAACTCCAGCGCGCCGATGCCGAGCGGCGTTTCGGCGATGAGGCCGGCTGCCTTCTGCTGCCCGCCGAAGCGCCCTTCCGCACCCACGTCGTACGATTGCTCGAGGCTGGCGCGCTGGGCGAGCAGCGAGGAGACCTGATCGGAGCTGAGCGCCGCCAGCACGGCGATGGCTGCGAACAAGCCGCCGAGCACTAAGAGGGAGACGAGCTTGAGGCGCACCCGCGATTGGCGCGTGGTCGCCATCAGCAGATAGCCGTAGATCGCCGCGGACAGGCCGAGGTTTATCCACGCCCCGCGCGAGAAGCTGAGGAAGACGCCCAACGCGAGAAATGTCGCCAGCGCGAGCGGCAGCACCATGCGGTGAAGCGGACGCTCCAATGCGCTGTTGATGAGATAGAGGAAGGGCGGAATGAGAAACGGCCCGAAAACGTTCGGGTCCTTGAAGGTGCCGCTGGCGCGATCGTATTCGGTGAACATTTCATAGCCACCGGGGATGACACCGAAATATCCGAACACCGCCGCCGCACATGCAATGAGCGCCGCGACGGTCCACGCGGAGAGGATGAGGCGCGTATGCGCCCTCGGATCGTATGCGACGAACGCTGCGAAGACGACGCAAGCGGCGTAGAGATACAGCGTCACGGCGACGTGGGGTCCCGTCGCCGGCAGGTCTTCCGAGAAGGAGGCCGCGATAAGGGCGCCGGCGCCCGCGAGCAGCCACAGCGCCGCGAACGCAACGAGCGCCGGATTGAAGGCGACAAGCCCGATCACCGGAAGCAGTACGATGAGTCCGATGGTGAGCGCATCGACCGGCGCGGGCTCGGAGAACACGATGCCGCTCACCGCGATGGTGAGGGCCACGGCTGCGAGCGCGAGCAGCGTGGTGAGACTGCGCGGAGCAGGGCGCACGTCGAGAGCGGCGCCGTCCCTATGCGCAGTCGCGGTCATACGACTCACCCCTTTCCACGTTGCTCTGCTGCGCGATCCGATCAGTACGCGTTCTCGGACTTTAGCAGTGCGAAGGGCGTCTTGAGCAGGATGTAGGCGTCGAGCACGAGCGACCAGTTCTCGATATAGTAAATGTCGCATTCAACGCGCTTCAGAATCTTGTCCGGCGTGTCGGTCTCGCCGCGCCAGCCGTTGATTTGTGCCCAACCGGTAATTCCGGGTTTCACTTTGTGACGCGCGAAGTAGCCATCGACGACCTGATCGTAGAGGTTTCCGGCCGCCTTCGCCTCGAGGGCATGCGGGCGCGGACCGACGAGCGACAGATTGCCGAAGATCACGTTGAAGAGCTGCGGCAGCTCATCGATGCTGGTCTTGCGGATGAAACGGCCAACGCGCGTGACCCGCGGATCGTCCTTGGTGACGAGCTTCGAAGCGTTGGCATCGCAGCGGTCGGTGTACATCGAGCGGAACTTGAACACCTCGATCAGCTCGTTGTTGAAGCCATAGCGCTTCTGGCGAAACAGCACCGGGCCGCGGCTATCGAGCTTGATGGCGGCAGCGACGAGCAGCATGAGTGGTGCCAGCGCCAGCAGCGCCAGCGCGCCGACGACCTTGTCGAAGATGCACTTTGCAACAGCGCCCCAGTCTGCGATCGGCTTTTCCAGAAGGTCGATCATGGCGACGTTGCCGATGTGCGAGTAGGTGTCCGCGGTAAAGCGCAGCTGGCTCGCACCCGCCGGAACCTTCACCTCTGCCGGCAGCACGGCGAGGGCACGGGTCACCTCGATCAAGCGCTTCTCCGCGGTGATCGGCAGAGCCACGAGAACCATATCGAGGCGCGAGTTGCGGGCGAAGGCGACGAGCTGCTTCAGGCCGCCGATGCGCGGATAGCCGGCGATGATGCGCTCGACGCGGTCGTCGCCACGGTCATCGAAGATGCCGGTGATGCGGATGTCGCTGTCAGTATCGCGCTCGAGGTCGGCGATCATTTTCTCGGAGATCGGACCGCCGCCATAGATGGCAGCACGGCGGAAGAGGCGGCCCTGGCGGGTCCAATGGCGCACCGTCGCAGTAACGGCCACCCGGCCACCCAGGAGGGCGAACAGGCCCGCGGCATACCAGCTGACGAGCCAGACGCGTGAGAACTCGTGGCCGGCCTTGAGGAAGAACGCCCCGGCGATCAGCAGCGCGAACGCGATCGTCCACGCCAGGACGACCCGCGGCATCTGGCGGATGAAGGAGCTGAACGACGCCCGCGAATAAAGACCGAAGATGTCGAAGCCGATCATGGTGGCGGCCGCCGTCAGCGGGATGCCGGCCATGTAATAGGGATTGGCGAGGATCTCCGGCTCGTCGACATAGAACAGCGCGACCGCAAAGCCGATGGCGGCGACGATGGCCACATCGAGCGCCCTGACCGCGCCGCGGATGACGAGCATCGACACGAGGCTCGTCTTGTCGTTGAAGCGGAAATCGGCAAGCCGCGGGATCTGACGGGCGATGTCGATCGTGGGAACGGATGGCTGGCCGACTTGAAGCATTTCAGGAGAACCTTGCGTACAACGACACGGGAACTGCTGGCCTCAAAGCATGTCCCGTGCCACCGCGCGCAAAGGCGCCGCCCGCGTGCGGTAAGCTTTTCAATTAAGGTTAGCGGTCGAGGCGCTCGGCGTAGAAAGCCAGCACGTCATCGACGGCGCGCGCGACCGTAAAGCGGCTCGCGACCGATGCCTTCAGGCGCTCGGCCCGGCTTTTTACAGCGTCGGGCTGGGTGAGCGCGGTCTCCATCGCCGCTACGAGCGCGGAAACGTCTCCCGGCGGAAGCAACGGCGTATCGGTGCCGTTAACGATTTCCGGGATGCCGCCGACGTCCGTTGCAATGAGGGGCACGGCCGCCGCCGCCGCCTCGAGGACGATGTACGGCATGCTTTCGGCTCGCGATGGGACAACGAGGGTCCGGCCGAGTGCGAACGCGTCCCGCGCCGGCATCGCGCCCGGGAAGGCGACGGTATCGCCGACGCCGAGGTCCCTGGCCAGCGCTTTGAAAGCGTCGGCTTCCGGGCCGCCGCCGACGATGACCGCGCGTAGCCTGTGGCGCTTCGAGAGCTGCGCGAACGCTTGCAGCAGCACATCGACGCCCTTGAGCCGGCGCAACTCCCCGATGAAGAGAAAATCGGCGGCATCGGGTAATGGGCTGTGCGGTGTGAAATCGCCGGGCTGCAAAGCGTTGGGTATCACGCGCCGCGGAACGACGGGAGCGCCGACTCGCGCATCGTAGACGCGGCGGATGAAGTCGCTCTCGAAGATGAGGCCATCGGTGTAGCGGGCGAGCAGCCTTTCGATGGCCGTATAGATCAATCCCTGGAGCGACGTTGGCCCGTAGTGCAGGCTGCCACCGTGCGGCGTATAGAAGACGGAAGCCTTGCGCGGCCGCTTCGGAAGGCCGCGCCCCGCAAGGCGCGCGAATGCGCCGCCCTTGGCGCCGTGGCCATGCAACACGTCCGTTGCGAGAGCTTGCGCCGCTTCACGGATGGCGCGGCTGGTGGCGAGATCGCGCGGTCCCGGCATCCGGCCCATCGGAATGCGGGTGATGCCGAGCTCCAGATGCGCCGCCGCCTTGGCCAAGCGCTGCTCTGTGAGCGCATCTGCAACTGTCGAATCGATGATGTAGCCGACGGCGTGTCCGCGTGCAGCCTGCTCGCCACTCAAGTCGAGCACGTGCCTGAACAGCCCGCCCACCGGCGCACGAAAGCAGTGAATGATACGCAACCGCTCCGCCACGCCGATCTCGATGTCACCTGCAACTAGAAAAAGCGCTCGTAGACGTAGACGGTGTCGCCCGGGCACAAGGGGTAATCGCCAGGTGCTTCGATTTGGTCAACGAGGGCGCCGAGCTTGCGGGTGATGCGGTAGCTGCGGCGACTCGCACGCTCGGAGTAGCCGCCGCCGATGGCCACGGCCTGCTCCACCGTCATGCCTGACACGAACGGATATTGGCCCGGCAAGCGCACCTCTCCGAGGATGAAGAAGGGCCGATTCTGCGCCACATCGACGGTGACCTGCGGATCCTTCACGTATTCGCGCCCGAGGCGCGCTGCGATGGTCCGCTCGAGCTCGACGGTAGTCCGCCCCCGGGCGCGCACGGAGCCGATCAGTGGAACAGCGATGTTCCCGACCTGATCGACCGTATAAAGGCGTGACAGGTTCGGCTGCCCGTAGACGAACACGCGCAGCCGGTCGCCGGTGTCGAGCAGGTAGGGCTCGTGGCCCGTGGGACCAGCCGAGATGTCGCCGGAGACGACGACCGCCGGACCCCAGGCGACCGGTGCCGGGGCGACAGGAACCGGCGATACCATTTGCGGGCCCGCATGCCAGCCACCTGCAACCTGGACCGGTTTCGACTTTGCGGCGGCCGCCGCACCGTCGACGGCCGCCTGCTCATCGGTAGGAAGGCTCGGCCGTAGCGCGGCCCGCGTAACCTCGCCGGCGCTCTGGGCCACAGCCGGCTGCACGGTGGCTTCCCCCCATGCCGCGGTCTTTTGCGGCTGCGTAGCATCGGCAACGGCAGGCAGATCATCATGGATGACGTCGACCGGAACCTCGTTGTCGGCAGCCGGCGGCAAGGGTGCGGCAGCTACGCTGATGCCTGAAAGGGCGCTGATGTCCTCCGCCAGTTCGCCCAACGGAGATTGTGCGCACCCGCCGAGGACGAGCGCGGCTGTGAGCGTGATCAGGGTGGCGGTGCGCAGCAAGGACATGGGACTGGAGCCGGACGGAGTTTCACCGGTCCCCAATCTGCGACGGTAGAGTTAATAAAATCTGAGCGAATGTCCGGCTATCGGACGCTTAATCAAATCGCAACCCGGCGAAGCTCTAATTTGAGGCAACGTTTAGCTCTCTTGGAAGTGGCTTTCTCCTCCATGGCTACCGCCTCTCCCGACGATATCGATCTCGGCGCCGTTTGGCGCTCGCTGCGCCGCGCCCTGCCGAAGCTGCTGCTGCTCGGCGTGGTTGCGGGCGGCATCACCTATGCGCTGCTGTCTCAGTTTCCGCCCCGCTATACATCGGAGGCGCAGATCCAGGTTGTTGCGCCGAAAGACGATAACGACCGCAGCCCCGATGCCGTAGCCTCGCGCCTCGACAAGGAGGCGATCAACACGCATTTGCGCAGTCTGCTGTCGCCCGACCTCGCGCTGCAGATCATCGCGGATGAAAAGCTCGACAAAAACCCCGAGTTCAACGACGCGCTCGCGCAGCCGAGCAAGCTCGGTCGCATTCTCGAGGCGCTGTCGATCGGCAACCGCTCCGCCGAGAGCGAGCAGGATCGCGTGCTGAAGGCCTTCTTCAAGCGCCTCGACGTGTACTCCCCGAAGGAGAGCCGCGTCATCGGCATCCGCTTTACCTCGAGTGATCCGGCCCTTGCCGCCGAGGTCGCAAATCGTATCGCGGAAGCCTATCGCACCTCGCTCGCCAAACGCAGCCTGTCGGAAACCGATGAGGTGCAGAAGGCGCTTCAGCCGAAAATCGACAAGCTGATGAAAGAGGTGACCGCGGCAGAAGCGGCGGTGGAGCAGTTTCGTGCCAAGGCCGATATCTTCAAGGGCGGTCCGACCAACACCGGCCTCAACCAGCAGCAGCTCGCCGATCTCAACGCCGAGCTGACGCGCGCCCAGGCTGCGCGCAGCGAAGCGGACGCGCGTGCGCAGTCCGTGCGCGAGATGGTCCGTGCGGGGAACGCGGAATCGCTTCCCGATGTGCAGCGCTCGCCGCTCATTCAGAACCTCGTGCAGCAGCGCGTCCGCGTGGAGCGCCAGCTTTCCGAGCTTTCAGCGACACTGCTGCCGGCCCATCCGCGTATGCGCCAGCTCCGCGCCGATCTCGCCGGTCTCGAGCGCCAGATCAAAAGCGAGGTTGGCAAGATCGTAGAGGGCATTGAGAAGAGCGCGTCCATAGCGGCGACGCGCGAAGCCTCGGCCCGTCAAAGCCTCGACGCCATGAAGAAGCAGGTTGTCGGCACGGGCGAGAACGAGGTGCAGCTGCGTCAGCTCGAAGCCGTGGCGAAATCGAAGCGCGACGAGCTGGAGCGCCTGCAAGCCCGTTTCGAAGCGAACCGCGTCGCGGCCGACCGCCGTGCCGTACCCGTCGAGGCGCAGATCGTCTCGATCGCGCGCCCGACGAGCGTTCCGAGCTTCCCCAAGCCGCTGCCATATGCGGTGCTGGTGGGCCTTGCGACGTTCCTCTTCGGCATCGCTATCGTCGTCACCAAAGCGCTCTTCACCGCCGCTCGCACGCCTGTCGCAGAGCGCGCAGTGGAGCAGAGAGACGACACCGCCATCGCCGGAGGCACGCTGGTACCCGTGCTTGCCCGCGATGCTACCCGCGTCCAGATCGTGCAATCGGTTGGCGATCTCGCGCGCCAGCTCATGGCCCAGCCGCAGGATATCGGCGGCTTCCGCGCGCTGATGACAGGAGCGGGAGACTACATCGATGCCGGCGGCGACGGCGTTGAGCTTGTAAAGGCGATGTCCGATGCCGGCGCCGATGTCATCCTGGTCGACTGGAGCCCCGAGGGACATGGCCTCGCCGAGAGCATCGGCATGGAGCCGCGTGCTGGCCTGAACGAGCTGCTGCAGGGTAAGGCGAGCTTCGAGGACGTCGTCACGCGCGTTCCCGCGAGCGGAGCGCATTTCATCCCCGCAGGCACGGCGGTGCTCGACCGCGATACGCTCCTCGATCCGGACCGGCTGAATCTCACGCTCGATGCGCTCGACACCGCCTACGACCACATCATCGTCATTGCACGCACCGACGTCGCCCGCGCGCTCTTCGAGGCGATCCTCGGCCGCTTCGATGCAGGCATCGTCGTCAGCGAGGCGCGCCGCCGTGGCATCACCGTCGACAGACCCGGCAGCTTCCTCGGCTTTGAGGTGACCGACATCGAGCTGTTCCGGCTCGAGCGTACCAAATCGGGCCAGCTGACACGGGATCGGCTCGCACGCCTGGCGTCGAAGGCCGGCCTCGAGGCGCGCATCGGCTGAAGACTTAGCGCCCGCGGCCCGGGTTTAATGGGCCGTTAGCCAACCGATGGGCCTTTGGCGAGGGGTTAAGTCTCCCGCCAGCCTAGCTGCATGAATATTGCTGTGCTGTGCACTATGGGGCGCATTTGCGGACGTGCCCGCGCCGACGCATGAGGATGGGGATGAGCAGACGATCTACGGCGCTTCTGAAGACAGCCCTCGCCGCTGTCCATTATACCGGCGCGGGCAATCTGCTGGCGCCCTACACGCGCGGCGCCGGCGTGATCTTCATGCTGCATCAGGTCGATCCCCATCCGCCGATGGAGTTCGAGCCCAACCGCATCCTCAGGGTCACGCCGCAGTTCTTGGATGAGGTCGTCCGCGAAGTCATCGAAGCGGGATTTGATGTCATTCCCCTCGACGGTGTGCGCGAGCGTTTGCAGGATCCCGATCCCGCGCGCCCCTTCGCCTGCTTCACGCTGGACGATGGATATCGCGACAACCGCGACTACGCCTATCCGGTCTTCCGTCGGCACAAAGTGCCCTTCACCATTTACGTGCCCACCGATTTCGCCGACGGAAAGGGCGACTTCTGGTGGCTCACCTTCGAGAAGGTGCTACGGGCCGCGCCGCAGATCACGCTCGCAATGCGTGGGGAGACGCGCCACTTCCGTCTTTCGACCGCCGCCGAAAAGCAGATTGCGCACCACGAGATCTATTGGTGGCTGCGCGAAATCCCCGAGCGCCAAGCCCGCGCACTCGTGGCCGAGCTGGCGTCCGACCATGGCATCAGACCCGAGCGCGCCCACGCCGATCTCATCATGTCGTGGGACGAGCTGCGCGATCTCGCCGACGATCCGCTGGTGACCATCGGCGGGCACACGCGTCGCCACTTCGCCCTCGGCAAGCTCGACGAGACCGAGGTGCGCGACGAGATGGCCGAAAGCATCCTGCGCATCGAGGCCGAGCTTGGCCGCCCGTGCCGCCACTTCAGCTATCCGTTCGGATGCGCCCGCAGCGCCGGCGAGCGCGAGTTCCGCATCGCCGAGGAGCTTGGCATCGAAACGGCGGTGACGACACAGAAGGGGCTGCTTTACCCCGAGCACATCAACGAGCTGACGGGGTTGCCCCGCCTGTCGCTCAACGGTGACTTCCAGGACGTGCGCTACGTGAAGGCGCTATTGTCCGGGGTGCCGTTCGCGCTGATGAACACGCTTAAGCGCTATTCCGGCGGGCGGCTTTCCATCTAAGACCGGCGCGGTAGAGGGCCCGCACGCGCAAACGCCAACGGATTGCGTGCGGTGCAGCAATCGCCGCGGCGTTCGGAGACCTTGATTGCCGGGCCAGCCCCCGGTATCAGGCCCCCGAAACTCGAGTAGGGGACACGCGAACCTTGGCCGCATCCGTTTCAGATTACGCGGCGGGCACTATTGCCGGCGCGCAGAGCTCCGCCGGTGTGCGCGTCTGGCTGTGGTTCGTCGCAGCGCTCGTCTTTGCGATGATCGTCGTAGGCGGCGCAACGCGCCTCACCGATAGCGGCCTTTCGATCACCGAATGGCAGCCGCTGCTGGGCGCTATTCCGCCGCTCAACGATGCCGACTGGCACACGGCGTTCGAGAAGTACAAAGCCATCCCGCAGTATTCGATCGTCAACGCCGGCATGGACCTCGAGGCGTTCAAGGCGATCTACTGGTGGGAATGGGCGCACCGCTTCCTCGGCCGTTTCATCGGCGTGGCCTTTGCGCTGCCGTTCCTCTTCTTCTGGATCACCGGCAAGGTGCGCGGCCGTTTCGCCCTCATGTGCCTCGGCGTCTTCGCGCTCGGCGGCCTGCAGGGCGGCATCGGCTGGTATATGGTGAAGTCGGGGCTGGTCGATCGTATCGACGTCAGCCAGTACCGTCTCGCGCTGCACTTGGTGACGGCCTTTGCGATCCTGTCGCTGCTCGTCTGGCTCGCGCTGACGGCTACACCGGCCGGCGAGCGCATCCGCTTCACGGTCACGGCGGGGCAGCGGCGCACCGCAGTGGGGCTGTTCCTCCTGGTCTTCGCCCAGTCCGGGCTCGGCGCGCTCGTGGCGGGCCTCAATGCCGGCCTCACCTACAACACCTGGCCGCTGATGGACGGCAAGCTCGTCCCGGACGGCCTGCTCGCCCACAAGCCATGGTACGTGAACTTCTTCGAGAACGTGACGACCGTGCAGTTCGACCACCGTATCGTGGCCTACGCAGTCGTGGCGCTGGCGCTGGTGCACCTCGTGTCGCTGATCCGCTCGGCGGATGACGAGCGCGTCGTCGCTTCCGCGACGCTGCTGGCGGTCTGCCTCGTCGCGCAAATGCTGATCGGCATAGCAACGCTGTTGATGGGTGTGCCGCTCGCGCTGGGCCTTGTCCACCAGGGTGGAGCGGCCATCGTCATTGCCGCGGCGACGCTGCATCTTCATCGCATCACGCGCGCCGCCCCCGTCTAGAGTGCTTCCGGAAAAGTGGGCACCGGTTTTCCGACGAGAAGCACGGGCAAAGTAGAGTGCTTCCGGAAAAGCGGGCACCGGTTTTCCGCGAAGAAAAGCGATCGGGCTCTAGATGTGGTGCCTCAAGAGGTTGTTCCTGGTCAGGCCGAGTCGGCTGATTGGCGGCATCTGGCCGAGGCTAGCATGCGGCCTGTGCCAGTTGTAGCGGTGCATCCATCGCGGCAGCTCTGCCTTGCGCTGCTCTGATGTTTCGAATGCGGTGGCATAGGCCCACTCTCGCAGCGCGGTTTGGATGAAGCGCTCGGCCTTGCCATTGGTCTGCGGCGTATAGGGCTTTGTGCGCAGGTGCCTGATGCCGAGTTCGCGGCATGTCTTGGCCCAGAGCTTCGACTGATAGCAGGCGCCGTTGTCGGTCATCACGCGCTCGACCTTGATGCCGAGGCGCTTGTAGTAGGCGACCGCGGCGATGAGGTGTGCGACGGCGGGCTCCTTCTTCTCGCTTGGCAAGATCTGCAAGAAGGCGACGCGCGAGTGATCGTCGATGGCGACGTGGACATATTCCCAGCCTGGCGCGGTTCCATTCTGGCGCTGATTACTCTGGCCGGTGCGATCGCCGGTGATGCGGTGACCCGACGGCATTGAAGCGGCCAAGTTTCTTGATATCGATGTGGATGATCTCGCCGGGTGTCGCGCGCTCATAGCGTGGACGCGGTGCTGCGGGCTCGAGTGCCGACAGGCGGCTCAGCCCGCGGCGCGCGAGGATGCGGCTGACGGTTGCCGGCGCCAGGCTCAGCTCGGCGGCGATCGCCGCCTGGGTGCGGCGCTGGCGGCGCAGGGCTTCGACGGCATCGCAGATGGCCTGCGGGGTCTGGCTCGGCAGGGAATGCGGCCGCGATGAGCGATCCGCGAGAGCTTCGATGCCGCCTTCGCGGACACGGGCAACCCACTTTGCGACGGTCTTCACCGTGGTGTTGACGGCCCTCGCAGCCTCAGAGCGGCTGAGCCCTCCGCGCACGACGGCCAGCACCATGGCCTCTCGACCTTTAGGTGTCAGACGGGCATTGTTGTGGACGTTCATTCGGTCCCCCGGCGTGAAGTTGGTGTGTCGCAACTTCAGCTTCCCCGGTTCGGACCGAATGGACAACCTCCTGAAAGTTCACATCTAGATCCCGAGCATCAGGCGAATATTCTGAACCGCTGCGCCTGCCGCGCCCTTGCCGAGATTGTCGAGCCGGGCGAGCAGAACCGCCTGCCCAAGCTCGGCCTTGCCGAACACGAACAGCTCCAGCCTGTCGTTGCCGTCTGCCACTTCCGCGGCAAGGCGTGTGAGCTTCGCACCCGGCGCCTGCGAGACGGTGACCACATCGCTACCCCGATAGTGCTCGTCCAGCACGCGCTCCAGATCGCGCAGGGAGGGTTTGCCCGGCAGCGTGTCGAGGTGCAACGGCACCGACACAATCATGCCCTGGCGAAAGTTGCCCACCGACGGCACGAAGATCGGCCGCCGTGTGAGCCCGCCATAGCGCATGAGCTCGGGGATATGCTTGTGCT